>NZ_JBSGCE010000067.1:0-49424 GCF_053601695.1 Nonomuraea sp. NPDC004702
CTGGGAGCCGCGGCCACGCCGCCGGTGCGAGCAGGTGGTCTCAGGCCGGCGCAGGCTGGCGCAGGGTCGGGTAGTCGGTGTAGCCGGTGTGGTCGCCGCCGTACCAGTGCTCGATGCGGACGGGGTTGAGCGCGGCCCCGGCGGCCAGCCTCTCGGGCAGGTCGGGGTTGGCCAGGAAGGCCCGTCCGAGCGACACCAGGTCGGCGCCCGCGTCGAGCAGCCGTTCCGCCTCGCGCCGGCCGCCGTCGGCGGGCAGCGGGCCCGGCCACGGCTGGGCCGGGTTGGCGATCAGCGCGCCCGGCCAGGCGGCGCGCAGCCGCCGGTAGAGCGGCTGGTCCGGCTTGGCCCACACCAGGTGCAGGTAGGCCAGCCCGAGGCCGGACAGCTCCTCGACGAGCGCCGGGTAGAGCACGTCGGTGTCGCTCTCGCTCATCCCCTGTCCGGGGAACCCGGGCGACAGCCGCAGCCCGACCCGTTCCGGCCCGACGGCGGCGGCGACCGCGCGCACCACCTCGACGGCGAAGCGCATGCGCCGGGCCGTCGAGCCGCCGTAGGCGTCGGTGCGGTGGTTGGTGCCGTCGGCCAGGAACTGGTGGATGAGGTAGCCGTTGGCGCCGTGCACCTCCACCCCGGCGAAGCCGGCGTCCACGGCCCGGCGGGCGGCGGCGGCGAAGTCGGCCACGGTGGACTCGATCTCGTCCAGGCTCATCGTCCTCGGCACGACGGCCGGGCGGTTCCCGTCCGGGGTGGCGACCGGCTCGGGGAAGGCCACCGGGGACGGCGCGACGGGCCGCAGGCCGCTGTTGGCCGGGTGGCCGATCCGGCCGCCGTGCTGCAGCTGCACGAACATCCGGCCGCCGGCCTCGGCGACCGCCTCGGTGACCCGCCGCCAGCCGGCCACGTGCCTGGGCAGGTGCAGGGCGGGGATGTTCGGGTAGGTCTGGCCGACGGCGTTGGGCGTGGTGGCCTCGGCGATGATCAGCCCGGCGGCCGACCGCTGGGCGTAGTACTCGGCCATGAGGCCGGTGGGCGTGCCGTCCGCGGCGGCGCGGTTGCGCGTCATCGGCGCCATCACCAGGCGGTTGGGCAGGCTCAGCGAGCCGAGCGTCGTGGGCTGGAACAGGGGTGACGTGCCGGACATGTCAGTGCTTCCGATCTGTACGAAGCGGATCGCCGTGATCCGTGACCGAACTCTGCACCCGGGCGCTGCGGGGATCCTGACGATCTGCTGACGGTCCTCCTCCGGGGCGTGTGTACGGTTCTCCCATGCGGTTCGCAGTACTCGGCCCGCTCGCCGTGTGGGACGACGAGGGGCGGCCCGTCAAGATCGTCGAGAGCAAGGTCCGGGCCCTGCTCGCCGACCTGCTCGTCCACGAGGGGCGGCCGGTGTCGGCCGACCGGCTCATCGACGACCTGTGGGGCGACGAGCCGCCGGGGCGGGCCGGCAACGCGTTGCAGGCCAAGGTGTCGCGACTGCGCGCGGCCCTGGGGCGCGACCGGGTGCCGTACCAGGCGGCCGGGTACCGGCTGCGGCTGGAGGCGTCCGACGAGGTGGACGCGGCGCGCTTCCGGTCCCTGGTCACCCTGGCCCGCCCGGCCGGCGACCCGCGCGAGCGCGCCGCGCTGCTGACCGAGGCGCTCGGGCTGTGGCGCGGGCCCGCGTTCGCGGACGTCGCCGACGAGGAGTTCGCGCGGGTCGCGGCGCGGCGGCTGGCGGAGGAGCGCCTGTCCGTGCTGGAGGAGCAGGCGGAGGCGCGGCTGGCGGCGGGCGACCACCTGCTGCTGGCCGGCGAGCTGGCGGGGCTGGTGGCCCGCCATCCGCTGCGGGAGCGGCTGCGCGCCGTCCAGCTCCGCGCCCTGTACGTGGCGGGGCGCCAGAGCGAGGCGATCGCCTCCTACGGCGACCTGCGCGACCGGCTCGCCGACGAGCTGGGCGTCGACCCGTCCCCCGCCCTGACCGCCCTGTTCGAGGCCATCCTCCGCCAGGATCCCGCCCTCCTGCCCACCGCGAGCGCCGGGGGACCCGTTCGCCCGGTCGCGGGCGGCGTCGCGGAGCCCGGCCGGGAGGCGCGGACGAACCTGCCCGCGCCGCTCGGCGACCTCGTCGGGCGGGACGCGGCGGTCGCCGAGGTGGGCCGGCTGCTCGGGGACGTCCGGCTGGTGACCCTGACCGGTCCCGGCGGGGTCGGCAAGACGCGTCTGGCGCTGGAGGCCGCCCGCCGGGCCGCCCACGGGCCCCAGGGGTTCGGCGACGGGGTGTGGCTGGTGGAGCTGGCCGGGTGGCGCGGCGATGCCGGCGATCTGGCGCAGCACGTCGCCGCCGTCCTCGACGTCCGCGACGACGCCCCCGCGTTCGGCGCGGGCCCGGCGGCCGGGACGCCCGGGGCGCGGCTGGCCGCCGCCCTGCGCGAGCGCGAGATCCTGCTGGTGCTGGACAACTGCGAGCACGTCGTCGAGGCCGCCGCCGGCCTGGCCGCCGGGCTGCTGGCCGCCGCGCCCGGGCTGCGGATCCTGGCCACCGGCCGCGAGCCGCTCGACCTGGCCGGTGAGCGGGTGTTCCTGGTCGAGCCGCTGCGGCCGGCCGACGCGGTCCGGCTGTTCGTCGAGCGCGCCGCCGCGTCCGCGCCCGGCTTCTCCCCCGACGACGAGACCCGCGAGCTGGTGGCCGAGCTCTGCCGCCGCCTCGACGGCCTGCCGCTCGCGCTCGAACTGGCCGCGACCCGGGTCCGCGGGCTCGGCGTACGGGAGCTGGCGGTGCGGCTGGAGGACAGGTTCGCGCTGCTCACCCGCGGACGCCGCGGCGCGCCGGAGCGGCAGCGGACGCTGCGCGCGGTGATCGACTGGAGCTGGGAGCTGCTCAGCACGCCCGAACGCGTCGTGCTGCGCCGCCTGGCCGTCCACCGCGACGGCTGCACGCTGGAGGCCGCCGAGGCGGTGTGCCCGGGTGACGGCGTGGTCACCGCGGAGGTCCTCGACCTGGTCACCAGGCTGGTCGACCGCTCACTCGCCGTGATGACCGACGGCCCCGCAGGCCCCCGGTACGGGTTGCTGGAGTCGGTCGCCGCGTACGCCGCCGAACGTCTGGGCGAGGCCGACGACCTCGGCGAGGCGCGCGGCCGGCACCTGCGCTACTACACGGACCTGGCCGAGCGCGCCGAGCCCGAGCTGCGCGGCCCCGGCCAGCGGGAGTGGCTGGCCCGGCTCGACGCCGAGGCCGCCAACCTGCGCGCGGCGCTGGAGGCGGCGGTCGGGACCCGTGACGCCGTCCTGGCCGGGCGCCTGGCCGCCGCCCTGTCGTGGTGGTGGTTGCTGCGCGGCCGGCTGCACGAGGGCCGCCGCAGCCTGGCGCGGGTGTGCGCCCTGGCCCCCGGGTCGGCCGGCGCGCAGGTGGCCCACGCGGCGTTCCTGCTGCTGACCGGGGAGCGCCCCGGCCCGGCGTCCTGCGACGTTCCCGCCCCGGACGGCGCGGCCGTGCCGGGACATCTGGCCTGGCTGTACGCCTACGCCCGGTTCAACGCCGGCGACCCCGGCACGGGCGCGCTCGACGTGGCCGCCGCGTCCGGCGACCGGTGGACCACCGCCGCCACGCTGGCCCTGCGCGCCACGCACGCGATGCTCCGCGACGACCTGGCCGGAGCCGACCGGGACGCCCGCCGCGGCGCGGAGCTGTTCCGCGAGCTCGGCGACCGCTGGGGCGAGCTGCAGACCGTGCCGCCGCTGTCGTCCGTCGCCGAGATCAAGGGCGACCACGCCGAGGCGGCCCGGCTCCAGGAGGAGGGTCTGCGCATCGCCGAGGAGCTGGGCCTGGCGGGCGAGCTGTCGGTCCGCCACTCCGGGCTCGGCCGCCTGGCGCTGCTGGCCGGCGACTGGGACCGCGCCCGCGACCTGCACGAGCGCGCACGGGACCTGGCCGCGCGGCAGGGCCACCTCTACGGCGAGGTGCACGCGGTGATGGGCCTGGCTCTCGGCGCCCGGCGGTCCGGGGATCTCGACGCCGCCGAGTCCTTCCTGGCCCGCCTGCGCGACGTCTATCCCTCCTCACCCGCGGGCGCGCACCTGGTCCACGCCGAGCTGGGGTTCGTGGCCGAGCTGCGCGGCGATCACGAGTCGGCCGCCGCGAGCCACCGGCGCGGCCTGGAGATCGCCCGCTCGACCGGTGAGCCCCGGACCCTGGCGCTCTCCCTGGAGGGTCTGGCCGGAGCGGCGGCGCTGGCCGGGGCGGCGGAACGGGCCGCGCTGCTGCTCGGCGCGGCCGACGGGTTGCGCGGCAGCGTGGGCGCCCCGCTGCCGGCCGCCGAACGCGGCGACGTGGAGCGGATCACCGCGTCCGCCGTCGCCGTGCTGGGCCGGGACGTCTTCGCCGCGACGTTCCTGCACGGCACAAACAACTTTCTTGACATCGCCGAAAATGCCGGGTCGAACTTTTCATGAGTCCTGCTCGGGCCGATGCGATCTCATGTGCCGGAACATAACGCCAGGTCAGCAGCGCGCCTGAGGTGGCCGCGCCCCTTCCTTGAGCTATTACTCCCGGTCAAAAAATCAGTATGACAGCCCCTTGCCCTCCTTGGGGATTTTGTTCATATTTGCGGGCAAGTCACCCCACCCTCAGGAGGCTCCAGTGAGCATCCATGGCTTACGGATCCGGCGCGCCGCACTGATCGTCGCCACCGCCGGACTCCTCACCGGCGCGGTCACGGGCGTACCCGCCCAGGCATCGCCCGCGCCGGCCCAGCCCGCCGCCGACCCGGCCGCCGCCGCGGCCAGGCTGGAGGGGCAGCTCGGCGCCCGCACCGCCGGCTCCTACTTCGACCAGGCACAGGGCAAGATGGTGGTCACCACCACCGATCCGGCCGACGCCGAGGCCATCACCGCCTCGGGCGCCGTGCCGCGTGTCGTGTCCCGCAGCGGCCCCGCGCTCGACGCCATCATGTCCTTCCTCGACCGCACGGCCGCCGTCCCCGGCACCGCGTGGGCCGTCGACCCGGCCTCCAACCAGGTCGTCGTCTGGGTGGACAGCACCGTCGCGAGCAGCGCGCGCACCAAGGTCCAGATCGCGGTCCAGCAGGCCAACACCCAGGCGGCCGCCGCGCAGGGCCAGAGCGCCGAGGCGGCCACGCCCGCGGTGCGCGTCGAGAACGAGCCCGGCAGGTTCAGCCTCTTCATCCAGGGCGGCGACGCGATCTACGGCGGCCAGTACCGCTGCTCGCTGGGCTTCAACGTGGTCAGCGGTTCGACCTACTACTTCCTGACCGCCGGCCACTGCGGCAACATCGCCTCCACGTGGTACGCCAACTCCGCGAAGACCACGACCCTGGGCAACACGACGGGATCCAGCTTCCCGGGCAACGACTACGCCATCGTCAAGTACACCAACACCAGCATCGCCCACCCGGGCGGCGTGGACCTCTACAGCGGCTCGCGTGACATCACCAGCGCGGGCAACGCCTACGTCGGCCAGTCCGTGCAGCGCAGCGGCAGCACGACGCACGTGCACAGCGGCTCGGTGACGGCGCTCAACGCCACCGTGAACTACGCCGAGGGCACCGTACGCCAGATGATCAAGACCAACGTCTGCGCCGAGGGCGGCGACAGCGGCGGCGCGCTGTTCTCCGGCGGCGTCGCGCTCGGCCTGACCTCCGGCGGCAGCGGCAACTGCTCCAGCGGCGGGACGACGTTCTTCCAGCCGGTCACCGAGGCGCTGAGCGCCTACGGGGTGAACGTCTTCTGATCGGCCGCTGACAGCGGGTGAGCCGATCTCTGTGCGGTCGCGTGCGGGTCGCGTGCAGGCGCGGCCCGCACGTTCGCGTAAAAGAACCTATACAAAACAGACAAAACGCCCTAATGTGGGCATCGCCCCAGTCGGCAACGGCTGGGGCGCCAAACTTCCTCCGCCGGCGCGCGCGACGACCGCCCATGGCGCCCTCTTTCCGGACAATTCCCCCTCCGGTCGCCGTCCGACCCCCTCCATTACGGGTCGTAACGGCTGTGTTACTGTCCGCGTTATGAACAAATCGGCCACTGAGCGGCAGATCGAAATTCTCTGGCCCACCATCGGCGTATCGGTCACAGCAGACCTTGACGGACGCAACCGCGACCTCGCCGACGCGTTGTGGCGGACCCTGCCCTACCGCAGCCTGCAAGGCCACGCCCTCGTGGCGGGCCACCACCTCTACCATCTGGCCCCGATGCCCGAGTTGCTGCACGTCCCGGGCGTCCACAAGATCGACCGGCGGATCGCGCCCGACGGATCGGTGTTCTGCTCCCGTCTCCAGCACCTCGGCATCAAGTACGGCCCGCTGAGCGAGCCCATGCCCGCCACGCCCATCGGCACCGTCCGTGAGGAGGACCTCGACGCGCTCGCCGAGGCCGGGAAGGCGGTCTGGCAGTCGGTGTACTCCGGCGGCGAGCCCGTGATCGTCGAGGTGCGCAGGGCCGGCGACGGCGGCGGCCACCAGCTGCGCCGCCCGACGGCCCGGCACACCGCGGCCGAGCAGCTCCTCGCCGAGCTGCACGACGAGATCGAGCGCATCTGGCTCGACCCGCCCCAGGAGCTGGTCGACCTGCACGAGGGCCGGATCGCCTCGGGCGCGGGCAGCTTCGGCACCACGCTGACCACGATGCTGTTCGTCAACGGCGAGACCCGCCCGCTGGGCTACTGCTGCTACTCCGGCCTGGTCAGGGCCGCCCAGCAGCAGCAGCTCCCGCTGGAGTTCCTGCAGCAGATGGCGCGCATCATGGCCGCCACCCCGGCCGAGTTCCTCGGCTACTGCGGGCTGAACAAGCTGCACCAGTTCACCGAGCGCGCGCTGGAGGTCGCCGACCAGCTCCAGGACCGCGAGGACTTCGTCGCGCTCATGAGCCACATGGCCCTGTACGTCAACTGCCTGGGCGCCTGGAACCTCCAGCTCTTCCCGTGGCAGGTCGACGAGCACCTGCGCGCGGACGGCTCGGTGGCCCCGATCTCCGGCTCGATGCTGGCTCCCTTCCAGGGCGGGACGGTGGCCCCGGCATGAGCCAGGCCGACCGGGCCGAGGTGGTGGTCATCGGCGGCGGCGTGATCGGCCTGTCGATCGCGGCCCACCTGGCCGAGGCGGGGGTCGAGACCGTCGTCCTGGAACGCGACGACCTGGCCTCCGGCGCCTCGCGGGCCACCGCGGACGTGCTGCGCGCCTACTTCTCCGGCGACCCGGTCAGCTCCGCCATGGCGGTGCGCAGCCTGTCGGCCTACCAGTCGTTCCCGCGCTGGCCCGGCGCCGAGCTGCCGATGCGGCAGGTGGGCTACCTCGTGCTGTTCACCGAACGGGAGCAGGTGAACAGGTTCGAGGCCGAGCTGCCGGCGCAGCGGGCCGCGGGCGTGGACGTGTCGCTGATCGGCGCGGAGGCGGCCCGGCGGCTCAACCCGCTGGTCGAGGAGCCGTCGCTGCTGGCGGCCGCGTGGTCGCCGCAGGCGTTCGTGAGCGACACGGCCGCCATCGTGGAGGCGTACGCGGAGGGCGCGGCGCGGGCGGGGGCCTCGCTGCGCACCGGCTGCCCGGTCACCGCCGTCGATCCGGCCACCGGACGGGTCGAGACCGCGGACGGCACGCTCACCGCGCAGGCGATCGTGTGCGCGGCCGGCGCCTGGTCGGGCTGGATCGCCTCGGCGGCGGGCGTGGACCTGCCGCTGACCGGGCCGGCGGTGCAGGAACTGCTCACCACCGGCCCGCTGCCCGAGGTGCCGGACATGCCGGTCACCCTGCACGCCGCCAGCGGGCTGCTGATCCGCCGGCGCGGCGACCGGATCCTGATCGGCATGGGCAACCCCGGCACCGACCGGGACGCCTGGTTCGTCAAGGCCAGGGCCCAGCTCGCCACCACGTACCCGGACCTGGACCTGTCCGGGCTGGAGACGGCGGTGCGCGGCCCCAGGGACGCCAGCCCCGACCGGTCGGCCTTCATCGGCCGGCTGCCCGGATCGCCGGCGTTCCTGTACGCCACCGGGTTCTCCGGCCACGGGCTGTGCAACGCCCCGGCGGCCGGGGAGCTGGTCCGTGACCTGTACCTGGGCCACGACCCGGCGGACGCGTTCGGCTTCGACCCGATCGAGCTGTCGGCCGGGTCGCGGCGACGCTCGCGCTGACACCGCGCCCGGACTCGTGCCGCCCGCGCCGACGCCGCATCCTTTCCGTGATCGAGGCGTGGCGTTGCCGCGGGTTGGCACGGCAGCGGGTACGACCGGCTCCGGGGGAGGCAACGATGACCACGAATCCGTACGCCACGGCGCCCGTCGGCTACGCGGCCGAGCCGACGGCCGCGCCGTACTCGATCGTCGAGCTCATGCCCGGCGCCCGCAACCTGGTGCACTACCTGCGGGTGGCGCCGGGCGAGCGGGTGCTGGTGCTGGCCGAGCACACCGTCGACCCGGTGGTCGTCCAGGCCATCGCGGCCGCGGCGGCCTACCGGGACGCCGACGTGCACATCCTGTCGGTGGCGCCGTTCAGCCCGGGCGGCTGGGACAGCGGGGCCGGGCACCACGTCGAGCGGGCGGCGGTCGGGGCGTCCGACGTCGTCATCGCCTGCACCTGGTGGGGCGAGGTGCACACCGCGCCGCTGTTCTTCGACGAGATCGCGGCGCTGCCGGTCAGGTTCGCGTCCCTGCACATGAGCGCCACGGCGGGCGCGCTGCTCACCGGCGCGCGCCTGCCCAACGAGGTCTTCTACGCCCTGGCGCACCGCACGCTGGAGAAGCTGGCCG
This sequence comes from Nonomuraea sp. NPDC004702, assembly GCF_053601695.1. Lineage (NCBI taxonomy): Bacteria > Bacillati > Actinomycetota > Actinomycetes > Streptosporangiales > Streptosporangiaceae > Nonomuraea > Nonomuraea sp. NPDC004702. The sequence continues at coordinate 8,735 of NZ_JBSGCE010000067.1, forward strand.
CGACCACCAGGATCCGGGTCACCTCGACGGCCGGCACGGACCTGACGCTGTCCGGGCTGACCCTCATGCCGGACGCCGAGCCGCCGGGCCCCGGCCAGTGGCGGCCCTTCCCGTACGGCGGCGTCAACTTCTGGCCCGCCGACACCGAGGGCGTGCTCGTCGTCGAGGACTGCACGGTGACCGGCGTGCCCGAGGAGCCGCTGAGCGTCCACCTGGCCGGCAACGTCGTGCAGAAGATCGAGGGCGGGACGGCCGCCGACCGGCTGCGCCGCTTCTCCCCCGGCGGCTTCTACCTGCGGCACGCCCTGATCGGGCTGAACCCGAAGGTGCGGGTGGCCGGCGGCAGCCAGTTCGAGCGGGAGAAGCACGCCGGCGCGTTCTACTGCGGGCTCGACGCGCTCACCGACGGCGTGGCCGTCACCACCGCGCCCGGCTTCGCCCACTGCGACTGCCAGGTCGACCGGCCCACCCTGTACGCCGACGACGAGCCGCTCGTCCTCGACGGCCGGCTGCTGCTGCTCGACGACCCCGAGATCCGCCGGGTGGCCGAACGCTTCGGGCCGCCGGACGTGATCCTCGACGACAACCCGGTCATGGTCCTCCCCCGCCGCTACAGCGGGGCGACGTCGAGCCGATGACCGCCCGACCGCACCAGACAGACAGGATGACCATGGAACCCGAGTTCGTCCTCGACCCGGCCACCCTCGACCTGCACGACAGCGACGAGCGGCTGCGCCGGGCCGGCCCGCTCGTCCCGGTCCGGGTGGAGGGGGTGCTGGCCTGGGCCGCCACCAGCCACGCCACGCTGGAGGCGGTGCTGTCGCACCCGGCGATGACGCGCGACATCCGGTACTGGGACCCGAAGGCCCGCGCCGCGGCCCCTCAGGGCACGTCGCTGATGCGGCTCGTCACCGACGCGTCCATGCTCAACGCCGACGGCGAGGACCACCGGCGGCTGCGCGGCCCGCTGGTCAAGCTGTTCAGCGCGCGCCAGGTGCAGCGGATGGAGCCGTGGATCACCTCCATCGTCGGCGACCTGCTGGAGGACCTGGCGGCCCGGCCGCCGGGCGAGCCGGTCGACCTGCGCGCCGAGTACGCCTACCCGCTGCCGTTGCGCGTCATCGTCGAGATGCTGGGCGTGCCCGACTCCCACCGCGAGCGCCTGCGCGCGCTCACCGACGAGGTGGTGCAGCTCGACCAGAGCCCGCCGGACAGCCCGGAGGGTCGCAGGGCGCTGTTCGAGCTGGTCGGGGAGATCATCGAGGTGCGGCGCGGCACGCCCGGCGAGGACCTGACGAGCGAGCTGATCGCGCTGCACGCCCAGGGCCGGCTGGACGACGCCGAGCTGCGGGACACCGTGCAGGTGCTGCTGATCGCCGGCCACGTCACGACGATCAACCTCATCGCGCACGCCGTGCGCGCCCTGCTGGGCCGGCCCGAGCAGCTCGAACTGCTGCGCTCGGGGGCCGTGCCGTGGAGCGCGGCGGTGGAGGAGGCGCTGCGCTGGGAGTCGCCCAACGCCTACTTCCCGATGCGCTACGCCATGGAGGACCTGGAGATCGAGGGCGTCCGGCTGCGGGCGGGCGAGGCGGTGCTGGCCTGCTTCTCCGCCGCCGGGCGCGACCCCGAGCGGTTCGGCGAGAACGCCGCCGACTTCGACGTGACCAGGCCGGCCGTGCCGCATCTGGCGTTCGGGCACGGGCCGCACTTCTGCCTGGGCGCGCCGCTGGCCCGGCTGCAGGCCGAGGTGGCGCTGCCGGCCCTGTTCGCGACGTTCCCCGGCATCCGGGCCGCCGGGCCGCTGGACGACCTGCCCCGGCTCACCTCGCTGCTGGACAACGGCGTGCGCGCGCTGCCGGTGCTGCTCGGCCCGCGCGCCACCGGCTGAGCTCCGCCGGTTTCTCCGTGCGTGCGGATCTTCATGGGCTGCCTTCTCGGAGATTGCCGCATGTGAACGGGTCCGTTGCGGCGTCCGCGCCGGGCGTTCTTTGCTGAATATCCGGGTTCGGAAACCAGGATCGACCTCCAGGGGTATTCATGCAGACGCCCATCGCCCCCATCGGCGCGCACGGCATGCTCGTGTTCCTGTTGCAGATCGGAGTGCTGCTCGGCCTGGCCCTGGGGCTCGGGGCGCTGGCGGCCCGGTTCCGGCTGCCCGCCGTGGTGGGCGAGCTGTTCGCCGGGGTCGTGCTCGGGCCGTCGATCCTGGCGCACGTCGCGCCGGACCTCCAGCGCTGGCTCTTCCCCGCCGACCCCGGCCAGTTCCACCTGCTGGACGCCGTCGGGCAGGTCGGCGTGCTGCTGCTGGTCGGGCTGACCGGCATCCACATGGACCTGAATTTGGTGCGCCGGCGGGCGGCCACCGCGGCCGGGATCAGCGTGGGCGGCCTGGTCATCCCGCTCGGGCTCGGCATCGCCACCGGGTTCCTGCTGCCCCGGATGATCGTCCCCGACGGCACCGACGCGACGGTGTTCGCGCTGTTCATGGGCGTGGCGATGTGCGTGAGCGCGATCCCCGTGCTGGCCAAGACGCTGATGGACATGCGGCTGCTGCACCGCAACATCGGCCAGCTCACGCTCACCGCCGGGATGATCGACGACGCGTTCGGCTGGTTCATGCTCTCGATCGTCAGCGCCATGGCCGTCAACGCGGTCAGCACCGGCACCGTGCTCACCTCGCTGGCCTACCTGGTGGCCATCGTCGTGGTGGCCCTGACCGTCGGGCGTCCGCTGGTGCGCGGCGCGATGCGGCTGGCGGCCCGGTCGCCCGAGGCGGGCCCGACGGTCGGCATGGCGATCATGCTGATCGTGCTGGCCTCGGCCGGGACGCACGCGCTCGGCCTGGAGTCGGTCTTCGGCGCGTTCGTGATGGGCATGCTCATCGGCGGCGCGGGACGGGTGGACCCGGCCCGGCTGGCGCCGCTGCGCACGGTGACGCTGTACGGCTTCGCCCCCGTCTTCTTCGCCACCGCCGGGCTGCGGATGGACCTGACGGCGCTGACCCGCCCGCCGGTGCTGCTGGCCGGGCTCGCGGTGCTGGCCGTCGCGATCGTCGGCAAGTTCGTCGGCGCGTACGCCGGCGCCCGGCTGAGCCGGCTCAACCGCTGGGAGGCGCTGGCCCTGGGCGCCGGGCTCAACGCGCGCGGCGTGATCGAGGTGGTGGTGGCCATGGTCGGCCTGCGGCTGGGCATCCTCAGCGTCGAGGCGTACACGCTGGTGGTGCTGGTCGCGATCGTCACCTCGCTGATGACGCCGCCCATCCTGCGCGCGGCGATGGCCCGGGTCGAGCAGACCGCCGACGAGGAGATCCGCGAGACGGCCCACCGCGCCTGGACCACCACGGCGAGCTGACGGGGACGACGACTCGCACGGCACGCCCTAAAGTTGCCCCATGTCCGAAATGCCGTCACGGGTGGAGCTGCACCCGCTCACCCTCTCCGACCAGGACGAGTTCTGCTCGCTCGTCCGGGCCAGCGCCGAACTGCACCGGCCGTGGATGCAACTGCCCTCGACCGCCGAGGAGTTCCGGACCTGGATGCGCCGCTTCGACGACGGCCTCAACCTGGGCTTCCTGATCCGCGTCCGGGAGAGCGGCGCCGCGGCGGGCACGGTCAACATCAACTCGATCATCCGGGGCCGCTACCAGGGGGCGTCCCTCGGCTACGCGGCCTTCGCCCCGTCCGCCGGCCGCGGCTACATGACCGACGGGCTCACCCTCGCCCTGCGGCACGCGTTCGGCGACCTGCGGCTGCACCGCCTGGAGGCCAACATCCAGCCGGCGAACAAGGCGTCCCTGGCCCTGGCCCGGCGGCTGGGCTTCCGTTACGAGGGGCTGTCGCCCGACTACCTCTACATCGACGGCGCCTGGCGCGACCACGAACGCTGGTCCATCACCGCGCCGAGCCCCTGGCAGCCCGATCCCTCCCTGCCGGAGGTCTGACCGTCGGAGGGGCGTCAGGGCGCCGGCACCACCCGGGTGGCCGTCACGAGGTCGTGCAGGGCGGCCCGGTCGCGGCGGGTCAGCACCAGCACGACCGAGGCCCCGGCCAGGGCGTACGCCGCGACCAGAAGGGGCATGGCGACGGCCGACTCCGGCTCGCGGACCAGCCGGGAGACCGCCATGTGAGCGCACTGCCACGGAAGCAGCTTCACCAGGGCGCGCGCCACGATCCGCGCCACGCCGGGCCGCCCCCCGCCGGCCATGGCCACGACGAGGCCCGCCCGCCGCTTGCCCCACGTGGCCTGCCGCCGCCCCGCCTCCCCCATGACCAGGTACGCCCCGACAGGCAGCACGCTCAGCGCGGTGATCAGCAGGTCGGTGCCCAGGGCGCCGAGCCCGCCGAACCCCGCTCCCGCGCGGCTCAGCGGGACGAACACCGCGGCCAGCGCCGTCAGCCAGGCGGCGATCACGAGATAGTCCCAGCCGGCCGCCACCAGCCTCGGACGTAACGCCGCCCGGCCGCCGCGCGTCCGCTCCCGCTCGTTCAGCAACGCGTCGCCTCCATGACCCGCACACACAAGGGAGCCCGATCCTCGCACGGCGGCGACCAGGCGGAGGATGAGGGGGGACCCTCAAATCTATGCCGACCAACACAGGCTCTATCGTTCAACATCGACACTGCCGACGGGCACAGGCCCGCGGGAAGGAGATGGTCAGTGGTGACGATGACGACCGCAGGCAGGGTACGCGGGACCGACGAGCACGGCATCGCCGTCTTCAGGGGCATTCCGTTCGCGAAGAGCCCCTTCGGATCCCTCAGGATGGCCGCCCCGGCGCCCGCCGACCCCTGGGACGGCACCCGCGACGCCACCGGTTTCGGCCCCCGGCCGCCGCAGCAGGCGGTGGTCCCCGGGATGCCGGCGTGGAGCTCCGCCGGCGGGCTCGACTGCCTCACCGTCAACGTGTGGTCGCCCGACCCCGGCGGGTCGGGCCTGCCGGTGATGGTGTGGATCTACGGCGGCGCGTACGTCACCGGCTCGTCCGACCTGCCGGAGTTCGACGGGCGGACGCTGGCGGGCGAGGGCGTGGTCGTGGTCTCGTTCAACTACCGGATCGGCATGGAGGGCTTCGGCCAGATCGACGGCGCGCCGCCGAACCGGGGGCTGCTCGACCAGGTCGCGGCGTTGCGCTGGGTCCAGGAGAACATCGCCGCGTTCGGCGGCGACCCGGGAAACGTCACGATCTTCGGCGAGTCGGCCGGCGCGGGCTCGGTCGCCTGCCTGCTGACGATGCCCTCGGCGGCCGGCCTGTTCCGGCGCGCGATCGCGCAGAGCGTGCCCGGCCTGTTCCTCACCCCCGAGCGGGCCGCCCGCGTCACCGCGGCCGTCGTCGAGCGGCTGGGCGGCGCGGCGCCGTCCGAGAGCGCGCCGGAGGAGCTGCTCGCGGCGGGGAGCGCGGTGGCCGCCGAGGACTTCCCGGCCTTCCCCGGACGATGGGGACGGCTGGCGTTCGCGTCGGTCCCGTTCATGCCGGTCGTGGACGGCGAGGTCCTGCCCTCGCCGCCGTGGCCGGCCCTGGCCGGGGGCGCCGCCCGGGACGTCGACCTGATCGTGGGCTTCACCAGGGACGAGTTCGACCTCTTCCTGTCGATGGACCCGCGGCCGGAGGCCGATCTGCCCGCCCGGCTCGACGCGGCCCTCGCGGCGCTCGCCCCGCCCGGCGCGGACGCGGCCTACCGCGCCGCCCTCCCCGGGGCGTCCGCGCGGCGGCTGTACGGCACGCTCATGTCCGACTGGCTGTTCAGGATGCCGAGCGCGCTGCTGGCCGACGCGCATCGCGGGCGGACCTTCGCCTACGAGCTGGCCTGGTCGCCCACCCCGCTGGGCGCCTGCCACGGCCTGGACGTGCCGCTGACCTTCGGCACCCTGGACACGCCGCTGGCCATGATGCTGACCGGCGGCGTCCCGGAGGCCGAGGCGCTCTCGCGGCAGTTCCGCACCGCCTGGACCCGGTTCGCGGCCACGGGCGACCCCGGCTGGCCCGGCCACGAACCGGACAAGGCCGTCACCCACGTCTTCGACGTGCGCTCCTCGGACGTGGCCGACCCCGAGGCGTCGTCCAGGGCGCTCTGGTCCGCCGCCGGCATCGCCGTCATCGACTGAACGACGCCCCGGCCCGGCGCCTCAGGCACTCCCGCCGGCGCCGGGCCCGCGGCCGTTCTCGCTGATGGCCGCGTTCACCAGGGCACGCGCGGCCCAGCGGACGGCCTCCTGTTCGGCCTCGGCGTCCAGGCCGCGGACGTCACGCAGGGCGATCTGCGCCTCCCAGCCGACCACGACGGTCAGGGCCGAGATCAGCCGCTGGAACGCCTCCTCGCTCAGGGTGGCGCGCAGCGGCGCGCAGGCCTGCTCCAGCCAGCCCACCCGCCGCTGGGTACGGCGCGGGGCAGGCGCCCCCGGCGAGCCGCCCCCCGGCAGGTCGACGGTCAGGCGGATCAGCCGCCGCCCGAGGGGCAGCGATTGCGGGGAGTGCTCCAGCAGCGTCCGGATGAGGGCGTCGACGCGGGCGGCGGGGTCGCCGGCCAGCGCGGGGTCGGCCAGCGCCTGCTCGACCGGCGGATCGTTGATCGCACCCGCGGTCGCGTCGATCAGCAGGTGGTCCAGGGTCGGGAAGTACATGTAGACCGTGCGGCGGGACACGTCGGCGGCGGCCGCGACCTCGTCGATGGACGGGGTCGCGCCCCCCGCGCTCAGCCGGATCGCCGCGTCGATGATCGCCTTACGGGTGCGGCGCCGCTGCGCTTCGCGTCCGCCGCCGCGGACCGGATCGTCACTGGTCATGATGCCGCCTGTCACTCCTTGGGCCGCCGGTCAGGTTCGGTGTGCGGCCGTGTTGACGACCACTCGCGACCTGAGTATATCTATGTGCAGTCGCTGCACGGCAGTGCAATCAGTGCACAACAGGGAAAAGATCCCGGCGCGATGTCCCGTGCCCGGCAACCAGCAACGGAAGAACAGAAGGTCATCATGAGCAAGATCTGGTTCGTCACCGGTTCGTCCCGCGGCCTGGGCCGCGAGTTCGTCGAGGCCGCGCTCTCCCGCGGCGACAGGGTGGCCGCCACCGCGCGCCGCGTCGACGGCCTCCAGGACCTGGTGACGGCCTACGGCGAGGCGATCCTCCCGCTGGCGATGGACGTCACGGACAGGGCCGCCGTCGCCGAGGCGGTGCGGCGGGCCGTCGACCACTTCGGCCGCCTGGACGTCGTCGTCAACAACGCCGGGTACGCCCAGGTCGGCGCGGTCGAGGAGCTGACCGAGCAGGAACTGCGCGACCAGCTGGAGACCAACCTGTTCGGCGCGGTGTGGGTGGTCCAGGCCGTCCTGCCCCACCTGCGCACCCAGGGCAGCGGCCACATCATCCAGCTGTCCTCGGCCGCCGGGCTCATCGCCGTTCCGCTCGGCGGCGCCTACCACGCCTCCAAGTGGGCTCTGGAAGGGCTGAACGAGGCGCTCGCCGGCGAGGTCGCCGAGTTCGGCGTCAAGGTGACCATCGTCGAGCCCGGCGGCTTCGCCACCCGGAACGGCAAGAACCCCGACCCGCTCGCCAACGGTCACCTGGCCACGCCGGACCCGGCCTACGACGGCCTGCGCCGGCGCCTGGCCTCGATGACGGGCAAGCAGCCGGCCGGCGACCCCTCGGCCGCCGCCCGGGCTCTGCTCAAGCTCGTCGACGCCGAGAACCCGCCCCTGCGCGTGCTGTTCGGGCAGGGCTTCTACCCGATGGTCCGGCAGGCGTACGCCGACCGGCTCAGGCTGTGGGACGAGTGGCAGGACCTGTCCGCCGAGGCCCACGGCCTGCCGGACGCCGCCGCGAGCGACGCCGGCGCGGTCCGGGCCGCGAGCTCCTGACCCGGTCCGCGCGGGCCGGGTCAGCCGGTGACGTACGTGATGGAGCCGGTCCAGCGGTTGGCCGCGTCCCGGTAGACCTGGAACAGCCCGGTGTCGAAGTACGGGGAGATGCCGGTGTCGTACCGCCCGTCGGCGTCGGTGTCGGCGACGCTGATCGTCAGGCCGGTCAGGTGGCCGGCGCGGGTCTCGGCGTCGTACCCGGTCACCCACGCCGCCCCGGGCGAGGCCGTGAACGGCGAGTCCACGCCGACGGGCCGGTCCGCGCGCAGGCCGGAGGGCTTGACCGCGAACGTCGGCCCGGTCGAGCGTTCGAGGCTCCGGCCCGTATACGGGCCGGAGCCGTCGGGGTGCGGCCCGGAGGGGTGGCCGAAGACGTCGGCCGCGGGCGGGAGCGGCTGGTTGGCCGCGACCCCGAGGCCGCCGACGTTGTCGCCGAGGCGGCCGACGGTGGTCAGCGTGTCCGGGGCGGACAGGACGACGCCGCTGTAGACGGTGGCGAAGGCGTAGTCGCGGTCGAAGTCGTGCAGGTCCTCGAAGTCGTAGTGGGTGATGCCCTGCTTGCCGACGTACAGGCCGTAGGGGGTGGCGCCGTCGGAGTAGGCGGGGACGAAGACCCACTTGCCGAGCGCGCCCATCGGGGCCTCGACGTCGAACACGCAGTGGCCCGCGGTGGCCACCAGGTTGCGGTAGGCCGACTGCACCGAGGTGCCGGTGCACCAGTGGGGCAGGCCGTCGCTGCCGATGAAGAACACCTTGCCGGACGTCACGACCTCGTCGCCGGGCGGCGGGTTCTCGGCCCCGATCGGCGGGGTGCTGACCGCGGGCCCGTCCGGGACGACGCCGGTGGACAGGCGCTCGCCCCCCATCGCCGCGGCCAGCACGGTGTACGGCGTGGCGGCCCGCAGGTTGGCCGCGTCGTCGGCGAGCCAGAACCCGGCCACCTCCCTGGCCTTGTCCACGGCGGTGGCCAGCGGGACCGTCGCGACGGTGGCCGCCCGCGCGGGCCCGGCCACGACGACGGGGGTCAGCAGGCTCAGCGCGGCGGCTGACGCGATCATTGCACGCCTCAAGGACATCTCTCCGTCCGGTCTGGCCGGCCGGACGGCCCGGCCGGCGAACACCAAGATCGTAAGCATGGCCGACGACGGAAGCCCACAAGTTTTAGATCACATGTTCGAAACGGTGGGGCGGGCAGAAACACGCGTGGCCCACCACCCGGAGGTGATGGGCCACGTCGGAGGGAAGCCGCGCGGGTCAGGACCGCTTGCGGCCCACCGCGCACAGGTGGTAGTCGCCGTCGATCGGGGACGGGTCGGTGTCGGGGTCGGGACGCCACTCGCGGGTGTTGACGACGCCCGGCTCCAGGAGGTCGAAGCCGTCCAGCATGGAGGCGAACACCGACCGCCTGCGGGCCGTGAACGGCGAGGTCGCGTTGCGGTAGACGGCGCTGACGTCGTCGGCCTTGCTGGGCATGGTGTCGGGGGCGACGTGCGTCAGCACGATGTGGCTGCCCGCGGGCAGCAGGTCGCGGTACCGGTGGACGATGCCCACCGGGTCCTCGGCGTCGGTGACGAAGTGCAGCAGCGAGACCACCAGCAGCGCGACCGGCCGGGAGAAGTCCAGCACCTCCGCCGCCCGCTCCATGACGGCCTCCGGCCGCCGCAGGTCGCCCTCCTGGACGGTGACGTCGGGCGAGTGGCCGAGCAGGGCGCGGGAGTGGGTGAGCACGACCGAGTCGTTGTCCACGTAGACGATCTTCGCGCCCTCGATCACCTCGTGCACGTGGCCCGCGGTCGGCAGCCCCGACCCGATGTCGAGGAACTGGTCGACGCCCGCCTGCCGCAGGTGGCGCACGGCGCGCTGCAGGAAGGCCCGGCTGTTGCGGGCGTCGCCCCTGATCTCGGGGATGATCGACAGCACCTTCTCCGCGGCGGCCCGGTCGGACGCGAAGTTGTCCTTCCCGCCGAGGTAGTAGTCGTACATCCGCGCCACGTTGGGCACCGCGGCGCTGACGCCCGGCGGGACTCGGTCACTCATCATGTGCCAAACCTAGACGATCTAGGGCTGGCGTTGGGATGATCTCTGCCATGTTAGGTCTCGACCCCGCGACGGGGATCAGCAGGACCAACCTCTGGGCATGCATGGGGCTCGGGCTCCTCGGCACGGCGGTCATCACGTTCCTGCCGGCCGCCCAGCCGTACCTGCTCACCGACGCGCTGGGGCTGTCCGGCGACGACCTGGGCCGCACGACCGGCTACCTCCAGGTCGCCGCGGAGGCGGCGCTCATCCTGAGCCTGGCCTGGTACGGCGCGCTCGCCGACCGGATCGGCCTCCGACCGGTCGCCGTGGCGGGGCTGCTGCTGTGCGCCCTGGGCGCGGCGCTCTACCCGTTCGCGGGCAACGTCGCCGTCCTGGTCGCCCTGCGGGTCGTGTTCGCCCTGGGGATCGCCGCCCTGAACGTCACCATGTCGGCGATCACCGCCGACTACGTGCGCGACCGCGCGCGCGGCAAGGCCTACGGCTGGCTCGGCCTGTTCAGCGGCATCGGCGCGGTGATCGCGGTGCTGGTGCTGGTACGCCTGCCGAACATGCTGGAGGGCGGCGGCATGGCCCCGGCCACGGCGGCCAAGGTGGGCTTCCTGGTGGTCGCCGGGCTGGTGCTGCTGGGCGCACTGGCCCTGCGCGGCACGCTGGCCCCCGGCCTGGCCACGTCCGTCGAGCCGCCCGCCGGGCACTCGGCCGGGCGGCAGGCCGGTGAGCGGGCCGGGCTGGGCCGGCTGGTCGTCGAGGGCGTGCGGCTGGCCCGCGACCCCGGCGTGGCGCTGTCGTACGCGGCGTCCTTCGTGGCCAGGGCCGACCTGGCGCTGGTGGCGAGCTTCCTGTCGTTGTGGATCGTGGACTACGCCAAGGCCGTGCGCGGCATGTCCGCCACCGAGGCCCTGGCCAAGAGCGGCGCGATCGTGGGCATCGCCTACATGGTGATCGTGGTGGGCGCGCCGCTGTTCGGCTGGCTCGGCGACCGGATGCGGCGGCAGGACGTGGTGATCCTGGCCCAGGCGCTGGCCGGGGCCGCGTACCTGTCGACGCTGCTGGTCAGCGACCCGCTCGGGCCGGGGATGATGCTGGTGGCGGCGGCCGTCGGGCTGGGCGAGATCGGCGTCATCACCACGGCGGGCCCGCTGCTGGCCCAGCAGGTGCCGGCCCGCTACCGGGGCTCCAGCTTCGGCGTCCAGACGCTCTGCGGCGCGATCGGCATCTTCGTCATCTCCGGCGTCGGCGGCTGGCTCTACGACCTGTGGCGGCCCGCGGCCCCCTTCGCGCTGGCGGGCGCGTGCGGCCTGCTGGTCGCCCTGTTCGGCCTGGCCGTCCGCCACCGCGTGACCCCCGTCCCCGAGGCGGAACCCAGCCGTACGGCCTGACCGGAGAACGAGGGCGCCCCGTCAAGGAGGCGCCCTCGTCGCGGGTCAGGCGACCAGCCGGCGGTCGGCCGCCCGGACCGTCTCCCGGACGACGCGGCAGATGCCGGCGATGTGCCCGGCGTCCACCGTGGGACCGGTCGGCAGGGACAGGACGCGGGCGGCCAGGCCCTCGGCGCGGGGCAGGGGCAGCGGGAAGTGCCTGCCCGGGTCCGACCGGTACGGCTCCACCTGGTGGCAGATCGGGGAGAAGTAGCGGCGCGCGTGCACGTTCTCCACGAGCAGCGCCTCCAGCACCGCGTCCCGCGACACGCCGGCGACGGCCTCGTCCACCTCGATGACGAGGTACTGGAAGTTGGCCCGTTCGCCGGGCGCCTGGCCGCGCACCACGACGCCCGGCAGCCCGGCGAGCAGCTCCTCGTAGACCCGCTGGTTGCGCCGGTTGGCCTCGACGATCGTGTCGATGGCCTCCAGCGAGGTCAGCCCCATGGCCGCGTGGAACTCGCTCATCCGGGCCACCGTGCCGGCCCCGGAGATCTGCCCGGCCGCGTCGATGCCCTGGTTGCGCAGCTCCCTGACCCGCGCGGCCAGGTCGTCGTCGTCGGTGACGATCGCGCCGCCCTCGACGCTGTTGACGAACTTGGTGGCGTGGAAGCTGAAGATCTCGGCGTCCCCGGACGTCCCGATCGGCCTGCCCCGGTAGGTGCAGCCGAGCGCGTGCGCCGCGTCGAACAGCAGGACGAGCCCGTGCGCGCGGGCCAGGCGCTCCAGGGCGTCCACGTCGCACGGGTAGCCGAAGACGTGCACGCCGAGGATGCCCCGGGTGCGCGGGCCGATCAGGCGCTCGACGTGGTCGGGGTCGGCGTTGCCGGTGATCTCGTCGGAGTCGCAGAAGACCGGGACGATGCCGATCCACTCCAGCGCGTGGGCGGTGGCCACCCACGTGAAGGAGGGGACGATCACCTCGTCGCCCGGCCGCAGCCCGGCGGCCCTGGCCGCGATCTGGATGCCGGTGGTGGCGTTGCAGGTCGCCACGGCGTGCCGGGCGCCGGTCAGGTCGGCCAGGCGCGCCTCGAACTCGCGCACCAGCGGGCCGTTGTTGGTCAGCCAGAGCCGGTCGAGCACGCCGCCGAGCCGTTCCAGCAGGCGCGCCCGCTCCCCCGCGTTCGGCCGCCCGACGACGAGGGGCTCACCGAAGGCCATCGCCGGCCTCCTCGCGCACGCCGACGAACAGCCCGGGGCTGTTGGGCCGGCCGTCGGCCAGCTTGAACGCGGGCCGGAACTCGGCCCGGCAGCCCGCCTTGGCGAACGCCTCCAGGTACTGGTCGCAGGTGAACAGGCTGGAGTACAGGACCTCGGCGAACTCCTTGAAACCCGAGGCGTCGGCAACCCTGAACCGCACCTCCAGCCGGCTCTTGCCGCCCTCCCTGCGCGAGTGCGTCATGCGGGAGATGACCAGCCCCTCCTCCACCAGCGTGTGGCCGCCGACGTGCCCGTCCAGGAAGTTCTCCGGGAAGTACCAGGGCTCGACGACGAGGACGCCGCCGGGCGCCAGGTGGGCCGCCATCCGGCCGACGGCCTCCACCAGCTCGTCGTAGGAGCCCAGCTCGCCGACGGCGTTGCCCATGCAGGTCACGGCGTCGAAGGTGCGTCCCAGGTCGAAGGTGCGCATGTCGCCGGCGTGCAGCGGCACGCCGGGCAGCCGCCGTCCGGCGACCTCCCGCATGTCGGGCGACAGCTCGACCCCCTCGACGTGGTCGAAGAGCTTGGCGAAGGTCTCCAGGTGCGCGCCGGTGCCGCAGGCGACGTCGAGCAGCGAGGCCGCGTGCGGCGACCGTTCCCTGATGATCCGGTCGAGCTCCCGGGCCTCGCCCTCGAAGCTCTTGCCGCGGCTGCGGAAGACGCGGTCGTAGTACTCGGCGTGGTCGGATCCGTATTCCATGCAGATCTCCTTCAGGCCACCGCCGGGACGGGCTCGGCCGTCACGACCCTCGGCTGCGGGATGGGGATGATGAACTTGCCGCCGCGGCGCAGGAAGTCCTGCTCCTTGGAGATGATCTCGTCGGCGTAGTTCCAGGCGAGCAGCAGGTAGTAGTCGGGCTGCTGGTCGCGGGCCTGCTCGGGCGAGCGGCAGGGGATGCGGGTGCCGGGCAGCAGCCGGCCGTGCTTGAGGCTGGTGGTGTCGCTGCAGAAGCGCACCTCGGCCGGGCCGAGCTCGCAGAACTGCAGCAGGGTGGTGCCCTTGGACGGCGCGCCGTACCCGGCGACGGTCAGGCCGCGGCCGGCCAGGTCGCGCACGAGGTCGCCGATCTGCTTGATCACCTGGTGGGCGCGCTCGGCGAAGGCCAGGTAGGCCTCGTCGGAGTCGAGGCCGCTCTGCCGCTCCAGCGACAGCAGCCGGTTCACGGAGGGGCGGGCGGGGTGGGCCGAGCCCTCCCTGGCGGCGAAGACGACGATCGAGCCGCCGTGCACGGCCGCCCGCTCGACGTCCACGATGCGCAGGCCGTGCCGCGCGAACAGATGGCTCAGCGTGGTGACCGAGTAGTACGACAGGTGCTCGTGGTAGATCGTGTCGAACTGGTTCTCCTCCAGCAGGTCCAGCAGGTACGGGACCTCGATCGCGACCAGCCCGTCGGGGGCCAGCACGGCGGTGGCGCCGTCCAGCACGTTGTGCACGTCGTCGATGTGGGCGAAGCACTGGCGGCCGAGCACCAGCTTGGCCTCGCCCTGCTCGGCGTGGATGCGGCGGCCCTGGTCGGCGCCGAAGAACTCGGGCAGCGTGCGCACGCCGCGGGCGTTGGCGATCTCGGCCAGGTTCTCGGCCGGGTCCACGCCGACGACCCGCTGCCCCTGCTCCTGGAAGAGCGCGAGCTGCAGGCCGACGTTGCTGCCCAGCTCGACGACCAGCTCGCCCGGCGCGAGCCCGGCCCGGCGGGTGCACCAGCCGACGATGCGCCGCATGTGGCCGGTCATCTGGTCGGACTCGGAGGTGACGTACACATAGTGCCGGAACAGCACGTCGGGCCTGATCACGTGCCGGATGGCCATCAGCCGACAGTTGCGGCACACGATGACGTCCACGGGGTAGGCGGGCTCCTCGGCCGGGAGGTCGGCGGGGTCGAGGAAGCCGTTGGCCAGCGGCACGGACCCGAAGGAGGTGACCTCCAGCCAGTCGTCGCGCCCGCAGACCCGGCACGTGTCAAGACGTCGGACAATGTCCTGCATGGCTTCTCCTCATGATCTTCAGTGGGCGGCCACGGCGAGCTCGCGGTGCTTGAGCGGTTCCCACCAGGACCGGTTGTCCCGGTACCAGGCGACGGTCGCGGCCAGCCCGGTCTCGAAGTCGACCGACGGCGCGTAGCCCAGCTCCCGCTCGATCTTGGAGATGTCGAGGGAGTAGCGCAGGTCGTGCCCCGGCCGGTCCGGGACGTGCTCGACCATGTCCCAGCCCGCGCCGCACGCCTCCAGCAGGCGGGCGGTCAGCTCCAGGTTGCTCAGCTCGCTGCCGCCGCCGATGTGGTAGACCTCGCCGGCCCGGCCGCGGTCGAGGACCATCCGGATGGCCCGGCAGTGGTCGGAGACGTGCAGCCAGTCGCGCCGGTTGCCGCCGTCGCCGTACAGGGGCACCCGGCGGCCTTCGAGCAGGTTGGTGACGAACAGCGGGATGACCTTCTCGGGGAACTGGTAGTGGCCGTAGTTGTTGGTGCAGCGGGTGATCACGACGTCCAGGCCGAGCGTGCGGTGGAAGGCCAGCGCGAGCAGGTCCGAGCCGGCCTTGGAGGCCGCGTACGGCACGTTCGGCGCGAGCGGTGTCTCCTCGGTCCACGAGCCCTCGGCGATGGAGCCGTACACCTCGTCGGTGGAGACGTGCACGAAGCGGCCGACGCCGTGCCGCAGGGCCGCCTCCAGCAGGGTCTGGGTGCCCAGCACGTTGGAGCGCACGAAGCCGGTCGCGCTGACGATCGACCGGTCGACGTGCGTCTCGGCGGCGAAGTGCACGATCGCGTCCTGCCCGGCCACCACCTCGTCGGCCACGAGCGGGTCGGCGGTGTCGCCCTGCACGAAGCGCAGCCCCGGGTGGCCGGCCACCGGGTCGAGGTTCTCCAGGTTGCCGGAATAGGTGAGCTTGTCCAGGACGGTGACCCGCGTGCCCGGCGAGTCGCGCAACGTGGCTCTGACGAACTCCGAGCCGATGAAACCGGCGCCGCCGGTGACCAGGATCCGCAACTGTCCGCCTCCTGTCTGAGGGGTCGACGGCTACCGGGCGGCGGCGGTCAGCCGCTCCAGCTCCGCGACGATGTCGGTCGGGCTCGGCGTGGCCAGCCAGTCCTCGTGGATGGCGGCCGCGCCCTTGGTGAACGAGGGGTCCTTCAGCACGCGCAGCAGCTCGTCGCGGATCTCGGCCGCGGACTGCGTCTGGTGGTTGATCCGCACGCCGGCGCCGCGCGTGGTGACGTACCGGGAGGTTCGGGTCGAGGTGAGCTGCTTCTGGCACTGGAGCTGCCAGTCGATGCCGCCCTCGACGGGGGTGCCGACGAGCCGGTTGTGCTCGTCGGTGTCGCAGACGACCTGCGGCACGTTCATGGCCGAGGCGGCCGCGAAGGTGCCGATCGAGCCGTGGTGGATGATCGCCGAGCAGGTCGGCAGGAGCTGGTCCAGCGGCACGTAGTCGAACACGCGCACGTTGGCGGGCAGCGGGCGGTCCAGGTCGAGCAGCTGGTTGGCGTCCAGGGTGGCGACGACCTCGGCGTCCAGGCCGTCCACGGCCTCCATCAGCTTGGCGGTGCGCCCCCAGTCGCCCTTGAAGAACGTGCGCATCGACACGCCCAGCGAGATCGCCACCCGCGGCCGCTCCGGCGGTCGGCGCAGCCACTCGGGGACGACGCTCGCCCCGGTGTAGGGGACGTACCGGACGGGCAGGCGGCGCACGCCGGGGGTGGGCAGGCTCATCCCGGGCGGGAACGGGTCCACCGTCCAGTCGCCGAGCAGCAGGTTGTCGTCGACGGTCACGCCGTACCTGTCGGCCAGCGGGCCGATCACCCCGGTCATGGGGTTCCGCTCGCCGCTGCCGGCGAACTTGTCCGCGGCCCAGGCGGTGTAGTCGGGGGCCAGCAGCGTACGGGCGTGGGCGGCGCCGCAGGCCCGGGCCGCCACCGCGCCGCACGGGAACCACGGGTCCCACAGGACGAGGTCGGGCCGCCACTCGCGGGCGAACTCGACGACGGCCCGCACGTCCTGGCGGGGCTCCGGCGGATGGTAGTTGCGCATGGTCAGCAGCGCGAAGTGGTAGAAGACATCCCAGGGCGGGCGTTCCGCCTCGGTGATGCCGAGCGCGGCGACCAGGCGCTCCGACTCCTCGATCGTCGGGATCAGCCCGGCGAACCCGGGGTAGCCGCGGTCGTGCACCGACAGCGGCTCGGGCGCGCCGCAGGAGACCGCGGTCAGCCCGGCCGCGTTCACCGACCGGTGGAAGTCGGGCACCGAGACCCCGGTGTCGACGCCCGGCGGGGCCGCCACCACCACCTGGTGCCCGGCCGCCTGCAACGCCCAGGCGTAGGGCACGATCGGCAGGAAGTGCGCCGTCGCGGGGAAGACGGTGAACATCACGCGCATGGCGATCACTCCAGAGGCGAGTCGGGGGCGGCCAGGCCGGCGCGCAGGATCTCGCCGAAGTCGGCCACCATCGTCACGATCGTGCTCTCGGTGAACAGGTTGCTGTTGTAGGCGAAGTTGCCGAAGATCTCGCCGGAGGGGGCGATGTCGAAGGTGAGCAGCGCGCCGTCGGGGATGTCGGTGCCGTTGGGCTGGTCCAGCAGGCGTTCGCGGACCTCGGCGATCTCCAGGTCGCCGACGCGCTCGCCGTCCATGCCGGTGGCGAACTGCCAGACCTGGAGGGCGCACAGCGCCTTGCTCTCCAGCGCGGCGTCGGCCATCAGCTCGGGCGCCTCGGCCACGATCTGCAGGAACGGGATCTCGTTGGCGTAGGAGTCCATGCAGGTCCGGCGGGAGCGCTCGACGACCTGCCGGAAGGTGGCGCAGCCGTCGAGGCCGGTGCGCAGCGGCAGGAAGTTGAAGAACGGCCCCACGGTCTCCTGGAACTCCGGCTGCCCGCGTCCGGAGCTGATCACCGGGACGACCAGGTCGGTGGCCCCGGTGATCCGGCTGAGCAGCACGTTGTAGGCCGCCAGCAGCACCATGAACGGCGAGCTGCGCATCGTCCTGGCGTAGCTGATCACCCGGGCGGAGACGTCCTTGGGCAGCGAGAACCGGTGGACCGGGCAGAGCTTGGCCAGCCCGGCCGACCTGGCGTGGTCGGTGGGGACGGCCAGCATGCGCGCCCCGCGCAGCCGCTCTGCCCAGAAGTCGCGGGCGGCCTGGGTCTCGGCGCTGCCGGCCTGCTCCTGCTGCCGGCCGGCGTACTCGTGGTAGGGCCGGGGCTCGGGCAGCGGCGGCACGGCGTGGCCGCGGCGCTCGGCGTAGCGGGTGACGATGTCGCGGATGAGCAGCTGCATGGACCAGCCGTCGCCCGCGGTGTGGTGCACGATCAGCGCCAGCACCGCGTCCTCGTCGTCGAACCGGCCGAGGATGGCGCGCAGGTGCGGCAGCTCCTGGAGGCTGTAGGAGCCGGCCTCGACCTCGGTGAGCAGCTCCTCGGCCCGCAGCGCGCGCTCCTCGGGGGCGGCGGCCGGCAGGTCGACCACGAGCAGCCGGGCCGGCGCGGACGGCTGCCGCACCTGGTACGCCTCCCCCTCCCCCCGGGTGATCGTCATGTTGAGCGCGTCGTGCCGGTCGGCGACGTCGTCCATGGCGAGCTGGAGGGTGTCGACGTCGATGCGGCCGCGCAGGCGCCAGCCGACGACGATGTTGTAGCGGGCGCTGAAGGGCCCCTGGGCGTCGCCCTGGTCGAACAGGCGCAGGAAGTGCTGGGTGTAGGACAGGGGGTACCGGATCGCCGGCGGGGAAATGGTCATGCTGCCGCCTCCGTGCGGGCATCGCGTCGGCCGCTGCGCTGGAGCTCCACGGCCCGGTAGAGGGCGCTGATGTTGCCGCTGCCGAAGCTGCGGGCGCCCAGTCGCTCGATGAGTTCGAAGAAGAAGGTGTCTCGGGGGTGGGTGGAGCGGGCGAAGATCTGGTAGAGCTGCCCGTCGTGGTCCTCGTCCACGAGGATGTCGAGCCGGGCCAGGTCCTCCAGCCGGTACTTCACCGGCCGGACCCGTTCGGCGAGCAGGCTGTAGTAGACGTCGGGGGCGGTCAGGAACTCCACCCCGCGGGCCGCGGTGCCCTCCACCGCGGTCACGATGTCGGCGGCGGCCAGCGCCAGGTGCTGCACGCCCGCGCCGCCGTGGTCGCGCAGGAACTCGTCGATGTGGCCGGGCGTCCTGGTCACGTCCGGCTCGATCAGGGTGAACGTCACCTCGCCGCGGCCGCGGCTGCGCACGACCTTGGTGGTCATGGCCTGCGAGCCGACGGCGATGCGCTCGGCGAAGGTGAGGTCGAAGCCGAGGACCCGCCGGTACCACTCGACGGTGGCGTCGAGCTCCCCGGCCGGGACGCACACGGCCAGGTGGTCCACCTCCCGCAGCCCGAGTGCGGAACCGGCCGGCCGTGGCCCGGTGTCGCGGAAGCCGGGCAGCGCGCGCTCCCGCGCCCCGGCCGGGCGCTGCACGAACGTGTGCAGCACGTCGCCGAAGCCGTGGACGGCGGCCGTGACGAAGCCGTCGCGCCCGGCGGGGGCCGAGACCGGACGGGCGCCGCGCCGCACCGCCTCGTGGTAGGCGGCCGCGGCGTCGGGCACGCCCAGCGCGATGTCGGACACGCCGTCGCCGTGCCGGTCGAGGTAGCCGGCGCCGGGGTGGTCGGCGGCCAGCGGCTGGGTGAGCACGAACCTGATCCGGTTCGCGCCCAGGGCCGCCGCGCGGGCCCGGCCGTCCTGGGCGGTGGCGTAGGCCGCCAGGCCCAGGGAGCCGGTCAGCCGGGCGGTCTCGCCGTCCAGGTCGCCGACGTAGAAGCCGATGTGGTCCAGGCGCAGGTCGTCGAAGATCGTCGTGGTGGTCATGGGCTATCCGGCGTCCGTCCGGGCGGCGAGACCGCGCGGGCGCAGGTCCGTCCAGTGGGCGGTGACGTACTCGGTGCAGGCGTCGCGGACGGCGGGGCCGAAGGCGACCTCCCATCCCGCGGGCACGTCGGCGAAGGCGGGCCACAGGCAGTGCCGGCCCTCGTGGTTCACCAGCACGCGGAAGGCCGCGTCCCGGTCGTCGAATGGGTTGCTCATCTCGTCCCTCTCACTGGGTGCGCGCGCCGGCCTCTAGCCATTCGTCCAGGCCGGCCACGGTCGCCGCGTCGAACAGGTCGCCGATGGACAGGTTCACGCCGAGCGCCGCGCGGATCCGGCTGACCAGCCGCATCGCCAGCAGCGACTGGACGTCCAGGTCGAAGATGCTGTCGTCCACGCCGACCCGCTCGACGCCGAACACCTCGGCGAACACCGTGCACAGGACCTCCTGGCGGGGGTTCTGCGGCGCGCGGTAGGCCGAGCCGGGCTCGGTGTCGGGGTCGGGCAGGGCCGCGCGGTCCACCTTGCCGTTGGCGGTCAGGGGCAGCGCGTCCAGCACGACGAACGCGGTGGGCACCATGTAGTCCGGCAGCGACGTGCGCACGTGGGCGCGCAGCGCGGCGGGGTCGGGGGCCTCGGCGGCCGGCACGACGTAGGCGACCAGGCGTTTGTCGCCCTGCCGCGACTGCCCGGCCACGACGGCGACGTGCGCCAGCCCGGGATAGCCGGCCAGCACGGCCTCCACCTCGGCCAGCTCCACCCGGAAGCCCAGGATCTTGACCTGGTCGCCGGCCCGCCCGATGAACTCGATCTGCCCGTCGTCGTTGCGCCGGACCAGGTCGCCGGTGCGGTACATGCGCTCGCCGGGCCCGCCGAACGGGTCGGCGACGAAGCGCTCGGCGGTCAGGTCGGGACGGCCGTAGTAGCCCCGGGCCACTCCCCTGCCCGCGATGTACAGCTCGCCCTCCAGGTCGCCGGGGACCGGGCTGAGGCGGTCGTCGAGCACGTAGAGCCGCACGTCCCGCATCGGGCCGCCGACCGGCACGGTGGTGCCCAGCTCGGTGCCGGCGGTCAGGGGCGCGTGGGTGGAGAACAGGGTCACCTCGGTCGCGCCGTACATGGCCCGCACGGTCGTCCCCGGGCAGGCGGCCAGCACTTGGCGGACGGCGGCGGGCACGATCACGTCGCCGCCGGTGAGCACCTCGCGGACGCCGGCCAGGCAGTCCGCCCCCTCCTCGGCCACGACGCGGAACAGGCCGGCGGTCAGGTGCAGCCCGGTGATCCGCTCCTCGCGGATCAGCCGGCGCAGGGTGTCGAGGTCCGGCTCGCCGGGCGGCGCCACGACGATCGTGCCGCCGTGCAGCAGCGGCACCCACAGCTCGTACGTCGAGACGTTGAAGGCGTACGGCGCGACCATCAGGACGCGTTCGTGGGCGCCGGTGTCCCAGCAGGGGTCGAGGGCCAGTCCGAGCACGTCCCAGTGGGTGACCGCGACGCCCTTGGGGTGCCCGGTCGAGCCCGAGGTGTAGATGACGTAGGCCAGGTCGTCCGGGCCGGCGGCGACGTCCGGCGCCGTGGCCGGTTGCTGCGCGGTGGCGGGGTCGTCGTCGGCCAGCAGGGTCGCGGGGGCCGACGGCAGGCCCGCGGCGGCCTTGGCGCGGTCGGCGACCAGGACGGGCGTCCCGGACGAGTCGACGATCCACTGCCGGCGGTCGGCCGGGTAGGCGCTGTGGACGGGCAGGTAGCAGCCGCCCGTCTTGAGGATCGCGAGGAGCGTGACGACCAGCTCGGCCGAGCGCTCCATCAGCACCGCGACCGGCGTCTCGGGGCCGGCGCCGAGCCCGCGCAGGCGGTGGGCGAGGCGGTTGGCCCGCTCGTCGAGCTCCCGGTAGGTCAGCCGCACCGGGCCCGCCGACACCGCGACCGCGTCGGGCGTGCGCCTGGCCTGCTCGGCGACGTGTCCGTGCACAGTTGTAGGCGACATCAACGGGTTCCTCAGTCGTCGTGGAAGATGGCGTGGATGCCGGAGACGCCCGAGAGCATCGTGGCGAAGTCGATCTTGCGGGGGCGGAGCTTGCTGGGGTCGAGGGTCTTCTGCGCCCTGTCCCAGTACTCCTCCTTGTGCTTGGTGCGGTCGTAGAAGAAGCGCACGAAGTCCAGCAGGGAGTTCAGGAACTCGCGGTAGTCCTTCTCGTAGCGGGCCAGCACGGCCTCCTCAGAGGCCGGGTCGGCGAGGATCTCGTCCACCGCGCCGGCCAGCCCGTGGGCGCCGCGCAGCGCCAGGCCGACGCCGGTGGACAGCAGCGGGTCGATGAAGGCCGCCGCGTCGCCCACCAGGGCCCAGCCGGGGCCGTGGAAGCGGGTGCAGGTGTAGGACCAGTCGCGGATGCTGCGGAAGCCGCTGACCCGGGTGGCGCCCTCGGTCAGGGCCCGCACCTCCTCGGCGGCGGCCAGCTCCGAGGCGTACAGGTCCTCCAGGCTCTTGCCGGACTTCTTGTACTCCTCGATGGGGGTGACGTAGCCGACGCTCACCGTGCCGTCGTGCAGGGGGATGAACCAGAACCAGCCCGCGGGGCGGTTCTCGGTGACGGTGTCGCCGAAGCGCGTGCCACCGTAGCGCTTGCAGCCCTGCCAGTACGACCAGACCGCGATGTTGCGCAGGTCGTCGTGGTACTCGATGAGGTCGAAGCGGCGGGCCAGCAGGTGCTGCTGCCCGGTGGCGTCGATCAGCAGGCGGCAGCGGGCGGTGCGCTGCTCGGCGTCGCCCTTCACCGTGTACGTGACGCCGGTGACGCGGTCGCCGTCGAACACCAGGTCCTTGACCGTGGCCTCCTCGAACACCGTCGCGCCCAGCTCCCTGGCCCTGGCCAGCAGGAGGGCGTCGAAGTCGGCACGGCGCACCTGGTAGGCGTATTCATAGTTGGACGCCTCGGCGAAGCGGAAGTCCCAGGTGCCCTGGTTCCTGCCCCACAACAGGGTGCCGCCGTACTTCTTGACGAACCCCATCTGGTCGAGCCGGTCCTTCAGTCCCAGCTCCTCCAGCGTGGGCATGGACCCCGTGATCAGCGACTCGCCGATGTGGTAGCGCGGGAACTTCTCCCGCTCCAGCACCAGAACCCGGTGCCCGCGCTGGGCCAGCAGTCCCGCCGTACCCGAGCCGCCAGGGCCTCCGCCGATCACGACAACGTCGAACTCGTCATGAGTGTTGATCACCGTGCTCCTCCGTTTCGCCGCTCTGCGACTCGCAGTCAGGGTCACATTCACGTCGCGGGGCCCACATCCTTTGAATTGCTGTCTGAGCTCACGAAACACCGCATTTCACAAGATGTGCGGCAGGGTGGCCGCGCTCATCATGAGGCGAATGAGAACGGTCATCAGCGTCTGGATCGCCGAGCATCCCCTGCCGGACTACCTGGGCCCGATCAGGAGGATGGCCGCCGACTTCGAGGCCGCGCACCCGGACCTCCGGATCGAGATCACCGGGCACGGCTTCCGTGAGCTGCCCGCCGAGGTGGCCCGCGCGGCCGGCCGGGGCGAGCCGCCGGACCTGGCGGAGTACTACGCCACGGCCACCCGGCTCGCGCTGGACACCCGGGCGCGTTCCGGCGCGCCGCTGTTCACGCCGATCGAGCGCGCCGTCGGGGGACGCGCGGAGATCCTCGGCGAGCCGGTCGTGCTCGCCGACCTCGAACCGGCCGTCCGCGGCCACTACACCTACCGCGGCGAGCTCGTCGCCGCGCCCGCGACGGCGACCACGGCGGTGCTGCTCACCAACGCCACCCTGCTCCGCGCGGCCGGGATCGACGCGCCACCGCGCACCTGGGAGGAGCTGGAGCGCGCCTGCGCCGCCGTACGGGCGCTGCCCGGCGGCCCGCCGCACGGCGTCTCCTGGGCCAACCACGGCTGGCTGTTCCAGCAGGCCGTCGCCGGGCAGGGCGGCCTGCTGGCCGACCACGACAACGGCCGCGCCGGCCGCGCCGGACGGGTGGACCTGGCCTCCAAGGAGCTGCTGGCCTACGCCGCCTGGTGGCGGCGCCTGCACGCCGAGGGCCACTACCTGCGCGCGGGCGAGCCCGGTGACTGGGGTCCGGCGCTGGGGGCGTTCCTGGGGCAGCGGGTGGCGTTCACGATCGCGTCCTCGGTGGTGGCCGGCATGATCGCCGAGCGCGGGCGGGAGTCCGGGTTCGAGGTGACGGCGAGCCCGCTGCCGCACAACGAGAGTCTGCCGCGCGCCGGGCACCTGGTCTCCGGCCAGGCGCTCTGGCTGACCGACGGGCTGCCGCCGGAGCGGCGGGACGGCGCGCTGGCGTTCGTCCAGCACCTGCTCAGCGCGGGCAACGCGGCGCGGTGGCACCGGGAGGCCGGTTTCCTGCCGGTCACCGGGGCCGCGGCCGGCCTGCTGGAGGAGGAGGGCTGGTTCGACCGGCACCCGGTGCACCGGGCCGCGACCGCCCAGCTCCGCGCGGCCGACGGCTCGCCCGCCGCGCTGGGCGCGGTGCTCGGGGACTTCGCCGGGATCCAGGACCTGATGACGCAGGCCATGGCCCGGGTGCTGGACGGCGCCGACCCCGACGACTGCTTCGCCGACGCGTCCCAGCGGGCTCAGAGCCTGCTCGACGCCTACAACGCCGACTGCCTGGACGGGCGCACCCCGCGCCGCCTGTCGGTGGGCTGAACCACCGCCGCCTTCCGGGCGGCGGCACCGCTCCCACGGCATCCGCCCGTGAAGTGAGCACTTCAGAAGAAGACCGTGCCGGCGGGCGATGCCACGCTCGGACATGGCGATGGGAGTTCCCGTATGTTAAGCCGACGGCGCTTGATCGTTCTCGGTGGCCTGGCAGGAGGCGCCGCGCTCACCCCGGTGTCCCGCGGGCTGTTCGGCGAGCCGGAACAGCAGGCGCAGCAACAGCACATGATGCGCATGCACGACCACGGGGGCCGGGTCCCCGCGGTTCGCACCGGCGCCACCGCGGCGCCGTTCAGCGTCGCGATGCCGGTGCCCCCGGTGCTGGCCCCCGTGGCCACCCTGCCGGGCATCGACTTCTACCGGCTGTCCATCCAGCAGGCGACCACCGAGATCCTGCCGGGCGTGAGCACGCCCGTGCTGACGTACGGCGGCCAGTTCACCGCCCCCACCATCCGCGCCCGGCAGGGCCGCAGGGCGCTGGTCACCTTCGACAACAGGCTCGGCCACGAGGCGAACGTGCACCTGCACGGCGGCCGCGTGCCGGCGGCCAGCGACGGGTACCCGATGGACCTGATCGCCGACGGCAGGTCGAAGACCTACGACTACCCGAACGCCCAGGCCGGCGCCACGCTGTGGTACCACGACCACACCCACCACATGGAGGCCGAGCACGTCTACCGCGGCATGCACGGCTTCTACCTGGTCGAGGGCGCCGACGAGCAGCAGCTCGGCCTGCCGTCCGGGGCCTACGACGTGCCCATCCTGCTGCGCGACGCGCTCTTCGACGACCAGGGCGGGCTCGTCTTCGACCCGGCCGACCCCTACAACCGGCCGACGCTGATCGCCAACGGCAAGGCCCAGCCGTACTTCAAGGTCGCGGCCCGCAAGTACCGGCTGCGCCTGCTCAACGGCTCCACGCACCGGATCTTCGAGCTGTCGCTGAGCAACGGCGCCCAGATGACGCAGATCGCCACCGACTGCGGCCTGCTGGCGGCGCCGGTGCCGACGTCCAAGCTGGTGCTCTCCTCGGGCGAGCGGGCCGAGGTCGTGATCGACTTCGGCGCGTTCCCGCTGGGCACGCAGATCACGCTGGAGGACGTGAGCGGGTCCGTGCTCCGCTTCGACGTCGTACGGCCGGCCGTCGACCGCAGCCGCGTGCCCAGCCAGTTGCGCGCGATGGTCCCGCTGGCCGCGGCCACGCAGACCCGGCAGCTCACCCTCAGCCTGGACCCGGTCAACATCCAGGCCCTGATCAACAATCAGGCGTTCGACGCCAACCGGGTGGACATGCAGGTCAAGCGGGGAACCAGCGAGGTCTGGGAGGTCACCAACTCCGACACCAACGTCGGGGGCTCGGGCTTCGGCGTCCCGCACAACTTCCACACCCACCTCGCCCAGTTCCGGATCCTGGACCGCGACGGCACGCCGCCGCAGCCGGGCGAGGCGGGATGGAAGGACACGGTGCTCATCCAGCCGGGCGAGACCGTGCGCTTCCAGGCCAGCTTCGGCGACTACCTGGGGCGATACGTCTACCACTGTCACATGTTGGAGCACTCGGCCATCGGGATGATGGGCCAGATGGAGATCATCAACTAGTTCCTCAAGGAGGACTGCATGAGCACCACGAACAGCACGTCCGCCGTCGGCCGGTCCACCGGCCGCGGCGTCAACATCGCCCTCTGGGTCGCCCAGGTCCTTCTGGCGTTCCAGGTCGGCCTGGGCGGCGTGCTCAAGCTCGCCGGCGACCCGACCATGGTCGCCATGTTCGACGACATCGGCGCCGGCCAGTGGTTCCGCTACGTGGTCGGCGTGCTGGAGATCGCCGGCGCGATCGGGCTGCTGATCCCGCGTCTGACCGGCGTGGCCGCGCTGGCGCTGATCGGCCTGATGATCGGCGCGGCCGGCACCAACGCGATCGTGCTGGGCGGCGTCCCCGTGATCGAGGCCGTCCTGCTGGTCGTCCTGGCACTGGTCGTCTGGGGCCGCTGGTCCCGCGTCAAGGCGTTCTTCGGCGCCAAGTGAGCTCACCCCCGCCCGGTACGCGATCGGCGTACCGGGCATCGACCTGTCCCGTGGAGGGAACATGACAGAGACCGCCAACCCGCAGAACCAGCTGCCCACCCCCGACCCCTCGCTGCAGACCCTGCAGCCGCTGGTCGGCACGTGGGAGATGACGGGCAAGGACTTCGGCACCGGCGAGGCGACCGGCGGCCGGCTCGTCTTCGAGTGGATGGACGGCGGCTTCTTCCTCGTCCAGCGCGTCGAGATGAGCCACGGCGGCGGCACGATGACCGGCGTGGAGTACATCGGCCACGACCCCGAGAGCGGCGCGCTGCGCTCGCACTACTTCGACAGCACCGGCAACAACTTCGTCTACGTGTGGAAGCTCGACGGGCGCGACCTCAACATCTGGTTCGGCGCGGAAGGCTCGCCGGCCGGGTTCAGCGGCGCCTTCAGCGAGGACGGCCGGACCATCAGCGGCCGGTGGGAGTGGCCGGGCGGCGGCTACGAGGCCACCATGACCCGGGCGGGCTAGCGCGGCATCCCGGTGTCGTGGCGTCCTGGCCGGCCCGGCTACCTCGCCGGGCTGTCGCGTTCCGCCTCAGGTCGCCTGCCGAAGGCCAGGCGGTAGTCGCGCGGCGGCAGGCCGACGTGGCGGGTGAAGTGGTGGCGCAGGGTCAGCGGAGTGCTGAAACCGCAGCGGTGGGCGATGGCGGCGATGGGCAGCTCGCTGACCTCCAGCAGGTGCTGGGCGGCCAGGACGCGCTGGGTCAGCAGCCACTGCAGGGGCGTGTCGCCGGTGGTCTGGACGAACCGGCGGGCGAAGCTGCGCTCGGACATGCGGGCCAAGTTCGCCAGCTCCGGGACGGTCCATGGGTGGGCCAGGTCGTCGAGCATGCGTTCGCGCAGGCCGGTCAGGCTGTCGGACGGCCCACCCCCGGCGGGGACGGGGCGGGTGATGAACTGCGCCTGGCCGCCTGACCGGAACGGCGCGGTGACCATGGTGCGGGCGATCTCGGCCGCGGCGGCGGCGCCGTGGTCGCGGCGGACCAGGTGCAGGCACAGATCGATGCCCGCGGCCACGCCCGCCGAGGTCCACACGGTGCCGTCCCCGACGAACAGCACGCCGGGGTCGACGCTCACCTCGGGGTGGCGCTGCGCGAGCTGCTCGGCGTCGAGCCAGTGGGCGGTGGCCCTGCGGCCGTCCAGCAGGCCCGCGGCGGCCAGCACGAACGCCCCCGAGCACAGGGACGCGACGGTCGCGCCACGGTCGTGCGCGGCGCGAAGCGCGGTGATCACGTCCGGGTGGACGGGCCGGGCCGGGTCCTGGACGCCGGGAACGACCACCAGGTCGCACTCGTCCAGGCCGTCCAGGCTGTGATCGGGGACGCAGGTCACGCCCGGGCCCATGGGCAGCGCGGGGCCGCGCGGCCCGCACGTGCGCAGGTCGAACGCCGGGACGCCGCGATCGGTCCGGTCCAGGCCCCAGACTTCGGCGGCCACGGCGTAGTCGAAGACGCGGACGTGCTCGGTGACCAGGATCCCCACACTGCGCATGGCGGAAAACTATCCCACATGTGCGTTTCTGCCACTCACGGCTCGACGGGCCCGGCGGCCAGGCTGGAGGCGTTCGTCCCGGATGAGATGAGGAGCGCAATGCCATGCCGCTGGCTCTGTTGGCCCTGGCCGTCGCGGGTTTCGCCGTCGGAACCTCGGAGTTCGCCATCATGGGCCTGCTGCCGCAGGTCGCCACGGGGGTCGGGGTGTCGATCCCGGCCGCCGGCGTGCTGATCAGCGGGTACGCCGCAGGCGTGATCGTGGGGGCGCCGCTGCTGACCGCGGTCTCGGCCCGCCTGCCGCGTCGCACGACCCTGCTGATCGTCGCGGCGCTGCTGACGGCGGGCAGCGTCCTTTCGGCGGTCGCGTCGGGCTACGGCCTGCTGATGGCGGCCAGGGTGGTCGCGGGTGTCCCGCAGGGTGCGCTGTTCGGGGTCGGGTCGGTGGTGGCGGCCGAGCTCGTGCCGCCGGAACGCCGCGGACGGGCGATGTCGATCATGTTCGGCGGGTTCACCCTGGCGAACGTGGCCGGGGTGCCGCTGGTGACCTGGCTGGGACAGGCCGCCGGCTGGCGCGCCACGTTCTGGGCGATCGCCGCGCTCGGCGTGTCGTCCCTCGCGGGCATCGCGGCGCTGGTGCCGGGTCGGCTGCGTCCCGGGGGCGAGGCCGGGCTGCGTTCGGAGTTGTCGACCCTGCGCCGGCCGCAGGTCTGGCTCGCGATGGCGGTGACGACGGCCGGTTTCGGCGGCGTCTTCGCCTCCTTCACCTACGTCGCCCCGATGATGACCCAGGTCGCGGGTTTCAGCAGCGGCAGCATGACGGCCTTGCTGGTCGTCTTCGGCCTGGGCATGGCCGCGGGCAACCTGCTGTCGGGCCACTTCGCCGGACGCCGGCTCATGCCCAGCCTGTACGTGTTCCTCGCCGGGCTCACCGTCGTGCTGAGCCTGTTCGTGGTGACGGCGCACAGCAGGATCCTCGCCGCCTGCACGCTGTTCCTGCTGGGGTTGTTCGGCTTCGCGACCGTCCCCGCCCTGCAGATGCGCATCCTGGACAAGGCCGCCGGCGCCCCCACCCTCGCCTCCGCGCTGAACCTGTCGGCGTTCAATGTGGCCAACGCGCTCGGCGCGTTCCTCGGCGGGCTGATGATCAGCGCCGGGTTCGGCTACACCAGCCCCAGCACCGTCGGCGCCGTGCTGGCCGCCGCCGGGCTCGCCCTCGCGCTCTGCTCGGGAGCGATCGACGCACGCGCCAAGGAGGCGGTCGGCCGATGACTCCCGACGTCGAGCGCTACACGCCCGGTCATGACTCCTTCGCGGTCGACTTCATGGCCGCCAGGCGCGCCGCGACGCACGCGGACTTCTTCCTGCCGCATCTCGCGCCGGGGACGTCGCTGCTGGACCTGGGGTGCGGGCCCGGCACCATCACCAACGACCTCGCCGCCGCCGTCGCACCGGGCCACGTGCTGGGTCTCGACCAGCACGTGGCCCAGTTCACGGGCGCGCGTGCGTCGGCCCGGCGACGGGGCCTGCGGAACGTCCGGTTCCAGGAGGGGTCCTGCTACGACATCCCGCTGGCGGACCGCTCGGTGGACCGCGTCTTCTCGCACGCCCTGATGGAACACCTGGCCCATCCGGCGCGCGCGCTGGCGGAGATCCACCGGGTCCTGCGGCCCGGCGGCACGGTCGGCCTGTGCAGCCCCGACTGGGGCGGCTTCCTGCTCAGCCCTCCCCTGGACGACGCCGTCGCCGCCTACTGGCGGAGCAGCCCGCCCACGCCGACCGGCTGCGCGCGTGGGCCGCCGACCCGGGCGCGATGTTCGCCCAGGCGTGGGTCAGCGCCACCGCCACCCGCCCCCGCTGACCCCGGCCGCTCACCCCAGGTCGCCGTCCGGGCCGGGGGCGGGGCGGGTGAGGCGGACCATGGCCCGGTACAGGGCGGTGGGCGCGGGGGTCGGCTCCAGCGGGGGCAGGTCGGCGCCGGGGGCGGCGTAGGCGCGCAGCATCTGGCCGACGAGGCGGCGCCAGGTGTCCGGGGCGGCGTCGCCGGTGGCGGCGATGACACCGGCGTTGGCCATCAGCAGGATGACCATGTCCTGGTCGGTGAAGTCCGCCCGCAGCCGGCCGGTGGCCTTGGCGCGCTCGATGAGGTCGAGGAAGCCCTGGTAGGCCGCGGCCCGGCGCTTCTCCAGGGCCTTGGCCGCGGGGAAGGTCATGGCCAGCACGTCGGCGAAGCCGCGGTCGGCGGCCTGCATGGCGCACACGGCCCGGACGTAGCCGACGAAGCCGTGCCACGGGTCGGGGTCGGCCAGCGCCTCGGCGACGGCGGCGGCGTAGGCGTCCATGCGGTCGGCGAAGACGGCGTTGATGAGCTCCTCGCGGGTGGCGAAGCGGCGCGACAGGGTGGCCTTGCCGACCCCGGCGGCGCGGGCGATGCAGGCCATGGAGACGCCGAGGCCGTGGCTGGCGTACAGGCGGCGGGCGGTGGCCACGATGCGTTCGCGGTTGCGTTCGGCGTCGGCGCGCAGGCCCGGCCCGGGCTGCTCGCCGGAGGGCGCGGAGGCGTCGGCGGGATGATCCATGCCTCCATCCTACCCAAGTGGAACGACCTACCCATTTTTCTTGTTACGCTGGGCAGCACGAAACGGGTAGCCCGTTCCACTTTTCTGAGAGGTGCAGCTCATGCGTGCTGTCATGCTGAACTCCGTCCCCGCCGACCCGGCCCTGGCCGACCTGCCCGTCCCCCGGCCGGAGGCCGGCGAGGTGCTGGTGAAGGTCACCGGCTCCGCGGTCAACGGCTTCGACCTGGCCGTGGCCGCCGGCTATCTGCAGCAGATGATGGAGCACCGGTTCCCGCTGGTGGTGGGCAAGGACTTCGCCGGCACCGTCGAGGCGCTCGGCGAAGGCGCCGAGGGCTTCGCCGTCGGGCAGCCGGTCTTCGGCGTGGTGATGAAGCCGTTTCTCGGCCCCGGCTCGATGGCCGAGTACGTGACCGTGTCCGCCGGTTACGGCATCGCCCCGCTCCCCCAGGGGCTGGCCGCCGCGGAGGCGGGCGCGCTGGGCCTGGCCGGCACCGCGGCGCTGGACAGTCTCGACGCCGTGGCCCTGACCGAGGGCGAGACGGTGCTGATCTCCGGCGCCACCGGCGGCGTGGGCGCGCTGGCCGTGCAGCTGGCCGCCGCCCGCGGCGTCCGGGTGATCGCCACCGCCCGTCCCGGCGCCGAGGCCGACTTCGTCACCGGGCTCACCGCCGCCGAGGTCGAGCTCGTCGACCACGGCGGCGACCTGCCCGCCCAGGTCCGCGCGCTGGCCCCGGCGGGCGTGGACGCCGTGCTGCACCTGGCGGGTGACGGCGCCGAGCTGGCGGGACTGCTGCGCGGCGGCGGCCGGCTCGCCTCGACCCTCGGCCTGACCCAGGACGCCGTCCAGGGGGCTGTCCCGGGCGCCGCGATCACCGTGCACACCGTCATGGCCGACCCGAACCCGCGGACCCTGAGCGAGCTGGCCGCCCGGGTCACGGCCGGTGCGCTGCGCGTGCCGGTCACCGCCACCTACCCGCTGGAGCAGGCCCCCGAGGCGTTCGCCGCCTTCCGCGCGGGCACCCTCGGCAAGATCGCCGTCACCTGCTCCTGACGTCCCCGGCCCTGAAGTCCCGGAACCGTCCTCACCCCTCGACCGGCCACGCCGGGGCCCCTCGCCCCGGCCACCCCCCTTCCGCGAAGGAACCCGTGATGAACATCGCCCTGTGGATCGTGCAGGCCGTGCTGGCCCTCCTGTTCGGGCTCGCCGGACTCACCAAGTCCACCCAGCCCAAGGAGAAGCTGGAGCCCAGACTGCCCTGGGCCGAGGACTTCTCCGCCGGCGCCGTCCGTCTCATCGGCCTCACCGAGCTGGCCGGCGCGCTCGGGCTGATCCTGCCCGCGGTCACCGGCGTCGCGCCCGCCCTGACCCCGCTGGCCGCGGCCGGCCTGGCCGTGGTGATGGTGCCGGCCGCGCTCGTGCACGTCCGCCGCAAGGAGCCCGGCGCGATCGCCGTCAACGCGATCCTGTTCCTGCTGGCCGCGTTCGTCGCCTGGGGGCGCTTCGGACCTCACCCCTTCTGAGCAGCGCTAGACCGGGACGCGCGGGCTCTCGGCCGGGCGGCGCGGCTCGGTCTCGGCGCGCCGGGCCACCAGGCGCTCGCGCAGCCGCATCGCGGGCAGCTCGACCAGGTAGTAGCTGACCGTCGCGACGGCGACCGTGCCCACGAGCACCACCGCCAGCAGCTCCCAGAAGCCGGACTTGCCCATCACCATCGGCATCGGCACCGGCGGCGCGCCGAAGACGCTGCCGTTCTGCAGCCAGAGGTACTGCAGGATGAAGTGCCACAGGTAGACGCCGTAGGAGATGCGGCCGAAGAAGCGCATCGGACGGTTGGTGAGCACCGCGTCGATGACCTTCGAGTGCACGCCGGGCACCACCACCGGGGC
This sequence comes from Nonomuraea sp. NPDC004702, assembly GCF_053601695.1. Lineage (NCBI taxonomy): Bacteria > Bacillati > Actinomycetota > Actinomycetes > Streptosporangiales > Streptosporangiaceae > Nonomuraea > Nonomuraea sp. NPDC004702. Next base: position 40,762 of record NZ_JBSGCE010000067.1, read on the forward strand.
GATGACCAGCAGCGCGAAGATCAGGAACAGCACCATCTCGGCCATCGCCTCGGGCACGGTGGCGTAGTCGGCCATGCCCGGCTTGCCGAACGGCCGGATGCAGTTGATCACGTAGACGACGGCCGCGCCCAGCCAGAACAGCAGCGGCCGGCGGGCCACCAGGCGGTAGAAGGCGGGCGTGGTGTCCTTGGCCTCCGCGTACGCCGACAGGATGGCCAGGCCCATGCCGATGGCCAGGAAGCCGGTGAAGCCGATCACCCAGAAGTACTCGTACGGGAAGGGGCCCATCGACTCCAGGTGCGTGTACGCGGTCCAGGCCAGGCCGACGAGCACGAAGACGCCCAGCGGGACCAGCAGGCGGCGGGCCTTGGCGCCGGGGTCGGCGGCCTTCCTGGCGTACCGGTCGAAGATCCAGGCCAGGATGGGCAGCGCCAGGTAGAAGGTGACCTCGGCGGGCACGGTCCAGGTGGGCTCCAGCCCGGCGTAGCCCGCCTCGGGGCCCGGCACGTAGTAGTGCATGAGCAGCAGGGGGCTGAGCACGTACCAGAGGCCGTCGACGCTCTTGAGGTTGAGCAGCAGCAGCGCCGCCACGGCCACCAGCCAGTACGCGGGCAGGATCCGCAGCATGCGCTTGATCAGGTAGCCCTTGAGCTCAGGACGCGGCGTGCCGACGATCGTCGCCCTGGCGAACGGCCGGTACAACAGCAGGCCGGACATCACGAAGAAGGGCGGCAGCAGCACGTTGAGACCCTGGATCAGCACGGGCCAGATGCCGACGGACGGTTTGTCGTAGAAGCCGATGACGCCGGCGGCGAAGGCGACGTGCACCACGATCACGCCCAGTGCCAGATATCCGCGCAGCCCGTCGAGCCGAGGGGCACGTTTGCCGGGGCCGCCCCTCTTGATGATCTCCGGTGAGGTCATGGCATGTTTCCTCGCAGTTCGCTCGCTGATGGGGCTCGGCGCCCCCTCGGCGCCATCGTCACGCGGGGCCGCGGGCGGCCGCATCTCGTGTCGTGCTGAATTCCCCGTGCCGCCGGACGGCCTTTTCCACATCTTCCGAAATGCGTTTCCGGCGAATTGCAGGAAGCGGTCCCGGCGGGGCAGGTAGCTGCCCGGGAATGGCCTGTCGCCCGTTCCCCGGGGCGCGCATCGTTGGGTCCATGAGAGAAGACACCGTTCTGACGTACTCGTCCTACCTGGCGCTGGAGGAGATCCTCACGGCGCAGCGACCGGTTTCCGAGAGCCATGACGAGACCCTGTTCATCATCGTCCACCAGGTGTACGAGCTGTGGTTCAAACAATTGCTGCACGAATTCGCCGAGCTGCAACTCGAACTCGCCGGCGGATTCACCGCGCACGCCATGCGGACTTTGCACCGGTCCTTGAAGCTGATGCGGCTCGCGGTCTCCCAGATGGACGTCATGGAGACGATGACGCCGTTCCAGTTCGCCGCTTTCCGCGGCAAGCTGGGCACCAGCAGCGGCTTCCAGTCGGCGCAGTTCCGCGAGATCGAGGCGGTGCTGGGCCGGCGCGACGAGCGCATGCTGCTCGGCCAGGCCGAGGGCACCCCGGCCCGCGCCCGGATCGAGGCGGCGATGGCCAGGCCCACGCTGTACGACTCGCTGCTGACGTACCTGTACCTGCGCGGCTACGAGGTGCCGCAGGACCGGTTGCACCGCGACGTGCGGCTGCCGCTGGAGCCGTCGGAATCGGTGCAGGACCTGCTGCTGCGGGTCTACCGGGACGACACCGGCGCGGCCCAGCTCTGCGAGCGCCTGGTGGACCTGGACGAATGCCTCCAGGAGTGGCGGTACCGGCACCTGAAGATGGTCGAGCGCACCATCGGCGCCCGGCCGGGCACCGGCGGCTCCAGCGGCGGGGCGTACCTGCGGGCCTCGCTGACGCCGTCGTTCCCGGACCTGTGGGCGGTCAGGAGCATGGCATGAACGACATCTCGGGACGTCTGGCGCCGCACTACTCGGCCTTCCGCGCGGCGGACCGGCTGCTGCTCACCGGTCACTCCCACCAGGCCTGGCCGGACGTGGCGCTGGCCGGGCAGATCGAGGCGTTCGACGACGCCGCCAGGGACGTGGACGACAAGTGGGCCGCCGCGTTCAAGAAGGCCGACCGGGTCAGGGAGGGGTTCCGGCTCTTCCTCGGCGACCCGTACGCCGAGCTGGCCCTCGGGTCCAGCACGCACGAGCTGGTGCTGCGCTTCCTGTCGGCGCTGGACCTGCGCGGCCGGCCCCGGCTGGTCACCTCCGGCGGCGAGTTCCACACGCTGCGGCGCCAGCTCGCCCGGCTGGCCGAGGAGGGTGTGGAGGTGGTGGTCGTCCCGCCGGAGCCGGTGGGCACGCTGGCCGCGCGGCTGGCGGAGGCGGCCGACGGGCGCACGGCCGCCGTCCTGGTCTCGGCGGTGCTGTTCGAGACGGCCAGGATCGTGCCGGAGCTGGACGCGCTCGCCGCCGCCTGCCGCCTGCGGGGGGCCGAGCTGCTGGTGGACGCCTACCACGCGCTGGGCGTGGTGCCGTTCTCGACGGCGGGCCTGGACTCGGCCTGGGTGGTGGCGGGCGGGTACAAGTACCTGCAGCTCGGGGAGGGCAACTGCGTGCTGCGGCTGCCGGCGCACGCCGACCGGCTGCGGCCGGTGGTGACCGGGTGGTACTCGGAGTTCGCCGAGCTGGCCGAGGACCCGCGGGCGGGCGGCCGGGTCGGCTACCCGGCGGGGGCGGCCCGGTTCGCGGGGGCGACCTACGACCCGGTGAGCCACTACCGGGCGGCCCGGGTGTTCGACTTCTTCGCCGCGCAGGGGCTGACGCCGCAGGTGCTGCGGGCGGTGTCGCTGCGGCAGCGCGGGCTGCTGGCGGCGCGCTTCGACGAGATCGGCGCGCCCGCGCACGTGGTCAGCCGGGACCTGGACGCCGCGCCCGAGGAGTTCGGCGGGTTCCTGGCGCTGCGCTCGCCGTACGCGGGGCGGCTGCGGGCGGGGCTGGCGGCGCGGGGGGTGCAGGCCGACAGCCGGGGCGAGTACCTGCGGCTCGGGCCGGCGCCGTACCTGTCGGACGCGCTGCTGCACGCGGCCATGGACCGGCTCGCCGCGGAGATCCGCTCACTGCCGTCCGGCGCGACGGCCGGAGCGAGACGAGCGGCGTGAACCGGAGGGACGGCCGGGGGCGGCCGGGGCGAGGCGAGCGGCGTGAACCAGAGGGGGCGGCGGACCACAGCCGGGCAGCCGCCCCCGGCCCCGCCCGGCCTTGCACCCGCCGGCGGTCAGGGGCGGAAGAGGGCCGGGTCCATGGGGACGAGCGACGGCGAGACGCGGACCGGGAAGCCGATCTGGTCGAGCACGTCGCGGCGCAGGTCCACGCCGGGCGCGAGCTCCACCAGCTCCAGGCCGCCGGCCGTGACGTCGAAGACGGCCCGCTCGGTGACGACGCGGGCCCACTGCCCGCGCCGCACCCCCTCGCCCAGCCGGTACGTGACGTGACCGGCCCGCGGCACCAGCTTGCGCACCCGCCCTTCGGCCAGGATCCGCAGCCCGCCGTCGGCGCAGCTCACCCGGAGGCCGTCGGTGGTCAGCGTGCCGGCGAAGACCAGCCGCGTGGCGTTGTGCGCGATGTCCACGAACCCGCCGGCGCCGGGGTTGGCCGCGCCGAACCGGCTGACGTTCACGTTGCCCTCGGCGTCGATCTGGGCGAAGGCGAGCGCGGCGAACGGGCAGCCGCCGCCGTCGATGAAGTCGAACTGCGAGGGCCCGTCGAGCAGCGCCCGCGGGGAGTAGTTCGCCGAGAACTGCCAGCCGCTCATCACGATGCCGCCGAAGGAGCCGTGCTCGGTGGTGAACAGGTGCTCGTCCAGGCGGCCGTCGTCCAGCAGGCCGTCCTCGGCCATGGCCAGGACGGCGTCGGAGGAGGCGCCGAACCCGAAGATCGAGGTCTCCCCCGGCCTGACCTCCCTGGCGACCCGGCGGGCGATCACCTTGTCCGGGCCGGACGGCAGCCGCGGCACCCGCGCGACGGCGTCGGGCACGTGCCGGAGGTAGCCGGGGTCGTGCCGTACGCCGGTGGTCATGGGCGCGTCCGGAACCACGACGACCCGGTCGACGAGCGCCCCGGGCACACGCATCTCGCGCGCGGGCGACGAGCCGGCGGGCACGATCCGCGACACCTGCGCGATCACGGTGCCGCCGCACGCCTTCACCGCGAGGGCGATCGCCAGCGCGCTGGAGAACAGCGGCTGGTCCTCGAAGGACAGGTTGCCGTCGGGGTCGGCGGCGCTCGCCCGGACCAGTCCGGCGTGCAGCGGCCAGGACGGGTAGAACAGGTACTCCTCGCCGCCCAGCTCGACCAGCTCCACCAGGTCCTCCTGGGCCAGGCGGGTGAACCTGCCGCCGCCGTGCCGAGGGTCGGCGTACGTGCCGAGGCCGACCCGGGTCAGGTAGCCGGGGCCGCGCCGGGCCACCTCGCGCAGCCAGTGCATGGCGGCGCCCATCGGCCAGCTGTACGCCTCGACGAGGTCGTTCTGGATCAGCTCGGTCAGGGCGGGGCGGGCGCCGGTCACCGGGTGGCGGGGGTTGATGAACGAGGCGGACACGATGCGGCGCATCAGGCCCTTCCTGGCCACGTGGTCCATGCCGCCGATGCCGACGGCGTCCCCGGTGGCGCAGGGGAAGTAGAAGGTCAGCTCGCGCGGGGCGCCGGTGGCGGCGAAGCGCTCGCCGAGCGCGGCCAGCAGGGCGTCGGGGGTGAGCCAGCCGATGACGCCGGTGCTGGCGACGGCCTGGTGGTCCTCGATGAGCGCGACGGCCTCGGCCGCCCCGCACACCTTGCCCGTCCGGCCGCCCGCGACCAGCTCAGGGCCCTGGTCAGGGCCCTGGTGCGGGGTCTGGTGCGGGGTCTGGTCCCGGGCGGTCATGGGCGGGCTCCGAAGCGGGCCAGGCTCTCGCGGGCCGCGGCGGAGGCGCAGTCGGCGCCGAACATCCAGGCCGTGCGCGCGTCGAGCGTCTCGGCGGGCCCGCTCACCGCGTCGGTCAGCGCCCGCTTGGCGGAGGCGACCGCGTGCGGGGGCAGCGCGGCGAGCCCCGCCGCCACCTCCAGCGCGCACGCCAGCGCCTGCCCCGGCGCGGCCAGCTCGTCGGCGCCGCCGATCGCGTGCAGCTCGCGGCCGGTCAGCGGGCGGTCGCCCCAGACCAGCCGCCGCGCGGCGACCGGTCCGACCCGGGCGGCCAGGCTCTGGATGCCCCAGGGCGGCACCCAGCCGAGCCGCACCTCAGGCAGGTGCCAGCGGGCGTCCTCGGCGGTGACCACCACGTCGCAGCCGGTGGCCAGCAGGAAGCCGCCGCCGAGCGCGAAGCCCTCGACGGCGGCCACCACGGGGATGCCGAGATGCTGGACGGCCCTGGCCACGCGCCCGGTGTCGGCCTCGTGCCGCACCATGCCCTCACGCGTCATCCCGGACAGCTCCTTCAGGTCCGAACCCGCGCAGAACCCCGGCGGCGCGCCCGTCAGCACGGCGGCACGCACCCCGGGGTCGTCGTCCAGCTCGGCCAGCGCGGAGCCGAGCGCCGCGACCAGCCCGGACCCGAGCGCGTTGCGCACGCGGGGCCGGTCGAGCCGCAGGACGGCCACCGCCCCGCGGCGCTCGCACGCCAGGCCCCCGTCGGACGGCCGGTCCATCAGAACGGGGTGGGCCAGGGGGCCAGCCAGGCGACGTCCACGACGCCGGGACGCTGGTGCGGCCAGGCGGCCACCTCGCGCCAGCCGTGCGCCGTCATGTGCTCGGCGATGCTGTCGAGGGTCGAGCCGCCGCTGTAGCGGGCCGTCACGCTGCCCTCGATCACGGCGAGCCGCAGCCGGCTCAGGTCGGTCCCGGCGAGCACCTCCAGTTCGGCGCCCTGGGCGTCCACCACCAGCACGTTGCAGCCGTGCTGCACCTCGCTGACGGGGATCACCGGGACGACGTCCTGCCGGACGACGGCCATGGGCAGCAGCGGCGGCAGCATGCTGGACTGCTTGTCGTAGGGGGTGACGTTGAGCGTGGCCTGGCCGCGTTCCCGGCCGGCGCACGCCGCCACGACCTCGCGGGCCGGGTGGCCGTGCTCGGGCTCGGGCAGCCCGGCGGCCAGGTGGTGCAGCCGGAGCTGCTCGCGCAGCGCGGGCAGGTGGTCGCCGTTGGGCTCCATCATGACCAGGCGGCGGAACCCGCACCTGGTGAGCGCCTCCACCTCCTGGCCCCGGTGCGCGCCCACCTGGATCGCCCCTTCGGCCGGCAATCCCAGCTTGTCCAGCAGGTCGGGCAGGTGATCCTCCCATCGGGCGCTCACCCGCTCCGGTGCGACAGTCTGGTTGCGCATCTGGTCGTCTCCTCCCGGTGAACCGCTCAGGGCAGCGTCATCGTGGTCATCGTCGGTCGCGGCCGCGCGCCGCCGCATCTCGTGGATTGCGCGGTACGTCCGCCCGCCGTCCGATCCCCGCCCCGCAGCGTCATCTGAGGAGCAATCCGCGAGGTGCGGGACGGCCGCGCGGCGGACCACGATGGACGCGGCGACCGAAGGGAGGGCCCATGCGGCGAACTCGTGACCGTGACCTGAACGCCTACCTCGACCGGCTGGACGTCGGCGACCCCGGCGAGCCGTCGCTCCCGGCGCTGCGCGCCCTGCACCGCGCGCACGTGGAGCGGGTGCCGTACGAGACCTTGGAGGTGCAGCTCGGCCGGCGGATCACCGTGGACCCGCGCGAGTCGGTCGAGCGGGTGCTGCGCGGGCGCGGCGGCTACTGCGTGCAGCTCAACGGGGCGTTCGCCACGCTGCTGACCGCGCTCGGCTACGACGTCACCTGGCATCGGGCCGGGGTGCAGGCCGCCGTCCGGGCGCCCGCCTCGCCGGCGTCGTTCGCGCCGCACCTCGCGCTCACCGTCGCCCTCGACGGGCAGGACTGGCTGGTGGACATCGGGCTCGGCGACGGGCTGCACGAGCCGCTGCCGCTGCGGGCGGGGACGTACCGGCAGGGGCCGTTCGAGTTCCGGCTGTCCGCCTCGGACGTGGAGCCCGGCGGCTGGCGGTTCGACCACGACCCGCGCGGGTCGATCGCCGGGCTGGACGTCGAGCGGGCCCCCGCCGAGCCCGGGGACTTCGTGGAGTGGCATCCGTACCTGTGCACGTCGCCCGAGTCCCGGCTGGTGCGGGCCGCCGTCGTGCTGCGGCGCGACGCGACGGGCGCCGACTGCCTGGTGGGCTGCATGTTGCGCCGGATCGGCGCGGACGGCAGGACCGAGCGGGAGCTGTCCACCCGGCGGGAGTGGTTCGGGGCCCTGGAGGAGGTGTTCGGGCTGCGCCTCGACGACGTCAACGGCGCCGAACGCGAGGCCCTGTGGACCAAGGTCCGCGACGCCCACCTGTCCTGGCAGTCCCGCCGCCGCACCCCCGCCGCCTGACCCCGCCCGCTGGTCTTCCGATCAGCGGGCGGATCTCGCCACGGCGGCCGGGGTGACCGGGGTGAAGAAGTTGACGAGATTGCCGTCGGGGTCGCGGAACAGCAGCGACCGGTTGCCCCAGGGCATCGTGGTGGGCTCGTTGACGAAGTCGGTGACGAAGCCGGTCAGGTTCTCGTACACGCGGTCCACGTCGTCCACCAGGAACTCGACGATCACGCTGTGGTTGTCGGCCGGACGGGAGGAGCCCGGGGCGAACAGCGGGACGGTGCGGGTGCCCGCGATCGCCAGCGTGGCGGTGCCGGTCCTGATCTCGGCGAAGTCCTCGGTGGACCAGGTCGCCGGGGTCCCGGTGGCCTGCTCGTAGAACCCGGCGAGGCGGGCGACGTCATCGGTGATGATGCGGATCGATACGAAGTTCATGACGTTCCTTCAGTGTTCGTGCAGCTCTTGGCACCCCGCACGGTACGACTGATACTGGACGGATTCGGTCCACTATTCGCCATAGGCTCGTATTCATGTCGCCACCCACCGGTCGTGTGCTCACGCTCCTGGAGTTGTTGCAGTCGGGCGGCGTCCGGACGATGGCCGAACTGGCCGACCGGCTCGGCGTGGACGGCCGTACCGTGCGGCGGTACGTCGGTCAGCTCGTCGACCTCGGGCTGCCGGTCGAGTCGGTGCGCGGCCGTTACGGCGGCTATCGTCTCGCCCGCGGCTACCGCCTGCCGCCGCTCATGCTCGACGACGACGAGGCCCTGGCCGTGCTGCTCGGCCTGATCGCCAACCGGCGCACGGCGGGCGACGCCGGCGACACCGCGAGCGAGACGGCGGCCGCGAAGATCCGCCGGGTGCTGCCAGAACGGCTCGTCCGCAGACTCGACGCGCTCATGGAATCCCTCGCCTTCACCGGCCCGTCCGGCGGGCCCGCCGGCCCGGACGCCGCCGTCCTGCTCACGATCGCCGACGCCGTGCGCCACCGCCGGCCCGTCTCGATCCGGTACGCCGACCGCACCGGCCGGCGCAGTGAGCGCACGCTGCACCCGTACGGGATCGTCAGCCACGCGGGCCGCTGGTACGTCACCGGCGAGGACCCCGGCCTCGGCGAGGACCGGACCTTCCGCCTCGACCGCGTCGCGGACGCCCGCACCCTGCCCGGCTCCGCCACGGCGACCAGCAGCAGCTCGGTGACGGCGATCTGGTGCGCGAGCGGCGCGATCGGCCCGGCGGCCTCG
>NZ_JBSGCE010000068.1:0-49226 GCF_053601695.1 Nonomuraea sp. NPDC004702
GGCGGGGTGGTCGGGGCCCAGGACCCGTTCCATGTCGGTCAGGAGCTCGGCGAACGCGGCCGCCGCGCCGGCCACGTCCCCTGCCCGTCCCAGCCAGCCCGCCAGGTTGCCGCGGATGGCCAGGGTGTCGGGGTGGTCGGGGCCGAGGTCGCGCAGGCAGGTGGCGTGCAGGCCGGCGGAGGCGGCGAAGGCGGCGGTGACCCGTCCGGCGTGACCGAGGCTGGCGGCGGCCTGGAACAGCAGAGGATGGGCGCCGGCGCCGGGATTGCACAGGACGGTTCCGGCGGCCTGCTGCAAGGCGGTCGTGTTGGCGCGCAGGATCTCGCCGAGCCCGTCGCGTTCGACCGGCGGCCAGACGTGCAGCAGGGCGTCGGCGGCGGCGCCGGCGACTTCGGCGAACAGGCGGGGGCCGAGCTCCGGCCGGGCGACGAGGTGCTCGCGGGTGGCGCGCTGCACGAGCCGGTGGACGCGGATCTCGCGGTGGGCGGCGGTGCGGTCGTGGTCGAGCAGGCTGTGCCGGTGCAGCACCCGCAGTACCTCGTCCACCGTCGCCGCGTCCACCGTCGCCGCGTCCACCGTCACCTTGTTCGCCGGCACCTGGTTCACCGCCGCCGCGTCCACGCCGCCACCGCCGAGGGGTGCGGGATCGGGCAGGTGGCTGGTCAGGTACGCCAGGGCGGGCGGGCTGGTCAGCGCCGCCTGCGGGATGCCGGCCGCGTCCAGGACGCTGGTCAGGCACAACAGCGGGCGGGCGAGCCCGGCGGGTGCGGCCCGGCCGGCCTCGTCGATCGACAGCTCCCAGGTGGCGGCGACGATCCGGCGATGACCGTCGGGCAGGTGGTCCTCGCCGGGCACGGCGTGGCCCAGCAACCTCGTGGCCAGCCGCCGCCGGTACTCGGCGCAGCCGATCGCGGCGTTGGCGGCGTAGGCCGCCGCCTGGGCCAGCGCCAGCGGCAGGAACCCCAGGTCGGCGGCCAGGGCGTCCAGGTCGGCGACCGGGACGTGGTCGCCGAGCTTGGCTCTCAGGTAGGAGCGGGCCTCGGCCGCGGTGAAGGTGCCGACGCCGACCGTACGCCGGTCCGCCCCGGCCAGGGCCGCCTCCCGCAGCCGGGTGGTGACCAGCACCCGGCCGCCCGCCGCCGAAACCGCCGCCGGCGGCCACAGGCCGGCCAGGTCCTTGGGACGGCGCACGTCGTCCAGCACCACCAGCCAGGACCGGCCGGTGGTCTCGGCCCAGACCAGGAACTCCCGCGCCGCCTGGTCGGGATCGTCCAGGCCGGCCGGCGTCAGGCCCAGGCGCGCCGCGGCGCGGGCGTAGGCGGACACGATGCCGTCGCGGGTGGCGGCCTCCACCCACACCAGCACCTGCACCCCCTGCCGCCAGGCGCGCCGGGCGTGGGCGGCTGCCAGCTGGGTCTTGCCCACCCCGCCCGTCCCCGTCAGCACCTGGGCCGGCGCACCCGTCCCGCCCTCGCCGGCCGCGGCCTCCACATCCTCGGCCACCTGCCGGTCCTGGAAGCAGTCGGCAGGTTGCGGGATCACGCCCACCCGAACCCGCTCCGCGGGCGCGGGCACGGGCGGGCCGACGTCGGCCGGGGCGGGAGCCGGGCGGGCGCGGTCGGCGGCCATCAGCCGGTCCCAGTCCCGCGCCGACGGGAGGGGCTCGTTCGCCCACGTGGCCAAAGTCGCGCCGACCTGGACGAGCTGGTCCAGATTCCGCGGCTCGGCGGCCCCGGTCGCCCACCCGTTCACCGTCGTGTGCGGCACCCCCGAGACCCGGGCGAGCTCCTTCTGCGTCACCCGGCCGGGGGTGTGGACGCGGGCCTGGTCCCACAGCCGCGCCAGCTCGGCCAGGACCCGGGAGCCCGACCCCTGCGGCCGGAACGGTGAATCCGCCACCACGTCCGCCTCTCCACCCCAGCGAGGCCCGCCCGTCTGGATCAGGACCGTCCTGCCGGATCCGGGACGGACCGGTCCGGATCACCGCCACCAGCAGCTTAATCCCGTGAATCCGGACCTGTCCGGCATACCTTCACCCTCGCCGCCGGCCCCGGTGTCATGGCCGGCATGACCGACAACCGAGCACCCCGCCGCGCCGCCTCCGCGTCGCGCCGCCGTTCCGCCCGTCTCCGCCGCACCCTCGCCGTCGCCCTGGCCCGCGGGGCCGCCGAAGCCGCCGGCGGCGGCCTCGTCGGCCTGCTGTTCTGGTGGATCACTCACCGTTGAGCCGGGCGTCCCGCCCCGGTTCGGGGGGCAGGAGGTCGAGCGCGCGGGCCCTGCGCAGCGCCGTGACCCGGTCGTGCACGCCGAGCTTGCGGTACAGGTTCTCCTTGTGCTTGTTCACCGTCGCCTCCTTGATGGTGAGCCGGCGGCCGATGGCGTACGCGGTCAGCCCTTCGCTCAGCAACATCAGGACCGCCATCTCGCGCAGGGTGATCCCGTGCTCGGCCGGGTCCGCGAGCGCGGGCAGCCGGAAGACGGCCTTCTCGTGCGCTTCGACCGTGTCGAGGAGCGAACGCGCGAGAGCGGCGTACTCCAGGTCCCGGGCGCTGTAGCCGGTGCCGTCGCGGCTCATGATGACGCCGCGGATCTGTCCCGGCCGGGCGTCCAGGGGCAGGGCGAGCTGGCGGTCGATGCCGATCGCCGCCCGGCCTGCGTGGTAGGCCTCGCTCCTCCACCAGTCGCCGTCGGCGACGTCGTCCATGGCCAGAGGGGTGCGGTCGCCGGTCCTGGCGTAGTGGCGGAGCAGCGGGTGCGCGCGCATGTGGGAGTGGATGAGGGCGTCCAGCGGCGCCTGGTGCAGCCAGTCGGGCGAGCCGGTCAGCGCGTGCCCGGTGCCCGCCGTCCAGTCCAGGTCGATGAGCACCGCCAGGTCTCCCGGCAGGTCCTTCGTCAGCCGCTCCATCAGCAGCGGCCAGACGCGTACGGGCTTTCTCGTCGTGAGGATGTCCATCGCCAGGTCGTGAATGCGTCGGCCATCGTCCCTGAACAATGACGTCATGGGCGCATTGTGCATGAACGGCTACCATCCGGCACAGCGAATCGGAAGTACGCACTTCTTCGTATTCATCGGCCCGGCCGGCCGGCGGGACAGTGGCGGTGTCGGTCTCCATCGGCGGATGTGCGGGCGCGACTGGAGTACGGCAGTTTTCCGTCTTATCGTTACCAGGTGATGACGTTCCGTATCACTCTGGCTCCAGGCGGTGCGACCCAGAAGGAGTGACAGATGCCGTTCGACGACTACCAGCGGGAGAGCTCGCGGCGGATCGACCACCAGCGGGAGATGGTCCGGCGCTCCATGGACGAGTCGTCGCGCCGGCGCAACCGCGACGACTGGCGGGCCCGCCGCGACGGCGGCGGCGACGAGCTGAGCCTGGGGACGCAGATCATCATCGCCGTCATCGCCCTGGCCGTCTTCTTCCTCGTGGTGTACCCGGAACTGCCCCACCACTGAGACGTCCGGCTCGGACCCGAGAGCGGAGGGTGGACGCATGTCGGCACAGGACGACGAGGGCTTCGACCGGGCGCTGGCCCTCTACCAGGCGGGACGGACCGCCGAGGCCCGGGACGTGCTCCTGGAGGTGGTCGCAGAGTTCCCCGGCGACCGGGTCTGCCGGTACTCGCTCGGCGTGTGCCTGAACGAGCTGGGCGAGTGGCGCGAGGCGGAGCGGCACCTGGGCGCGGTGGTGGCGGCCGAGCCCGCGCACCACCTGGCCGCCTACGAGCTGGGCGTGGCGCTCCAGGAGCAGGGCAGGCCCGCCGAGGCCGCGGTCGCCTTCCGCCAGTCGCTGGCGGGGGACGTGGTGAAGGACGTGCACACCCGCCTGGCGGCCTGCCGGACGGCCGACGGCCCCGCCACGGGCCACCCCCCGCACCAGCCCACCACCCCGGTCGCGCCGCCGCCGGTCGCCGACGCGGACCCGTCGCGCCGGCCCACCACCTCGAAACCGCCGCCTGCGGGCGCCGCCGCCGGGACGCTGCCCTCGGTGGCCGCCGCGCCGCCGCAGGTGGTGGTCCCGGACGATGCCGAGCACGCCGCCGCCCTGGAGTACACCCGCGCCGTCGCGGCGGGGGTCACGCCGTACCGCACCATGGCCGACGACCTGGACGAACGGGCCGTCTACGACATCGGCCAGGAAGTGTGGTCCACCAGGACGCAGACCCGGCACCTCGCGCTCACCCCGCTCGTGGCCACGGCGCTGGCGCTGTCCGTCTCGGTGCTGCGGGTGCCGCTGCTGGTCGTGGCGCTCGGGCTGTACGCCGTGGCGGCCTGGGTGGCCGCCGTCGTCTCCGCCAGGGTGACGTCGTACGTCTTCCACCAGCGCCGCGTCGACGTGGCCCAGGGCGTCAGGGACCGGAGCAAGCAGGTGATCCTGTACGCCTCGATCACCCAGGTCCGTTACGTCCGCACCCTGTCCTCCTACCTGACGAACACCGCCTCGCTGGAGCTGACCTACATGCTCGGGACGGAGAAGGAGTCGATCGTCCTGGCCGGGCTCGGCGGGCCGGGCCAGGTCGACAAGCTCTACCAGGAACTGCAGGGACCGGTCGTGCGCGAGCGCCGCGCCATGAAGAAGATCCTCTTCTAGGGGCGGCGGATGCGCTTCTTCGCCCGCGCCAACCTGGTGATCGCCGTGCTGATCGCGGCGGCGCTGGTCGTCCCCCGGATCGGGCTCGACGGGCCGGCCCTTCCCCGGCTCGGCCTGCCCAGGCTGCCGTTCCTGGAGGCCGACGAGCCGATCAGGAAGAACGCGTCCGGGCCGCCGCCGTGGACGATCCACGGGTACGGCTGGCGGTTCACGGTGGAGCGGACCGCTCGGACGGTCAGCAGGTGGATGGGGAGGACCAGGCCGTCGATCGTCGTCACCGCGTACGTGACCCGGGAGGAGCGGCAGTTCGCCTCCCGGATGATCTACCGCATCAGCGACCGGGCGAGCGGCAGCGAGCTCGGGTCGGTGCCGTTCCAGGGCGGCGGGGACGGCGACCCGCCGCTCGGTCAGCGCAGCAAGCTCGTGTTCACGGTGTGGGACACCTCGCCGAGGGCGTCCCGCCTCACCGTCACCCTGCACGATTTCCATTGGCCGGACGGGCGTGACCTGGTCCTCGGCGAGGTCCGGGTCCCGGCGTCCTGAGCGGGCCGGGAGGCCGAGATGATCGTCGACGTGGTGCGTGCCGCGATCTCCGTGATGCAGGTCGTCCAGGCGGTCCCGCCCCGGCCGCCGGGGTCGGGCCTGCGCAGGAAGCTGATCGCTGCGCTCGTGGAGCAGGCCGGCGAACTGCGGCCGGAGCCCGCCGAGCAGCCGCTGGCCGAGGCATTCGCGACCTGGATCGAGCTGGCGGCCAGGCGGGAGGCCGATCCCGCGGCGGTCGGGTCCCGCCCGTACGCGCACGCGGCGGCCATCCTGGCCGCCGAGCTGGACCTCGCACTGGCGGCCGGGACGCCGCAGCCCGAACCGGGCGACACCGTCGCGCGGGCCGGCGTGTTCACCCGGTCATGACGGACTTCCTGCCGCAGGCCCTGCGGGACGCCCTGCACCAGGCCGCGAACGTGCTGCGCGGCGTCGACGACGCGGCCCGCAGAGCCGACGACGCCCTCCAGCACGTGGTCAACGTCTTCACGGTGCCCAGCTTCCTGATGAACACCGACTTCGACAGGCTCGGCGGCAGCGCCCACGGCCTGGGCTCCTCCGGCCCGTTCGCCTTCCCGCCGCTGAACCAGGCGATCAGCGGCTACGGCCTGTTCGCCGGCGCGCGCGACACCTGGAACGGCGGGGTGAAGCTCGGCACGGGGCTGGGCGGCGGCAACGGCGAGCAGGTGCTCGACGGCGCCGCCACCGCCGCGACCGGGCTCGCCGGGGTCTACTCCGCCACGCTGGGGCTGCTGGACGTCACCACCCCGGCCGGCGCGCTGGTCGGCGCCGCGCTGGCGGGCTACGGCGTGGGCACCACGGCGATCAAGGGCATCGAGGCGGCCACCGGCCACGACGTCGCCCACGACCTCGGCGACCTCCTCTTCCGGGCGGTCCACGGGAGCGCCGAAGAGGCCGCGTTCACCCTGCCCTCCGACGTCGCGCCGCCGCTGCACGCGCTGCCCGACCTGGCCGGTCCCGCCACGGAACACCGTCATCAACCCTCGGCCCCGCTGACGTCGCACGGGATCGTCGAGTTTCAGGGCGGATGGTGGTACGAACCGGGCAGCGCCTGGCACGCGATCTCCTCCACCCCGGTCCCCGGCGCGATCACGCACACCGAGGGCGGCTACCGGGACGCCGCCGGCGCCTGGCACCAGGTGTCGGCGAGCGACCCGCCCGGCACCGCGGGGTCGGGCTGGCGCGGCCCGGAGGGCACCTGGCATCCCATCGGCCCGGACGGCCACACGATCGCGGGCGCCCAGAGCGTCGTCAACCTGGACTGGACGCAGGACGCCGCCGGTTCGTGGCACCCCGTCCCGCCCGCCGCGCCCATCTCGCCCGACGCCGGTGGCGGCACGCCGGGGGTCGAGCTGAACGCGGCCTGGTTCCTGGGCCACGACGGCGCCTGGCACCCGCTCCCCGTGCACGACGGGACGGTCGGCGACGGCGGCCAGACCGGGACGACCGAGCTGGTCTCGGCCGCCTACCAGTCGCCCGACGGCGGCTGGCACCCGCTGCCCGGCTCCCAGCCCGAGACCGCGGCCGCGGCGTCCGGTGACACCGGCCATGCCCATGGAGGCCCGGACGCGGCGCAGCAGGCCCAGGCCGGAGCGAGCCGGCAGCACGACGAACCGGCGCAGGCCGCCGCCGTCCAGCCGGACGGGAGCGTCCCGGCGACCGGCGAACCGGCGGCGCCGGGCGGCGACGGCGGCTCCGAGTCGGCGGCCGGGCATGTGTCGGGCTTCTGACCGACACATGCCCGCTGCGCGCCGGGGTTCAGGCGGGCGGGGTGTAGCCGCGGGAGCGGACGAAGTCCCCGGTGAGCTCGGTGAAGGCGCGGGCGGCGGCGCTGCGGTAGGCGCCCTCGCGGTGCAGCAGGGTGACGGTGCGGCTGGGCAGCGGCGGGTCGAGGGGGACGGGCGTGAGGTGCGGGTGGCCGTGGGCGATGGCGTCGGGCAGGACGGTGGCCAGCGGGGTGCGGCGCACGATCTCGGTGAGTGCCTGGATGGAGTTGGCCTCGACCGCGATGCGGGGGGCGGCCCGGTGGCGGGCGAAGTAGGCGTCGATGTGGCCCCGGGTGGCGAAGTCGCCGCTGAGCAGGGCGAGCCGTTCGCCCTTGAGCGCGCGCACCGGTAGGGGGGCGGCCAGCGTCCGGGCGTGCGGGGTGCCGGTGACGAGGCTGAGGGTCTCGGTGAACAGCGGGGTGGGGGTGACGCCCGGCAGGTGGGGGCCGGCGAAGGCGATGCCGAGGTCGAGGTCGTCGCCGAGCAGGGCCGCTTCCATGCGGTCCTGGGTCATCTCGGTCAGGGTGAGGTCGACGGCCGGGTGGCGCACGTGCAGCTCGGCGGTGAGCGGGCCGACCAGGTAGGCGGTGAAGGTCGGGGTGACGCCCAGCCGCAGGTGGCCGCGGGAGAGGTCCTGGACGTCGTGCACGGCGCGTTCGGCGGCGGCCAGGTCGCGAAGCGCGCGCCGGGCGTGGTCGGTGTAGACCGCCCCGGCGTCGGTGAGCCGTACCGCGCGGCCGGTGCGGTCCAGCAGCTGCACGCCCAGGGTCCGCTCCAGCTGCCTGATCTGCTGGGAGAGCGTGGGCTGCGAGATGTGCAGCTCCTCGGCGGCGCGGGTGAAGTTGCCGTGTTCGGCCACGGCGAGCAGGTAGCGCACGTGACGCAGTTCGAGAGCGGCCATGGACAAACTATAGATGAGAGCAATGAGTGTCAGGCGGAACGCCTCTTGGACACTATAGGACCAGGTCATGCATGCTGGATGTCAGCAGCCCACAAGGGCCGGCCACCGCCGAAGGGAGTGACCATGCAGGACCTCGCCGAGGGCGTCGCCCGTTTCCAGCGGGACGTCTTCCCGACCAAGGCGGAGCTCTTCGCCCGTCTGGCCACCCGTCACACACCGCACACGCTGTTCATCGGCTGCTCCGACGCCCGCGTCGTCCCCGAGCTGATCACCGGCACCGAGCCGGGCGACCTGTTCGTCATCCGCACCGCCGGCAACCTGGTGCCCGCCTACCGCCCCGAAGCCGACGGGGTGGCCGCGAGCATCGAGTACGCGGTCGCCGCGCTGGGCGTGCGGGACGTCGTCGTCTGCGGCCACTCGGCGTGCGGCGCGATGACCGCCCTCGCCGAGGGGCACGACCTCAGCGGCGCCCCGACCGTCGCCGCCTGGCTGCGGCACGCGGACGCCGCCCGGGCCCGCACCGCCGCCCGCGGTGACGTGCCGGCCCTGGTCCGGCAGAACGTGCTCGCCCAGCTGGCGAACCTGGCCACCCACCCGTCGGTCGCCCGCGCGCTGGCGGCGGGGAAGGTCACCCTGCACGGCTGGGTCTACGACATCCCGACCGGCCGCGTCGAGGACCTGACCGCCGCGGGCGCCGCGCGCACGGCCTGACCGGGCCCTGCGGCTCTCCCGACACCACCTGAAGAGAAGGACGTACCGACACATGGTGCACGCACAGTTCGACCCCACCGCCCGCCAGACCCTGGCCGCCACCGCCGTCGAGGCCAAGATCCGGAAGGACCTGTCCTGGCAGCAGATCGCCGACGCCGCCGGCCTGTCGGTGGCCTTCACCACCGCCGCCGTCCTCGGCCAGCACCCGCTGCCGGAGAGCTCCGCCCGGGCCGTGGCCGAGCTGCTGGACCTCGGCGAGGACGCGGCGGCGCTGCTGCAGACCATCCCGATCCGCGGCTCGATGCCGGACCGGATCCCGACCGACCCGACCATGTACCGCTTCTACGAGATGCTCCAGGTCTACGGGACGACCCTCAAGGCCCTGATCCACGAGCAGTTCGGCGACGGCATCATCTCCGCGATCAACTTCCGGCTCGACGTGAAGAAGGTCGCCGACCCGGAGGGCGGCGAGCGCGCCGTCATCACCCTGGACGGCAAGTACCTGCCGACCAAGCCCTTCTGACCGCCCGGCCACTTCCGGAGGACCTTCATGGACTTCGTCCAGCGCACCATCGACCTCGCCCGCCAGAACGTCGCCGAGGGCGGCCGCCCGTTCGCGACCGTCATCGTCAGGGACGGCGAGCTCCTGGCCGAGAGCGCCAACAAGGTCGCCCAGACCGGCGACCCGACCGCCCACGCGGAGATCCTCGCCATCCGCGAGGCCTGCACCAGGCTCGGCACCGAGCACCTGACCGACGCCACCATCCACGTGCTGGCCCACCCCTGCCCGATGTGCCTGGGCGCGCTGTACTACTGCTCCCCGGCCGAGGTCGTCTTCCTCACCACCCGCGACGCCTACGAGCCCCACTACGTGGACGACCGCAAGTACTTCGAGCTGGGCACCTTCTACGACGAGTTCGCCAAGCCCTGGCAGCGGCGCCGGCTGCCGATGCGCCACGAGCCGTGCGCGGACGCCGTCGAGGTGTACCGGTTCTGGCAGGAGCGCAACGGCGGCGAACGCCGCGTCGCGGGCGCACCCACCACCGCGTAGGGCGCCGGAGCAGACCTCAGCCCGGCCGGCGGGGCCTCAGCCCGGCTCGGCGTTCCCGCCGAGCGAGAGCGGGCCGAGGTCGGCGGCGGTCCTGGCCAGCGCGCGGACGGCGGGGCCGTCGGCGGTGGACGACCAGACCAGGGCGAACCGGAGAGCCGGGGCGTCGTGGAGCGGCACGAAGACGACGCCGGGCGGCCGGTTGTAGCGGGCGGCGATCTCGCCCAGCGGATGGACGCACTGCCCGGCGGCGACCAGGGCCAGGATCTCGTGGAACGTCCGCGCGACGGGCCCGCGCGGGATGCGGCGGCCCAGCGGCGTGCGGGTGGGGACCATGGACGCCACCCAGTACTCCGGGGCGGCGGGGCCCAGGTCGACGACATGCTCGTCGGCCAGGTCCTCCAGCGACGCGCCGCCCCGCCCGGCGAGCGGATGCCCGGCCGACACCGCCAGCACCCGGCCGGTGACGAGCACGGTGGGGCCGACGGTGAGATCGGGTTCGGCCACCGGCAACCACAACACGTGCGCGTCGGCGTCCCCGGCGCGCAGGGCGGCGAACGGGTCGCCGCCGGTGACCTCGCTGAACCGGACCTCGGCGCCGGGATGGCGGGCGCGGAAGGCGTCGACCAGCGGGCGCAGCTCGTAGCCGGCGTGGCCGAACACGCCCAGGCGCAGCGTGCGGCTCGCGCCCACGCCCGCGGCCTCGGCCCGGGCCAGCCCCTCCTGGAGCAGGTCGTAGGCCTGCCGCAGATCCTCGCGCAGGCGGCGGCCGACCGGCGTCAGGGCCACGCGCCGGCTGGTGCGGTCGAACAGCGCCACGCCGAGGCGCCGTTCCTGCCTGCTGATGGCCTGGCTGACGCGCGCCTGCGAGACGCGCAGCCGTTCGGCGGTACGGCCGAAGTGCAGCTCCTCGGCGAGCGTCAGGAAGATCTCGATGTCCCTCAGCTCCACGGATAACCCCCATGTTATGGATCGCCCCACGAACCCTACCTTGTTCGCCCTCCGACCTGCCTCGATGCTGGACGCACCACCTGAGCGAGGGGGAGAACCACATGACCGACCTGCAAGCCGTAGCCGACCGCGTCGAGATCGAGGCGCTGCGCGGCGAGCTCACCGACGCGGTGATGACCCGCGACTACGACCGCGTCGAATCCCTGTTCACGCCCGGCGGCGTCATGCGATGGCCGCACATCGGCAAGGAGTTCGCCGGCCGGGAGGCGATCCGCGCCGGGATCGAGTGGGGGCAGGGCCTCTGGGAGTTCTTCGTGCAGAACGTCCATCCGGGCGTCATCCGGATCGACGGCGACACCGCGACCGGCCGGTCCTACATCCACGAGTTCGGGCGGATGCGCGACGGCGGCTCCCACGCCAACCACGCCCTCTACCACGACCGCTACCAGCGCACCGGCGACGGCTGGAAGTTCGCCGAACGCGTCTACGAGGTCAGGTATCTCGACGACAGCCCGCTGCCGGGCTCGGCCCCCGCCATCGATCAGGAGCGCCCGGCATGACGACCAGCCTTCGCGCCCTGACCGGCGACTACGTCCTCGACCAGGCCCGCACCCGGATCGGCTTCGTCGCCCGGCACACCGTCGGCCCCGCCGTACACGGGCGGTTCGACCGGTTCGCGGGCACCGGCCACCTGGACGGCGACGACCCGTCCAGGTCGCGCATCGAGCTCACCGTCCAGGCGGGCAGCGTCCAGACCAGCAACCCGCAGCGCGACCGGTACCTGCGCGGCAAGTACCTCAAGGACGCCGACCACCCGGTGATCACCTTCACCTCGAACCGGGTGGAGCGGACCGGTGAGACGGCCTTCCAGGTCACCGGGGACCTGAGCATCCGCGGCGTGCGCAACCCGATCACCCTGGAGCTGGAGCTGACCGGCGACGGGGACGGCCTCCGGCTCAAGGGCGGCGTCACGATCGACCGCACCGACTGGGGCGTGAAGTGGAACGCCGCCGCCGGACTCGTCGCCAGGAAGGTGGCGCTGGAGCTCGACCTCGTCGCGGTCCGGCGGCCCTAGCGGCACGGACGCGCCGGGCGCCCGGTCACCCGCCGAGCTGCTGGGCCAGGCCGACGACGATGCCCTCGGGGCCGCGGACGTAGCACAGCAGGTAGCTGTCCTCGAACCGCTCCAGCGTGCCGACGAGCTCGGCGCCGTGCCGGCGCAGGCGGGCGATGACGTCCTCGACGTCGTCGACGGCGAACATGACCCGGCGGATGCCCAGCGTGTTCGCCGGCGGGTCCGCCGGCTCGGGACGGATCGGCTTCGGCGTGTGGAACATGGCCAGCTCGATCCCGCCGGCGCTGCCCGGGATCCGCAACATCGCGACCTCCTGCCGGACGCCGTCGAGCCCGATCACCCGCTCCGCCCAGCGCCCCTCGATCGGCCCCCTGCCCTCCAGCTCCATGCCGAGTTCGAGGAAGAACGCGATCACCGCATCAAGGTCTTCGACGACGATGAGCACGTTGTCCATCCGCTGGATCGCCACGCCGGGCCTCCTTCGTCAAACGCGGCCGCTCGCCGGCCGCCGATGTTCCCAGGACGGAGCCGACGCCGCGTTCTCGACACGCCGCCGGCGCAATGCCGGTCCCACCTTGCCCCCCGGGCGGGCCGCCCACCAGATGCGGATGTCATCAGGCGGGCCATGAATCCTTCAGGCCCGCCGGTCAGGCAGCCGCCAGCGGGCCGAAGAACGCCCGCACGTCCGCCACCAGCAGGTCCGGCACCTCCAGCGCCAGGTACGCGCCGCCGCGGTCGAGCTCGGTCCAGCGCCGGACGTCGGCGTCCCGCTCGGCGAAGCGGCGGATCGTCACGTCGTCCTTGGCCAGCAGCACGGCCGTGGGGACGGTCACCCGCGGCTTGGGGGCGTAGGCGCCCGGGTCGTGGCCGAGCTCGTAGTAGAGGTTGGCGACCGACCCCGCGGTCGCGGTGAACCACATGAGGCTCACGTCGGTCAGCACCCGGTCGCGGGAGAAGGCGTCCTCGGGCAGCTCGGCGCGGGAGTCGGTCCACTCCTTGAACTTCTCCACGATCCAGGCGAGCTGGCCCACGGGCGAGTCGGTCAGCCCGTAGGCGAGGGTCTGCGGGCGGGTCGACATGATCTGGTTGAACCCCAGGCCCTCCTGCATGAAGGTCTGCATGATGCCCAGGCGGCGCTGCTCGTCGGCGGTGAACCCGCCCTCGTCCGGCGAGGGGAAGGCGACCCAGGCGTTGACGTGCACGCCGACCACCCGCTCGGGCGCCTGGCGGGCCAGCTCCAGGGCGAGGTTGGCGCCTCCGCCGCCGCCCTGCGCGCCGTACCGGTCGTAGCCGAGCCGGGACATCAGCTCGGCGAAGGCCGCCGCCGTGCGCGGGACCGTCCAGCCGGGCTCGGTGACGTAGCCGGACAGGCCGACCCCCGGGCAGGACGGCACCACGAGATGGAAGTCGCGCGACAACTCGTCGAGCACGTCGAGGAAGCCGATCGTGCCGCCCGGGTTGTCGGGCAGGAGCAGCAGCGGCAGGGCGGTGCCGGAGCTCGACCTGATGTGGAAGAAATGGATGTCCTGCCCGTCGATCTCGGTGACGAACTGCGGATGCTTGTTGTACTCGGCCTCCGC
Organism: Nonomuraea sp. NPDC004702; assembly: GCF_053601695.1. Lineage (NCBI taxonomy): Bacteria > Bacillati > Actinomycetota > Actinomycetes > Streptosporangiales > Streptosporangiaceae > Nonomuraea > Nonomuraea sp. NPDC004702. The sequence continues at coordinate 13,183 of NZ_JBSGCE010000068.1, forward strand.
CGCGCGCCAGTCGAAGTCGTTGAGCCAGTAGTCGGCCAGGCCCTTGAGGTAGTCCAGGGGCACGCCGCGGCTCCAGCCCTGCCCGGCGATCTCCCGGGTCCACCGGGTGCGGCGCAGGCGTTCGTGCAGGTCATCGAGGTCGGCCTGAGGAATGTTCACGCTGTACGGCTTCATGTCGACAACGGTAGAGAGCGCCCGAAAGATCAGCATGAGTCATCGCATAGGTAATGTCTGACCCATGTTGCGGGGGCGGGACCACGAGTTGACGATCATCGACGGACTGCTGGACGGCGCCCGGGAAGGGGCCAGCGGCGCCCTGGTCGTCCTGGGGGAGCCCGGCATCGGCAAGACGGCGCTGCTCGGCCACGCCGACGTGACCCACGCGCACGTCCTGCGGACGACGGGCATCGAGGCCGAGGCGGAGTTGCCGTTCAGCGCCCTGCACCTGCTGCTCAGGTCGGTGCTCGGCCGGCTGGAGCACATCCCGGACCGGCAGGCGGCCGCCCTGCGCGGCGCCTTCGGGCTGGGCGAGAACGGCGCGGGGGACCGGTTCCTCATCGGGCTGGCGGTCCTGTCGCTGCTGTCGGAGCTGGCCGAGAACGGGCCGGTGGTCTGCCTGATCGACGACGCCCAGTGGCTGGACCACGCCTCGGCCGAGGCGCTGCTGATCGCGGCGCGCAGGCTGGCGGCCGAGGGCGTGGTCATGGTGTTCGCCGCGCGGCCGGGGTTCGAGGCCAAGGGGCTGCCCGTGCTGGAGCTGTCCGGCCTGGACGAGCCGGCGTCCGCCGCGCTGCTCGACTCCGCCGGCCCGGCCCTGCCCGACGCGGCCCGCCGCCGGATCCTCACCGAGGCGGCCGGCAACCCGCTGGCGCTCATCGAGCTGCCCAAGTCGCACGGCCCCGCCGACGAGCCCTCGCTCACCGCCCGCCTGGAGGAGGCCTTCGCCGCCCAGGCCGACGGCCTGCCGGTCAGCGCCAAGGTCCTGCTCCAGGTCGCCGCCGTCGACGGCACGGGCGAGCCGGGCGTCGTCCTGGCCGCCGCCGGGACCCTCGGCAGCACGCCGGAGGACCTGGAGCACGTGCTCGCCGCCGGGCTGGTCGTCTGGGGCGAGGGCAAGCGGCTGGAGTTCCGCCATCCCCTTGTGCGCGCGGCCGTCCGGCAGCGCACGCCGCTGGCCCGGCAGCTGACCGTGCACCACGCGCTCAGCCAGGCCCTGGACCGCACCGCGGACGCCGACCGCAGCGCCTGGCACCTGGCCGCCGCCACGCTGGCCGCCGACGAGCGGGTCGCGGCCCGGCTGGAGTCGGCCGCCGACCGCGCGCGCTCCCGCAGCGGGTACGCGGCCGCCGCGGCGGCCTACGAGCGCGCCGCCGCGCTGAGCCCGGAGCTCGGGGACCGGGCGCGCAGGCTCACGCTCGCCGCCGAGGCGACCGAGTTCAGCGGCCGCTTCGACCGGGCCAGGACCCTGGCCGAGGACGCCGGCGATCCCGGCGCCGAGCTGACCTCCCGGCTGATCCGGGTGCGCGCCTGCTCCGACTACGGAGAGGGGCGTCTCGCCGGGGCGCACGCGATGTTGTCGGCGGGCGTCGACCACCTGGCGAGCACCGATCCGCGCTCGGCCGCCTGGCTGCTGCTCGACGCCGCGTCCATGATCTGGTTCGACGGCGACCGCGACATGGCCTGGCGCACCGCCGAGCAGCTCGACGGGCTCAAGCTGCCGCCGGACGACGAGGTCGTCCCGGTGCACCGGCTGTCGCGCTGGTTCATCGCCATGGCGCTCGGCCGGCCGGCCGACGGGCTGCCGCCCCTGGCCGAGGTGGTGGAGTCGGCCCGCCCCCTGGCGACGGCCGACCGCCGCGGGCTGCTGCTGATCGGCGGGCTGGGCCTGGCCGAGTACGACGCCCGCACCCACATGCTGGCCGCCGCGGCCACCGCCACGATCCGGGCCGAGGGCATGGTCGGCCTGCTGCCGCAGGCGCTGACGTTCCTCTCCCGGGTCGAGTACGCGCGCGGCCGGCATGCCGAGGCGCGCAGCCTGGCCACCGAGGCCGTGGCCATCTCCGCCGACACCGGCCAGCCCGCGTGGGCGCGCCAGGCCGCCGGGCTGCTGGACCGGTTCGCGGCCGTCCGCGGCGAGGCGCTCGACCCGGCCACCGCCCACCCGGGCGCGCTCGCCCTGCTGGACCTCGGCGCAGGACGTTCCGAGCAGGCCCTGCTCAGCCTGGAGTCGCTGGTCTACGGGCGCTCCCGCAACCGCATCGACGCCATGCACCACGTGCCCGACCTGGTCGAGGCCGCGCTGCGCAGCGGCAGGATCGCCCGCGCCGCGGAGCCGTTCGCCCGGCTGGAGTCGTGGGCGGCGACGCTGGGCCAGCGCTGGGCCGACGCCCTGGTGCTGCGATGCCGGGCCCTGCTGGACACCACCGGCGACCCCGGCGCGCACTTCCGCGCCGCGCTGGCCGTGCACGAGCGGCCCTTCGACCGCGCGCGCACCGAACTCCTGTACGGGGAGTGGCTGCGCAGAGCCCGCCACACCGGCGAGGCCCAGGAGCGGTTGCGGGCCGCGCTGGAGGTGTTCGAACGGCTCGACGCCGAACCCTGGGCCGAGCGGGCGCGTACCGAACTCGGCGCCACGGGCTGGAGCGCGCCCCGCCGCACCGGCGTGGACCGGTTCGCGCGGCTCACCCCGCAGGAACGGCAGATCGTGCAGCTGGCCGCCACGGGGCTGTCCAACAGGGACATCGCCGCGCACCTGTTCCTGAGCCCGCGCACGGTGGGCCAGCACCTGTACAAGGCCTTCCCCAAGCTGGGCGTCACCGCCCGCGGCCAGCTCGCCGGCCTCACGCTCGACGAATGAGCCGTGGCAGCCGCCGGCCCCTCCGGCGGGCTTCGGGCGATCGACGGTCTTGACCGGCGTCCCCGCACGGGGAAGGATCCAGGACCCGTGACCGAACCCACGCTGCGCCCGGTCGGGCGCGTCGAGTCGACACTGACCGATCGCACGGCGGCGCCCCGGCAGCCCGACGAGGGAGCCCCCGACGCCTGGCTGGTCTTCGACGACCGGTACGCCGCCGCCCTCGACGGCCTGACCCCGGGCACCGACGTGCTGCTGCTCACCTGGCTCGACCGGGCCGACCGCGACACCCTCGCCGTCCACCCGCGTGGCGACGCCGCCCGGCCGCTCACCGGCGTCTTCGCCACCCGCGCACCCGACCGGCCCAACCCGATCGGCCTGCACACCGTGCACATCCTGGCGGTCGAGGGCCGGCGGGTGCACGTCCGGAACCTGGAGGCGCTCGACGCGACCCCGATCCTCGACGTCAAGCCCCTGCTCACGCCCGGCCGCTGACCGCGTCCGGCCGCCCTGCGCTAACCCTGGTCGTCGGCGGTCGTCCGGCGGGACAGGGGACGGCCGGGGCGGACGAGGCCGGCGTCGTACGACACCACCACCACCTGCGCCCGGCTGCTCAGCCCCAGCTTGGCCATCAGCCGGTTGAGATGCGTCTTGACCGTGCCCTCGCTGACCGACAGCCGCTCGGCGATCTCCTTGTTCGACAGCGCGTGCCCGACCAGCCGCAGCACCTCCGTCTCGCGCCCGGTGAGCCGGTCGAGGGAGGGGGCGGGAAGCGGGGCCGGTGGCTCGGTGAACGCCTCGATCAGCCGCCTGGTCGCGGCCGGGGCCAGCAGGATGTCGCCCGCCGCGACCGTGTGGATGGCGGCGATCAGGCGTTCGGGCGGGGTGTCCTTGAGCAGGAACCCGCCGGCGCCCAGGCGCAGCGCGTTGTAGACGTACTCGTCGAGGTCGAACGTGGTCAGGATGAGCACCTTGGGCGGCGGGTCGTGGGCGGCGGCCAGGATGCGCTCGGTCGCCGTCAGGCCGTTGATGCCCGGCATCCTGATGTCCATGAGGATCACGTCGGGCCGCAGCGTGGCGGCCAGGCGCACGGCCTCCTCACCGTCGGCGGCCTCGCCCACGACCTCCAGGCCCGCGGCGCGCAGGAGCGCGGCCAGACCCGCACGGATGAGTACCTGGTCGTCGACGACGAGGACTTTGATCTCGCACCTGCTTCACGGTCGTCACGGCGGCCGATCGTCGGCACCGGGCACGGGGAGCGGGAAGGTCGCCAGGACCTCGAACCCGCCTCCGGGCAGCGGCCCGGCGGTGATCGACCCCTGGTAGAGCCTGACACGTTCAGTCATGCCGATCAACCCGTGACCGCCGGACGGCCCGTCTCCCGCCTGGACGGCGGCGCCGTCGTTGCTGACGCGTAACGTCAGCGTGGCCGGACCGTAGCCGATGTGGATCTCGACCCGGCCGGGGTCGGCGTGCTTGAGCACGTTCGTCAGCGACTCCTGGACGATGCGGTAGGCGCACAGGTCGAGGCCGGACGGCAGCGGCCGGGCCCGGCCCTCGACGACGAGCTCGGTGGCGACGCCCGCCCCGCGCATGCGCTCGACCAGTGGATCGAGGGCCAGCAGGCCCGGCGCGGTGGCGTAGAGGCCCTCGTCGTCGTCGTGGGCCTCTATGCGCAGGATCGACAGCAGCCGGCGCATCTCGGTCAGCGCCTCGTGGCTGGTGTCGGCGATGACGCCCAGCGTGGCGTGGGCGGTGGCCGGGTCGCTCAGCGCCACGTAGCGCCCCAGCCCGGCCTGTACGGAGATGACCGACATGTGATGGGCGACGACGTCGTGCAACTCGCGGGCGATGCGCACCCGTTCGCGGGTGACCGCCCGCCGGGCGGCGGCGTCCTGCTCCGCGCGCAGCTGCGCGGCGAGGTCGGCGAGCTGCCCGGTGCGCTCCGACAGCAGCCGCACGCTGGTGCCCGCGCCCACCCCGCAGGCCGCCACGATGCACGACTGCGCGGCGGCCGACCACAGCGCGACGCCGGGCTGCTGCGCCGAGGCGTAGGTCCACTCGAAGACGATCAGCACCGCACCGGCCGCGCACCACGCCCACGACCGGTGGGCGGCGACGGAGTAGAGCGCCACCAGCGGCCCGATGCTGTTGAGCCCGAGGTGGTAGCCCAGCACGTGGTAGACCAGCGAGGCGCCCACCGACACCAGCAGCACCGCCACCGGCGTCACCCTGCGCAGCGCCAGCGGCGCGTTGACCAGCACGGTCAAGGCCACCGACAGGGCGTCGCCCGGCCGGCCCCGGCCCGGCTCGAACATCTCCCACAGCCAGGTGCCGACGACGAGCGTCAGGGCCACGGCGCCGTCGAGCAGCAGCGGGTGGACCGCGAACACCCGCCGGACGATGGACGGGGCGGTGAAGGGCACCCGTCACGCTAACCCCGGCACCACCCCCGGCGCATCAAACCGAGGGTGGACATCCACTGCCGCGAAAGTTGCAGACCCCCGCGTCCCGCCCGGGACTGATTTCCGCATCACCCTCCCGAGTGACGAGACCGGGCCCGGCAGCGGCCACGATGGAGCGATGTCGCGAACCTCTCGTCACGAGGAGACAGCCGATGGGGAACGGTTCGGAGGGCTCGGACAACACGGCTCCGACGACGGGACCGGTGCGGCGGGCGTGCGGTTCCGGGTGCTCGGGCCGTTCGAGATCCTCGGCGCCCGCGGCCCGGTCAGCCCCGGAGGGCCGCGGCAGCGCGCCCTGCTCGCCCGGCTGGTGGCCGCGGCCGGGACGGTCGTCTCCACCGACACGCTGATCGAGGACCTGTACCGGGGCAGGCCGCCGGCGACCGCGGTGGGCTCCGTGCACGTCTACGTGTCGAACCTGCGCCGGGTGCTGGAGCCGGCACGCCCGCCCCGCACGCCGCCCCGGCTGCTGGTGGCCCGCCGGCCCGGCTATCTCCTGGCCACCGCGGACGTCGACGCGCTGCGCTTCGCCAAGCTGGTCACCGACGCCGAGCTGCGCCCGCCCGCGGAGGCGCTGCCCCTGCTGGAGGAGGCTCTCGGGCTCTGGCGCGGCGTCCCCTACGGCGAGTTCGCCGACGAGCTGTGGGCCGCCGCGGAGGTGAACCGCCTGGGCGAGCTGCGCATGAACGCGATCGAGTCCCGCGCCCAGGCCCTGCTGGACGCCGGCCGCCCGCAGCCGGTGATCCACGAGCTGGAGTCCGAGACGGCGGAGCACCCGCTGCGCGAACGGCTGTGGTGGTTGCGCGCCCTGGCTCTCTACCGGTCCGGGCGGCAGGCCGACGCGCTGGCCACGTTACGCAGGGCGCGGCAGGTCATCGCCGACCAGCTCGGCCTCGATCCCGGGCCCGAGCTGCGGGAATTGGAGAAGGACATCCTCCGGCAGGCGCGGTCGATCACCCCGCCGCCCGAGCCGGGGCCCGTGCGGCTGTCGCTCGTCCGTACGGAGGCCGTTCCGGCCACCGTGGCGGGCGGCGGTGAGGAGGCCGCCGCGCACACCGGTGAGGACGCCTCCCCGCGCCGCGCGGCGCGGGGACGGCTGATCGGCCGCGAGCGGGGCCTGGCGGAGCTGACGGAGCTGCCCGGCGCGGCGCACCACAACGGCGTCGTGGTCGCCGCGGTCAGCGGCGAGCCCGGCATCGGCAAGACCCGGCTGCTGCAGGCGTTCCGCGACGACTGCGTGGACCGCGGACATCTGGTGCTGTGGGGCCGCTGCCGCGGAGGGGAGGGCGTGCCGCCGCTGTGGCCGTGGCTCCAGGTGCTGCGCGCGCTGGCCGGGACCGTGCCGCCCGCCGAGCGCCAGGCGCTGAGCGGGCTGCTGGACGACGACTGGCCCACCGGCGCGCCGGCCTCGCCGCACCGCAACCGGGCCGTCGCCCGGTGGCTCGTCGAGGCCGCGCGCGCCCGCCCCCTGGTGATCGTCCTGGACGACCTGCACTGGGCGGACTCCGCCACGCTCGAACTGCTCAGGGACGTCGCCGTGCTGTCCGAGGCGTACCCGGGCGAGCGCCCGCTGCTGCTGGTCACCGCCTTCCGCGACGCGGCGCATGACGACCGGACGGCCACCCCCGCCGCTTCCTTCAACCTCTCGGTGGACGAGGTCCTCTACCAGCTCGCCCGCTACGACCTCGTGCGCATCCGGCTGAGCGGCCTCGACGCCGCCGACGTCGGGACGCTCGCCCGGGAGATGGGCGTCCCGGTGGACGGCTCGACGGCCCAGCTGCTGACCCGGCGCACCGGCGGCAACCCGTTCTTCGTCCGCGAGAGCGTCCGGCTGATGGCGCAGGGGCAGGGGCTGGAGGTCGTGCCCGACGCGGTGTCCGACCTGATCCGCCGGCGGCTGGCCATGCTCGGGCCGCGGGCGACGGAGATACTCCAGCCGGCCGCCCTGATCGGCCGCAGCTTCGATCCCGGCCTGGTCGTCGAGGTGTTCCGGGCCTGCGCGTCGTGGCCGGAGCAGACCTACGAGCTGCTCGACTGGGCCGCCCAGGCCGGGCTGGTCACCAGCGGCGACGGGGTCATGACGTTCGTCCACGACCTGGTCAGGGAGACGCTGATCGCCGGCGTCCCGCCGCTGCGCAGGGGCGTGCTCCACCGGGAGGTGATGCGGGCCCTGTCGGCCAGGCCGAGCACCGACGTGACCGTCATCGCCCACCACGCCGTGCAGGCCGGGCCGCTGGCGTACCGGGAGACGGCGCACTGGGCCCGCGCGGCGGCCGGGCAGGCGAGCCGGCGCATGGCGCACGAGGAGGCCGCCGCCTGGTGGGGACGGGCCGTCGCCGCGCACGGCGCCTGCGACGGCGACCCCGCCCAGCACGTGGAACTCCTGCTGCACCAGGTGCGCGCCCTGCTGGACGCCGGAGACGCGATGGGCGCGCGCGACCTGCGGGCCCAGGCCCTGCGCGTGGCGCAGCGCGCCGAAGCCGGCCCCACCCTGACCGCCCGCGCGCTCACCGCACTGGACGCGCCGGCCATCTGGACGCTGCGCAACCCGTACGAACCGGTGGAACTGCGGCTGGTCGAGCAGTTCGAGGCCACGCTGAGCGCGCTGCCCGAGACCGACGGCGTCGAGCGGACGCTGCTGCTCGGCGGCCTGGCGCAGGAACTGTACAACGGCAGCGACGACGACCTGCGATGCCTGTCGCTGTCGGCCGAGGCCGTCGCGATGGCCCGCCGGATCGCGGACCCGCACCTGCTCATGCGGGCGCTGAACGCGCGCGCGCTGTCCGTGCCGCAGGCGACCCACATCGCCGAGCTCATGGAGATCGCCGACGAGCTGCACGGCCTGGCCGCGCGGACCCGGACGCCGGGCTTCGAGCTGCTCGCCCACATGATGGACACCCACTACCGGCTGGAGATGCACGACCTGGCCGAGGCCGACCGGGCGGCCGCCCGCTGCGAGGCGCTGCTCGACGACCTGCAACTGCCGTGGCCGCGGTTCCAGCACACCATGTGGCGGGCCAACCGGCTCACCCTGGCCGGCCGGTTCGCCGAGGCCGACGCGCTGTACGGTGAGGCCGAACGGCAGGCCAAGCGGATCGGCATGTGGTACGCGGGCGCCGTCGCGGTGAACGGCCGCCTCATGCTGCACTACCAGCGCGGCGCCATGGCCGAGGCGGGCCCGCTCATCGACCTGATCAGCGGCATCCACCCCACCGTGGAACACGACGCCCGGGTGCTGGAGCTGTGCGCCCAGGGACGCCGGAGCCAGGCCGTGGCCCTGGCCGGGCAGGGGTGGCCCGCTCCGCCGATGGACTGGTCGTGGCTGACCATGACCTGCCTGCAGGGCGCGGCCCAGGCCGCCGCGGGCGACGTGGCGGCCTGCTGGACGACGTACGAGAAACTGCTGCCCTACGCCGGGCGGATCTCCGGAGGGTCGGCGGTGGCCTGCATAGGGCCGGTCGACCACTTCCTGAGCGTGCTGGAGACCGCGCTGGACGCCGGCACCGACGCCGCCGGGGCCTGACGGGCCACCGGTCTACCGTGTCCCGTCGCCGTGCCAGCGGCCGACCAGGTCGGCGTACAGGGGGGACCGGTCGATCAGCTCCTGGCACGAACGTCCACGGAGGGCGGTGGCGGACGTCCCGCCCGTCCTCGGCGGACCGTCGCAGGGCGGCCCGCACGAGGTCCTCCAGCAGGTGGCGATCGGCGTTCACCCGCTCGTCCGTGCCTGTCGTGCTCATGCTCACGCCACAACCTCATGCCTGATCTGATTCGGGACGTTCCCGGCAACGGCCGCACGGCGGCGGCCGAGCGGGCCGCCGCCGTCACGTTGATCAGTAGAAGAGGCTGAGCGCGAAGCGCGAGCCGGACACCTCGCACCGGAAATCCTGGACGATGCCCCCGCTGGTGACGGCGCTGAAACCGGCCCGCACACACTGGTCGCGGTACTGGTAATACCCCGCGAGGTGCCACGACCCCGACACGGCCGACGCGGACACGGCGGACGCAGGCATGGCGGAGCCGGTCACGGCGCCGAAAGCGAGCCCACCCGCGACGAGGGCGGCCGCGGTCAGACGTCGAATGCTCATGTTTCCTCTTCTCCTCAGGGAACGGCGTTCAGCCGTCAAGATGTGCCAGGAGACTTGGGAAACACTTGTGGGCCGTCCTTAAGGCTGCGGCGGCTTCCTTAACGCTGCCTTCAGGGCGTGCCTCGTCCGGTGCGCAGGCCGTCGAGGATGAGCGCGAGGTAGCGGCGCCACGGTTGCGCGGCGCCGGAGGACGGCAGGTCCATCACCGAGTCGATCATCGAGACGATGGGCGCGATGTCGCCCACCGTGATGTCGGCGCGCAGCGTGCCCTGCTCCTTGGCGCGGGCGATGAGGCGGCCGCAGGACTCGGCGATGCCTTCCCTGGCCCGCTCGATCAGCTCGCTCTCGCCCGCGCCCCGCCGCATCAGCTCGCGCAGCCCGCGGTCGGTCGCGGCCTGTTCCAGGGCGTGTTCGATGAAGGCTCTGAGGGCTTGGTAGGCGTCCTGTGCCGCCTGCGCGGTCTGTGCCGCGGCGCGGATGTCGTCGAGCTTGCCGGCGTAGACGGCCTCGGCCAGGGCCTCCTTGTTGGGGAAGCGGCGGTAGACGGTGCCGACGCCGAGCCCCGCGTGGTGGGCGACGTCGTTGAGCGTGGCCTGCAGCCCGCGCGCGGCGAACACCTCCCGCGCCGCCGCCAGGGTGCGCTGCCGGTTGTGCTCGGCGTCGCGGCGCAGCGCCGGTGTCTCTTCGCTCATGGCATCCCGTCCGTCGGCTAACTGGATACATCATATCCGCTTCGTGTTAGGCTCCATCACGTAAGCGGATATGTCATATCCACTTCGGTGGATGTGCCGACGAGAGCAGGTGAACATGCAGACCGTGATCATCACTGGCGGCACCGACGGGCTCGGCAAGGGGCTGGCCCTTCACCACCTCCGGCAGGGCGCTCACGTGGTGGCCCTCGGCAGCACCGCCGGAAAGGGGGAGGCCCTGCTCGCGGAGGCCGAGGCGCTGGCCGGGCGGGCCACGTTCGTACGCGCCGACCTCACCTCGCTGGCCGCCTGCCGGGGCGTCGTCGAACGCCTCGCCGCGGACCATCCGGTCGTGGACAAGCTGATCCTCTGCGCCCAGCGTTACCGGCTCCTCGGCGGCCGCGTGACCACCGGCGAAGGCTTCGAGCACAGCTTCGCGCTGGCCTACCTCAGCCGTTTCGTGCTGAGCCACGGCCTGCACGACGTGCTGCGGGCCGCGCCACGTCGGTGCCGAAGGCGACCGAGCCGATGATCGCGCTCCTGGACGACCCGCCGGCCGAGCCTTTCACCGCCCACTGGGGCAGGCGCCGGCTGCCGCTGGACGGCCGCGCCTTCGACCGGGACGACGCCCTGCGCCTCCATGAGCTGACGCAAGAACTGATCTCGCGCTGACACCAGCGTCCCGACCGAGAGGAGACAAGCAGAGATGACATTGAACGACCTGACCGGCAGGACCGCCCTGATCACCGGCAGCACCGGGGGCATCGGCATGGAGACCGCGCGCGGCCTGGCCAAGCTCGGAGCCTCCGTCGTCCTGGTGGGGATCGACCGCGGCCAGGCGCAGCGCGCCGCGCAGGAGATCCGCGCCAGCGCCGGACACGATCGGGTGGACGCCCTCGCCGCCGACCTCACCGGCCTCCAGGGCCTGCGCCAGATCGCCTCCCAGGTCGCCGAGCGCCACGACACGCTGGACGTCCTGGTCAACAACGTCGGCCTGAACCGGCCGCGCCGCGAGCTGACCGACGATGGCGTGGAGAAGATGTTCGCCGCGCACGTCCTCGCCCCGTTCACCCTCACCCACCTGCTGCTGCCGCAGCTGAGGCGCGCCGGCCGCGCCCGGGTCGTCAACCTGACGGGCGGCATCCCCGGCGGCCCCATCGAGCACGACAACCTGCTGGGGGAGCGGCGCTTCATCGGGTGGACGTTCAGCCACTACAACCACACCAAGACCATGACGATGGCGCTGACCGCCCGGCTCGCCCGGGAACTGCGCGGCACGGGGGTGACGGCCAACGTGGTCTACCCCGGGCACGGCTACACGCCGATGAACAGGGCGACCCCGATCGGCGCGTTCCCGAGGCTCTACCGGCCGATCGCGCCTCTGGTGCTGAAGGTCGTCGCGCCGCTCTTCCTGTCGGACCTGACCCGATCGGCCCGCTCCAGCATCCACCTGGCCGCGAGCACGGAGGTGGAGGGCCTGACCGGCGCCTACTTCGACGACCGGTGCCGCCGCAAGCCGCTGCCGGCCAGCGCGCTCGACGAACGCAACCAGAACGCCGTGTGGGACCTGTGCGCCCGGCTGAGCGCGAGCATCCTTACCGAATCTACAATGTAAAGGCGGTCCTCAGGATTCGCTCACGCGAATCCCGCCCGGCAAAAACCGAGCACCGACAGACCTAGGCGTCGCCGGAGCCCGCTTCTATGCTCCGGTCGTGGCGGACATCAGCTACTTCGACGCGTGGGGATTGTGGCTGCACGGCAGGTCCACGCTCGGCAACGATCTGCTCGGCCTGCCGATGATCTGGTGGGGCCGCTTCGGCAAGATCCTCTCGTTCGTGTCCGGCGCGGCGGTCGTCGTCGACCTGGTGGGACCGGAGAGGCTGAGCCGCTATGGCGCGCGGCTGACCCGGTTCATGGCGAGAAGACCCACCGGGGGGCCCTTCATCGTCGGTGTCGTCACAGGGGCGGCCGTCGCGTTGGTCGAGGAGCAGACCGACGTGCCATGGTATCTGGGGCTGCTGCTCGGGTCGATGCTCGGCGGGGCCGCGGGCCTGCTCGCGGTCAGGGCCGGCCGGACGTTGCAGGATCCGGAGCTTCCGATGACGTTGAAGTGGGTGTCCTTGGGGCTGTTCTTCGTCGGCTTCCATTTCGATCTGCTCGCCTCGTAGCCCTGCGGGTTGGCCAGAAGGCCGACAGGGCGTCCTTCCCAGGGCGGAGGTCGTCGGTGGGGATTCAGGGTTTCCGTAGGGGATTACTCCGACGCCGTGCCGCCCTCTCGTGCCGGATCTTGGTACGGCGGAGGCCGAGAGCCGGACTCCGCCGTATCGGAGGAGTGACGTGAGGGGAAGACGTACCAGTGCGGCCGTCGTGGCGTGCTTGACCGTGTCGTTGACGGCGACGCCCGCCATGGCCGCTACGGCGGCGGCGGAGGGCCCGAGTTTGCGGGCGATGCTGGACAAGGTCGTCGCGGGCGGTGCGGTGGCCGCGATCGCCGAGGTTCGCGACGGGGACAGGACCTGGCGAGCCGCCAGTGGCAGGGCGACGATGAACAGTGCCCGGCCGGCCCCGGTGGACGGGCGCTTCCGGGCCGGGAGTGTGACCAAGTCGTTCACGGCGAGCGTGGTGCTTCAGCTGGTGGGGGAGGGAAGGCTGCGCCTGTCCGACAGTGTGGAGCGGTGGCTGCCGGGGCTCGTGGACGGGGGCGCCGACATCACGATCAGGCACCTCCTCCAGCACACCAGCGGCCTTCCCGAGTACTCCACGGGCATGATGGACGAGGCGGGCATCCCCAAGGAGCGTTACCGCACCTGGTCGGCAGGTGAACTGGTGGAAAGAGCGGAGAAGCTCCCGCGCGATTTTCCGCCCGGGTCCGCGTACAGGTACTCCAACACCAACTACATCGTGCTTGGCATGCTGATCGAGGGGGTGACCGGCAGGCCGTACGCGACGGAGATCAGGGAGCGGATCCTGCGGCCGCTCGGGCTGCGGCACACCCGCGTGCCGGGAGCCTCGCCGGAGGTGCACGGGCCGCATGCCCACGCATATGTGCCGGTCACCAGGGGTGGCGGGGTCGTCCCTGTTGACGTCACACGGTTCAATCCCACGATGGCCGGGGCGGCGGGTGAGATCGTCTCCACCACCGGGGACGTCAACCGGTTCTACCGCGCCCTGTTCCAGGGCAAGCTGCTGCGCGCTGATCTGCTGAAGGAGATGAAGGATCCCGGCACGAGCGAGGGGTATGGGCTGGGGTTGGAGCTGGCGCCTCTTCCCTGTGGCACGGCGTTCGGCCATGGCGGCGGAGCTCCGGGCTATCTCACGGTGGCGTTCAGCTCGGCCGACGGTTCGCGGCAGGTCACGTTGTCGATCACGCCGTTCTCCGGCGATCCTCATCAGGCGGCCATGGCCTTGCTGACCTCTGCGCTGTGCCCTTAAGGGGCCTCGGTCGGGATGGCCGAGTGCGGCGCCGGCGACTTCGTGGTGTCGGGGGTGCGGCGTTGTGCGGCGAGCACGGAGTCGAGCAGGCCGGGGAAGAGGGTGTCGAGGTCCTCCCGGCGCAGCCGGACCAGCCGGGCGCGGCCCTGCACCGTCGTCCATGTCACGCCGGCCTCGCGCAGCACCCGGTAGTGGTGCGACAGCGTGGTCTGGTGCACGTCGATGTCGGCGCCGATGGCGTTGCAGTGGTCCTCGCCCATCCGGTCGAGCCGCTGGACGAGGTCGAGGCGCACGGGGTCGGCCAGGGCGCGCAGCACCTCCACCAGCCGGATGGCCTCGGTGGCCGGTTGTGACACCTCACGCATGGTCGCCCCCTGGGTTCCGCACGCCTGTCACGCTACCAATTGATGGATATATGGACAAGTATCCATGTATTCCCTAGGGTTCCCCTCGATACGTCCGAGGTCCCTATGGAAAGGTGGCACCGTCCGGTGTTGCGACGACTTCTCCCTCTGGCCCTGGCGACCTTCGCCGTCGGCACCGACAGCTACGTGATCGCGGGCCTGCTCCCGGCCATCGCCGCCGACCTGCGGGTCTCCACCCCCGCCGCCGGGCAGTTGGTGACGGTGTTCGCCCTGGTGATGGCCCTGTCGGCGCCGATCATGGGCGCGCTCACCGGTGGGCTGGACAGGCGGACCGCGCTGCTGATCGCGTTGGGCGTCTTCGTGGCCGGCAACGCCGTCACCGCCCTGGGCACCGGTTACGAGGTGGTGATGATCGCCCGCGTCGTCACCGCGGTGGGCGCCGGGATGATCAACTCCGCTGCGTCCAGCACCGCGGGGGCGATCGCGCCTGCGGAACGCCGGGGCAGGGCTCTGGCGTTCGTGCTGGGCGGGCTGACGGCGGCGACGGCGTTGGGCCTTCCGCTCGGCACGCTGATCGGCCGTGCCGACTGGCACGTCACCCTGTGGGCGGTCGCCGGGGCCGGCCTGGTCGCGGCTCTGGGGATCGCCGCCGGGCTGCCCGAGGTGCGGCTGCCCGCCGCCTCGCTGGGGGAGCGGCTGCGTCCGCTGAAGGAGGGCCGGGTCGTGGCGCTGCTGGCCGTCACCACGCTGGTCTTCCTCGGCGCCTACACCCTCTACACCTACATCGGGCCGGCCCTGCGGGAGGCGACGGGCGGCTCCGAACCGCTGTTCGCCGCCGTCCTGCTGGCCTGGGGGGTCGGGGTCCTGGCCGGGAACCTCCTCGCCGGACGGCTGGTCGACCGGTACGACCCCGCGCACGTGCTGACCGGGCCCCTCGCGGTCGCCGCCGTCGCGCTGGCCCTCACGCCGGTGGCGACCGGCACGTTCGTGTCGACCCTGGCATGGGCCGCGGTCTGGGGTGTGGCCCTGGGCGTCGTCGTCGTGCCCCAGCAGCATCGGCTCATCGCGCTCGGCCCGGCCGCGGCGCCGGTCCTGCTCGGCCTCAACTCCTCGGCCATCTACATCGGGATGGCTCTCGGCGGGGGCCTGGGCGGGCTGGCCCAGGAGTGGTTCGCCGTCGTGCCCGCCGCGTTGGGGCTGCCGGCCGCGGGCGTCACGGCCGTGGCGCTGCTCTACCACCTGAGGACCGCCCGCCGCCGTACGCCCGCCGCGCCCCGGCCCTCCTGAGCGCGGGTGGTCAGCCTGCCCCGGCGGCTCCGAGGAGGAACGCGGCGGCCTCCCGCAGCGCGGCGCGGGTCGGCACGCAGGCCAGGGCCGCCCTCCACTGCCCCGGCCGACCGGCGATCGTGTCAGATGCGCCGGCCGGTGTCCATGCTCATCCCTCGATGCGACCGAGCCAGGCGTCCTGGGTGTCGGCCAGCTTGTCTGTCAGCGGTAGCGGGACGAAGCGGCACGCGAACTCCATGCCGGCGTCCGTGCCGTCGCCGTGGACCCGGTGGCGCCAGGCGTCGGCGGTGTCGGGGGCGGCGGTGAGGTGGAAGAACGTCGTGTGCCGGGGCTGCCCGTTGTCCTCGCGAGGTTTGTGGTCGACCGCGATGGGCCCGACGACGGTGACCTCGGTCAGGCCGGTCTCCTCCGCGACCTCCCGCAGGACGGCCTGTTCCAGGCTCTCGTCCGGCAGGACTCCGCCCGCCGGCACCTGGGTGCCGGCCTCGGGCGCGTCGACGTGGTCGAAGACGAGGAGTTCGGGGGTGGTTCGGTGACGGATGACGTAGGCGGCGACGCGGATTCTCGGCTCGGGCATCCGTTGATGATCGCAGACGCCGAGCCGAGGGATCCGGGTGGTCTACGAGACGTACAGCAGCCAGTAGGGGGGCTTGGCGTAGATGCTGTTCAGGCGGCAGGAAGCGGTCTTCCCCGCGGCGGTGTACGGTGCGGCGGCCCGCGCGCAGGCGTCCGACGTGGGGTAGACGCCGACCAGGACGGGGGTGGAGGTCTGCGCCGTGGCCGCCTGGGCGGCGGCGGGGAAGGCGAGGGTGGCCAGGACAAGTGCGACGCCGGTCGCGGCGCGGCGGAAGGTGTTCGTGTTGATGACCATGGGTGGAACGGTAGAAGTCGTCCCCTTTCGCGGTCGTCAAAGCGATCCTTGATTCCCCGTCCCCCTCGGGGATGATTTCCGCGGCCGGGACGTCGTCCTCCTGGAATGGGGGAGTGTGGTCGAATCGCTCCCATGACGATCGAATACCTCCCCGTCTCCGGTGACGGCCGCCTGTGGGCCGAGCGGGCCGGCGACGGTCCTCCCATGGTCCTGCTGCACGGCTCCGTGCACGACAGCCGCCTGTGGGACGGTGTCTTCCCCGAGCTCGCGCGCCACCGCACCGTGATCCGGTACGACGCGCGGGGCCTGGGCCGTTCGACGCCGCCGACCGCGCCGTTCCGCTACGAGGACGACCTGCTCGCGGTCCTCGACCACTTCGGCGTCGAGCGTGCCGCGCTGGTGGGGCTGAGCATGGGCGGTGAGGTCGCGCTCGACTTCACCTCGGAGCACCCGGAACGGGTGCGCTCCTTGACCCTGGTCGCGGCGTCGGCCGGTGGCCACGACTGGCCGCGCTCTCCCGAGCTGGACGCCTACGCGGCGGCCGACCGCGGGGACGACCCCGGCCGCCTGGCCGAGATGGAGCTCACGCTCTGGGCCTCGCTGGGCGACCGGGCGCCGGGATACGCGGCGATCCGCGACATGGTCACCGAGAACGCCGCGCTGCGGGTGGCCGCCGAGAAGGGGCATGCCCTGTTCGCGGAGGTGGGCGCCGTCGAGCTCCTCGACCGGGTCGCGGTGCCGACGACCGTGGTGGTCGGCGACCACGACCACCCGGAGATCGGCGTGATCGCCCGCCGGCTCGCCGCGGGCATTCCGGGCGCGCGCCTGGAGATCATTGCCGCCGCCGACCACTACCTGCCGTTGCGCGCGCCGGAACGGCTCCTGGCCGTCCTGCTCGCCGGCTGAAAGGCGTGCCGACGGCGGCGCGGTCGTTCGCCTGGCCCGATCCCAGCGCCGTCTGCGTCGACGTCGTCACCGTCCCCGACCCCGAGACGGTGAGGTACCGCGTGCACCTCGATCTCGCCACCACCTCCGAGGCCCATCAGGCGGAGCTGGTGGCCCGGCTGGCGGAGCCCGCCGACGTGGGCCAGGGCGACGTGCCGTGGGTCGTCACGGCCGATCCGGAGGGCAGCGAGTTCTGCGTGCTCGGCGCCCCGCGCTGACCCGGGACGCGCTCAGCGGGTCACGGTGGTCTCCCGTCCCATCCGCGCTAGCTTGTCGGGATTGCGCACGTGGTAGGCGCCGGTGACGTAGCCGTTCTCCACGCGCACCGCCACGACTCCGTCGATCTCGCCGTCGATCCGCACGAGCAGCCCGGGCCCGCCGTTGATCTGCACCAGCTCGACCGATCTGTCCGCGTCGTGCTTCCACCAGCCCGCGGCCAGCAGGCGGGCCACGTTGTCGATGCCCACGACGGGCCGCAGCAGGGCGTGCCGGCGGCCGCCGCCGTCGCTCAGGGCGACGACGTCCGGCGCGAGGACGTCGAGCAGGCTCTGCAGCTCGCCGGTCTCGACCGCCCGCTGGAAGGCCTGGAGCGCGGCCCGGGTCTCGGCCGGGGAGGTGGTGCCGCGCGGACGGCGGGCGGCGACGTGCGCCCGCGCCCGGTAGGCGATCTGGCGGACCGCTGACGGGCTCCTGCCGACGGCTTCGGCGATCTCGTCGTAGTCCAGCTCGAACACCTCGCGCAGCACGAACACCGCCCGCTCGGTCGGCTGCAGCGTCTCCAGCACCAGCAGCATCGCCATGGAGACGCTCTCGGCGAGCTCGACGTCCTCGGCCACGTCGGGGGCGGTCAGCAGCGGCTCGGGCAGCCACGGCCCGACGTAGGACTCCTTGCGCCGGCCCAGCGCGCGCAGCCGGTCGAGCGCCTGCCGGGTGACGATCCGCACCAGGTAGGCGCGCTCCTCCCGGACGGCGGCGAGGTCGACGTCCGCCCATCGCAGCCAGGTCTCCTGCAGGACGTCCTCGGCGTCGGCGGCCGAGCCGAGCATCTCGTAGGCGACGGTGAACAGCAGGTTGCGGTGGGCGACGAACACCTGGGTGGCGGAGCCGGGCGGCCCGGCGTGTTCGTCGTGATCGGTCATGTCCCGCTCCTGCCTGTCGGTTCTGCGCACTGCCACACGCACAAGACGCCGTCGTGCGCCGCCGCGTAACACGTCCGGCCGGTGGCCTACGTCACAGGGGCGCCGGTGTTACGGGGGCCGGGGCGGCGGCGTCTCGTGGTCGTCAGGACGCCGCGCGGACGATCCGCGCGGCGCGACGACGAGTCGAGAACGCGAAGGGAAGTCTTCCTCATGTCCATGTCCACGACGACCGGCCGGCGGTCGCGTATGCCCAACCCCCTCCCTTTTCTCCCCGAGCTGGCGGTGGTCGGCGAGGGGCTGCACAAGGCCCTGCGGAACGGGGTGATCCCCCCGGTGACCATCGCGCTGCTGCAGCTGCGCGCCGGGCAGCTGCTGGGCAGCACGTACTTCACCGTCAGGGAGACCGCCAACTTGCGCGGGCTGGGGGAGCCGGAGGAGCGCATCACCGCCGTGGCCACCTGGCGGGACGCCACCTGTTTCACCGAGGCGGAACGCGTCGCGCTGGAGCTGGTGGAGGCGGTCCTCACGCCGAACCCGTCGGGGGAGCGCGTCAGCGACGAGCTGTACGCCAGGGCGTCGGCGCTGTACGACGACAGGGCGATGTGGTCGCTGGTCATGGCGATCGCCCACATCGGCTTCTTCACCCCGGCGGCCCTCATCGCCAAGCCGATCCCCGGCATGCCGCCCGGCCGGAACTACAGCGAGTGAGAGAGGCGCCTGACATGAGCATCACCACGTTCGCGGTGGCCGGGGCGACCGGCCGGCTGGGCCGCCACGTCGTCGACGTCCTGACCGAGAGGGGCCACCGGGTCGTGCCGATGTCCCGCGCCACCGGCGTGGACGTCGTCACCGGTCAGGGCCTCGCCGAGGCGTTGACGGGGGCGCAGGTCGTCATCGACGTCGCCTCCTGGCACTCCTCCGACCAGGAGGCGGCGACGGAGTTCTTCCGCGCCTCGGCCCGCAACCTGCACGAGCACGGCCGCCGGGCCGGGGTCGCGCGGATCGTCGTGGCCTCCATCATCGGGGCCGACAAGGCCACTGCCGGTTTCCTGGCCGCCAAGAGGGTGCACGAGGAGCTGCTGCCGGCCGGGCCGCTTCCCGTCCGCGTGCTGCGGGCGGCGCAGTTCCACGAGTTCGTGGGGCAGCTGCTGGACTGGCAGCCCGGTGACGTGGCCTATGTCCCGGAGCTGCCCACCCAGCTCGTGGCCTGCCGCGTCGTGGCCGAGGAGCTGGTCGACCTGGCCGTCGCCGCGACCGTGCCGGACACGCCGATCCCCGAGATCGCCGGTCCGCGCAGGGAGACGCTGGCGGAGGCGGCCCGGCTCCTGGGCGCCCGCCGGGGCGTCAAGGTCGTGGGCGTCGACGGCGCGGGCGTGCCGGATGCCGATCTGGCCGCCGCCGGCGCGTTCCTGCCCGGCCCGCACGCCAGGCTCGCCGGCCCGACCTTCCGGGAATGGCTGGACGCCCAGCCCTGATCCGGCCCCGCCCTTGTCCTCGGTGGGACGCCGAGGACAAGGGGTTCCCTGTGCGGGCGTCCCGGAAGGTCGCCGTCTGGATGATCTTCGAAAATTGTCCGTGCCCTGCGCCATGATGACACCGCTCGTCTCCGCATAACGGATCTTGAAGGAGCTGTCATGACCGCACAGGAAACCCCCGGCTGGTCCGATCTGGGGTGGGACGGCTGGAGGAACCTCCCTCTGGTCCGCGCCAGGCTGGCCGCGGGCGCCGACCCCGACGAAGGCGCGTACTTCGACGAGCGTCCCCTGCACGTCGCCGCCGAGCGCGGTTCGCCGGAGGTGGTCGCCGAGCTGGCCGGCCGGGTCGCCGACGTCGACGCCGAGTGCGAGGGCCGCACCGCGCTCTGGGAGGCGGTCTTCCATGACCAGCCGGACAACGCCCGTGCGCTGGTCGCCGCCGGAGCCGACCCGTGGCGGCCGATGATGGGCGGCTGGTCGCCCGGCCGGCTCAGCCTGGCCGGTCCGATGCCCGGCCTGTTCTTCCCGTTCCCGCCCGGCCACGCCCGGCTCACCGAGGCCGAGACGGCGGCCGTGGCGGAGGCCGCGCGCCTGGTCGGCGTCCTGGAGGGCCTCGACGACGACGGCTTCAGCCTGACGTGCGTGCGCGGTGTCAGCGCGGCGGAGGCGGCGCGCCGGCTGGCCGCCGAACCCGCCACGGAGGAGGAGCTCGAAGAGGTCGAGGAGGATCCGTTCGAGGACGACGCGCTGCGGTTCGTCGGCGTCACCGACGTGCCGGGCGGCTGCGTCGTCTTCCAGGAGTGGGGGTACATGGCCGCCACGCCCGGCGTCATGAAGGCGCTGTCGGCGGGCACGGTCGCCTACGGCATGTACGCCAATCCCAAGAGCGGCAACCAGGGCAGGGTGTACCGCGACGGCGAGGTCGAGGAATGGGACACCCATCCGGGCGGCGGCGACGCCTCCCCGGAGGACTCGCCGGAGGGGATCCTGCGCACGTACCTGTACGACGGGTGCGCCGAGGCGTACTGCTTCGCCGGCGCGGGGCTGCGCCCGGCCGACGCCCGCTCGCTCACGGAACCGGACACGTACCTGCGGTTGCCCGACGGCGACTACTGGGCCTGAGCGTTCTGCCTCCCGGGCGCCGGTGCCAGCGTTCTGCCAGCCGGGTGACAGCCCCGGCGGCCAGGCTGCTGTCTCCACCAACGTGAAGGCAGGGCGTGATGGGCGGCAAGAAGTCGATGCGGTGGCGCAGCGCGGACGTGACCTCGAAGGACGGCACGACGATCGCCGTGCTCAGCGCGGGGCGGGGGCCGGGGCTGCTGGTGATCCCCGGGAACAACCGGCGCGCCCACCACTACGGGGCGCTGGCGCGAGCACTGTCCGGCACGCACAGCGTGCACGTGATCGAACGGCGCGGACGCGGCGGCAGCGGCCCGCAGGGCCCGGCGTACGGCGTGGACACCGAGGTCGACGACGCGCTGGCCGTCATGGACCGCACGGGCGCGCGCCTGGTCTTCGGCCACAGCTACGGCGGTCTCGTCGCCCTGCACCTCGGGTTGCGGCGCAGGGTGGCCGCGCTCATGGTCTACGAACCGGGCGTCAGCATCGACGGCTCCTTCCCCGCCGGCTGGCTGCCGGCGTTCGAGCGGCTGCTGGCGCAGGGCAGGCACACCGCGGCGATGGCGGCCTTCCTCAAGGCCACCCGCCTGGTTCCGGTCGGCGACGCGCCGGCGCCGGTGTTCCGTGCGCTGGCGTTCCTGATGCTGCGTGGGGCGGAGGGGCGCGACACGCGGGCGATGATGGCGACCACCCCCGCCGAGATCGGCGAGATCGTCCGCCTGGACTCCGACGGCGCCAGGTACGCCGCCGTCGGCTCCCCGGCGCTGCTGCTCGGCGGCGACAGGTCCCCCGGTTACCTCACCGATGTGCCGGCTCGCCTGGCCCGCCTCATGCCCGACGCCCGGCACGAGATCATCGCCGGGCTCGACCACAACGCCCCCGACCTGAACGCCCCCGAGGTCGTCGCCGAACGGATCCGGGCCTTCACGCGGTCGCGCGTCCCGGGGTCCGAGGGAACGATTTCGCTGAGCGATGCCCCTGAGCCATGGCATTCCGACAACTGAATCTTGCCGGTCACCGGGAATGCGGTTTCGGTGTGGCGTCGATGAGTGATTCGTGGCAAGTGTAAACATCGTACCGGTCTAGATGCCCTGATCGGCGTGCGGAAGGGCCGCATTCCGGTCTATGGGTTCGGATAGCGACT
Organism: Nonomuraea sp. NPDC004702; assembly: GCF_053601695.1. NCBI lineage: Bacteria > Bacillati > Actinomycetota > Actinomycetes > Streptosporangiales > Streptosporangiaceae > Nonomuraea > Nonomuraea sp. NPDC004702. The sequence goes on from NZ_JBSGCE010000068.1 coordinate 35,056, forward strand.
ACGGGCTGCATTCCGAAAGGAACGGTACATGTTCTCACCCAAAATACGAGCAAATGCCCTCAGCAACCCCACCCGGCCGGCGGCGCCTCGTCTTGGGCGGAGCATGACACGAGTGGCCGTGCGCGGCTCGCTCTCGACGGCCCTCGTCCTGGCCATGATCCCCGCCGTGACCCCCGCCATGACCCTGGCCGCGCACGCGGACGGCGACGCGCGGTGCGACCCGCACACCTTCTTCAAAATCCGTTCGCTCTCGCCGAGGAACTTCTTCATTCCCCGTACCCGCTACATTGACGGCCCCGGCGGCACCATCACGGTGACGGTGACCCGGGAATACGAGGTGAGGGCGTTCCGGGAGACGGAGAACGAGCAGCAGTTCTCGATCACGACCGGAGATCTGGTGCGTAACCTGCGCAAGATGGGCGTGCCACACCTCGAAGAGCGGCATATGGTCTTCACTGGCCATGAATACAGCCGGACTATCACTAAAGGGATGTACGGCAATATGTGGTACCGCGTTTTCGGCTACCGCATCGGCTGGTCGGCTTGGTCGGTCCTCGGCACCTGCAAGCAGTTCGAGGTCGGCTCGGGGATAGCCAACGTGCCGTCCAGGGTGGAGGGCTGGCGGTACTGGGAGACCAGGCACCCCAAGTTCAGGGGCCGCATCCTGTCCATCGACGGCGGGAATCCCGACGACGACAAGGGAACGGGGTCGGGGTCGGGGGCGGCGCGGCCGCGGCCCCGGCAGTGGCAGGGGCCGGCGCTGGCGCCCCTGGCCAGGCCGTCGTTGCCGCGGGGGACCTCCGCGGCCGACAGGACCGAGAGGACCAGGCAGCGCAGACGCTGAGCCCCTGTTCACCGGCCCGGTTCGCCGGCTCGCCCCGAGCTCAGGCCTCCGGCGTGGCCTCGGGGGCCGGTCGGGCCGGTCGGCCCGGTCGGCGGCGCGGGGCGGCGAGGTCGTGGGCGGAGCGGGCCAGCCAGATCATCATCAGGACGCTCGACACCACGCCGAGAGCCTCGGCCGCGCCTTCCCCGCCGGCGAACGGCAACGCCGCCAGCACCAGGACCAGCGGCGTCACCAGGGCGGCGACGCCGTACGCGACGGTCGCCGTGCCCCAGCGGTCGTCGGAGCCCTGGGCCCGCAGGACCAGCACCGTCCAGACCAGACCGGCCAGGCCGCAGACCAGCTCCACCCCCTCCGGGACCGGCCGGCCGAGGAGGCCGAGCACGCCGATGACGGTGAACCCGCCGTACCCCAGCAGCCCGGCACCCCGCATGTACGGCCGGCCGCGGCCCAGCACCCGCATGAACAGCACCACGAGCACGCACATCACCGCGGAGTCGAGCACCGTCGTGTCGGCCTGCATCGACGCGGTGAGGTGGAGCAGGAACGTCGTGGCCGCCGAGGCGTACAGCGCCAGGCGCAACCGCAGGGTGTCGGGGTCCCGCGGGGGCGGCGGCCCCGCCGGCGGCCCGCGCAGGATCTGCCAGATCCCCCAGGACCAGGACAGCCCGGCCAGGACCAGGAGGAACAGGTTCGGCCCGGTGGCCGTGACGCCTTCGGCCGCGGCCGAGAACAGCGTCAGCCCCCACAACGGGCCGAGCTCGCCGGAGACCAGGGCGACGACGGCGGCGACTGTCAGCGCGGCACCGTACAGAACGGTGAGAAGCAGGGCGGGCACGGCCGAACGGTGACGACGTAACACAGGACGCTTCCCGAAGGGGGAGGGGGACGAATGCCTCACTCTACAATTGATCATGAGAAGTGACGCCAGACGGCGGGCGTGCCGCGCGTCACGATCCCCCCACTGACGAAAGGCGCGAACGTGACGTCCGCCCCTACCACCACCGGTGACGACTGGGAGTCGTCGCTGAGGCAGGCCTTCGGCGTCCTACTGGGCCATCCGCTCTCCGGCTTCGACCCCGAGGCCGAGTACGCGGCCTGCTACACCGGCAACTGGCTCGACGAGACGGGCTTCAACAGGGATCCGGCGTGGCTGGAGCCGGCCGCCCTCGCCGGCCGCGCGACGATCTCCAGCGAGAACCTGCTGCTGCTCGACGAGGTCGGCTACCCCGAGCTGCGGTTCGACCCGAGCCGGTCGTTGTTCGAGATCGACGCCGCGGCGGAGTTGCCGGCCGACTTCGGGGACGAGCTGGCGGCCGTCAAGCTCGCCGGTTCCGACCGCTGGCCCCAGGTCGGCGGCGCCGAGCTGGCGCGCCTGACGGCCCGCCACGGGGCCGGCCTGCCGGCCGGGGCCTGGTCCGTGACGAGCGCCACCATCGCCTCGGACGGCACGCTCCTCGACGCCCTCCGCGTCGCCACCGGCATTGGCGACGGCTTCGACAGCCTGGTGCCGTACGAAGGGGGCGACCCCGAGACGGCGGCGGCCGTCGCGGCCGTGGAGCACGCCGGGCTCCGGGCGCACCTGCGCGCGTTCTGCGATCCCCGCTCCGACGAGCTGGCCCTGTGCCGTCAGGACATGCGCACGGCCAGGGACGAGGGCGGCGCGCTGGTGGCCCGGTGGGAGGGCGCCGTGGACCAGTACGAGATCACCGTCCGGCGGGTCGGCCCCTGACCGCTCACCCGCCGCCCGGTCTACCGGCCCATGCCCCGGGAGAAGCCGACCACCTTCTCGTGGCGGCGCTCCCACAGGCCGAGATCGGTCAGCAGATCCTCGGTGCGCTCGGCGACCCGGGCCTTGCGCACCGCCCGGACCTGCGCCTATCCGTACACCTTGGTCAACGCGTCGATTTTGATCATGTCCTCTCCTCGGTTCGGGGAAACCCCGGCCCGCGGCCTCGCGGCCGGAGCCGGGGCGGGCCGTCACAGCTCGGCCAGGACCTCGATGTCCTGCGCCGTGACGTCGCGGACCACCTCGAACGCCGCGACGGCCGCGGGGGTGCCGGGCGCGGCCTGGCGGGCCGCCTGCAGGGCGGCGGCCGAGTTCCAGCGCCAGACGCCGACCCACGTGTCGTCGTCCAGGCGGCCGAGGCGGGCCTCGGTGAGGCCGGGCTCGGTGGCTCTGATGGCGGTGACCAGGGCGGCGTGCCGGGCCTGGACCTCCTCGGCGTCCGCGGGATCGGCCTGGAAGCGGGTGACGCTGATGACCGGCATGGCTAGACCTACTCTCTAGAGTTGACTTCTAGTGACTGAATCTAGAGATAGACTCTAGCCATGAGTGATGTCAAGCGGCCGAACAAGCGGGCCCAGAAGGCGAAGGAGACGCGCCGGCGCATCCTCGACGCGGCGTCGGAGCTGTTCGTCCGCGACGGATACGGCGCCACGAACCTCCAGGACGTGGCCGAGAAGGCCGGGGTCGCGGTGCAGACGATCTACTTCGTCTTCGGCAACAAGCGCGCCCTGCTCAAGGAGCTGGTCGACGTCACGATCGCGGGCGACGACGAGCCGGTGGCCACCATGGACCGGCCCTGGTACGCCGCGGCGCTGGCCGCCGGCACCGCCGAGGACATGCTGCGCGCCTACGTCGCCGGCACCAGCTCCGTCCTGGAGCGCGTCGCGCCGATCGGCAAGGTCCTGGCGGCGGCGGTCGCCGGCGACCCGGAGGTGGCCGCGCTGTGGCCGGACGACGTCGATCCCCGCTACGTCGTTCAGCAGGAGGCGGCCAAGGCCCTGGTGGGCAAGCCCGGGGCGCGGGCCGGGGTGTCCGCGCAGGAGGCCGCCGACCTGCTGTACGGCCTGCTCAGCCCCGAGCTGTACCTGCTGTTCGTGCACGGCCGCGGCTGGCCGCGGGAGCGCTGGGAGCAATGGGCCTTCCGCACCCTGCGCGCCCAGCTCTCCTCCGGCTAGAGCCGCCGGGAGCCGCGGCGGGCGGCGACCAGGGCCGCCGCCGTGGCCATGAACACGCAGACAGGCGTGTAGAGGAACAGGTTGAGCCAGTAGAACGGGGTCCCGGTGTCCGCGCCGACGCCGGCGATCCACACCAGCCCGGCCGCCGCCCGCACCAGGGTCCCGGCGGCGACGGCGGCCGTGACCAGGCGGGCGGGCAGGCCGCCACGACCGCGTGAGCACACCAGCACCGCCGCCGCCCCGGCGCCGAGCACGACGACGAGCGGCACCAGCACGCGCGGGGTGAACGGCACCTCGAAGTTCAGCACCGCCAGGGAGAGGGAGCTGACGTCGCGGGCGGGCCACGTGCGGCCGGTCAGCCAGTACAGGTGCGCGGCGGCGTCGGTGAGCAGGACGGCGGCGGTCAGGGCGCCGAGGCGTGGAATGTTCATGCCAGGCAGGAGTCGGTGAAATCCGTAATGGTTCCATGGAACCTTTCGCGCCCCTCCCGCCTCTGGATGGACATGAGCTGGCCTGTTGCCGATCTGGACCCCGTACGCCGCCTGCGCGCGCTGGCCGCGGCCATTCCCGGGGCGTCCGTCGCCGAGCGCGTCATTCCCGCACCCTTCGCGGTGGTCTGGGCCGTGGTGAGCGATCTGGAGAAGGAGTTCGGCACGTTCGAACCCGACATGCGGCAGCTCACCGTCGAGTCCGCGGGCCCGGGCGACGGCCGTCTCGTGGCCAGGGCCCGCAGCCGGTACGGCATGCGCGCCCGGTTCGACGTCGACCTGCGGCCGGGCTGGTGCTGGATGCAGAGCCGGTTCCTGCTCGTCGGCCTGGCCGCGACCGCCGTGCCGGAGGGGACGCTGGTCGCGCAGACGGGCGGGGTGCGCGTCCCGGGCCGCGCGGCGCTGGTGCCGTGGGGCGTGCGGGCGGCGGGGGAGAAGGCGCTGGCCAGGCTCGCGTCCCGGGTCACGGCCGGAGACGCGGATGGGGACGCGGGTGTGGACACGGGTGTGGACGCGGCCCGGGAGGCCGGCGGGGCGGCGGGCGGCGCGGCGGCCAGGGACTCCGGGGGCGCGTCGTGACGGCGGCCCGGGTGCTCGCCGCCCAGCGCGGCGACACGATGGCGATGAACGACCTGCTCGCCGAGCTGACGCCGTACCTGGGCCGGATCTGCGGGCCCATCGCGTTGGACAGCGGGCCGGACGCCGTGCAGGAGGCGCTGATCGCGATCTTCCGGCATCTGCGTGACCTGCGCGAACCCGAGGCCCTGCTCGGCTGGGCGCGGGCGATAGCCGTGCGCGAGGCCGTCCGGATCGCCCGGCGCGACGGGCGGTCCAGCCCGGCGGAGTTGGCCGGCGTGCCCTCGCCGCACGACGTCGAGCGTGCCGTGGACGTCCGGGACGTGCTGGAGCGCCTGTCGCCGGAGCATCGGGCGGTGCTGGTGCTGCGCGACCTGGAAGGGGTGCCGGAGGACGTCGCGGCGCGGATGTTGCGGGTGCCGTCGGGCACGGTCAAGTCCCGGCTGCACCGGGCCCGGGCGAGCTTCCGCCGGGCCTGGCAGGGCTGAGCCCGTCCGGCGGGGACGCCGGTACGAATGGTGGCAAAACAACCCTCTAAGGTCTCAACCGTGAGAAAGATCTACCATGCGGCGCACATCTACATGATTGTCGGCGTCATCACCGGCCTTTACTATCGCGAGATCACCAAGCTCAACGACTTCACCGGCGACACCCAGCTCGGTGTGGTGCACACCCACCTGCTCGCTCTCGGCATGCTGTTCTTCCTGATCGTGCTGGTGCTGGAGAAGGTGTTCACGCTGAGCGCCGGCGGCAGGCTGTTCACCTGGTTCTTCTGGGTCTACAACGGCGGGCTGGCGCTGACGGTGGCGATGATGCTGGTGCACGGCACCCAGACGGTGCTGGGCGCCGAGACCAGCCCGGCGATCACCGGGATGGCGGGGCTGGGGCACATCGTGCTGACGGTCGGTTTGATCCTGTTCTTCGTCAACCTCGGCAAGCGCATCCCCGCCAAGAGCTGACCGCGGTCACGTCCCACCGGCCGTTCGCCTGCCGGAGCTCAGGCCGCCCGGGACGCCGGCGACCGTCGCCGACGGCGGTCAGGCCGGGCAGTCGCGGGGGTCGACGCTCGTGCGTGCCCCCGCGACGGCGATGCGGGCAGGGCTGTCCGGCAACGCGGCGGCCGTGCACACGATCTGCTGCACGGCCAGGGGGGACAGGTCACCGCCCGGCGCGGACGGGGTCAGCACCATGCGGTCGCGCGCCTTGACGGTCACCAGGAACGGATCGGCTTCCGGCGGCACCTCGGTGCTGAGCCCGAGCGCCCGCTCCTTCTCGATGGGCCCGGCCGCCAGCAGCGCGAGCCTCTCGGTCCGGAACAGCGGGCGGGCGCTCGGCCGCGTCACGGCGCTGAGCCGCCCGTCCTTCACCAGGTAGAGGATGATCGTCGTGGTCAGCGCGACGGTTCCCTTCGGCGGCTGGCCGACGGCGATGACGTCGCTGGGACGCACGCCGCAGCCTACGACCAGCGCCAGGAGACCCGCGGCGAGCGCGCGGCGGGGGAGTGCGGCCCTCATCCGGCTGCTCCGTCCTGCTCGGGGGGCCTGCGTGGCAGGCGCAGCGTGAACAGGGCGCCGCCGTCGGGGGCGTTGGCGACGGTGAGGTCGCCCCGGTGCAGGCGCGCGTTCTCCAGCGCGATGGCCAGGCCCAGGCCGCTGCCCTCGGACCTGGCCCGCGCCGCGCTGGCCTTGTAGAACCGGTCGAACGCGTGCGGCAGCACCGCCTCCTCCAGCCCCGGACCGTGGTCGCGGACCTCGACAGTGATCCACTGCGGGTCGGCGGACAACCGCACCGACACCGGCGGCTCGCCGTGCCGCAGGGCGTTGCCGACCAGGTTGGCGAGGATGACGTCCACGCGGCGCGGGTCCAGCCTCGCCGTCACCGAGGAGGGAAGCTCGGTGCGCACCGCGTCGGACCAGCCCCGGACGCGCAGGGTCGCGGGCACCAGCTCGGCCACGTCCACCTCGTTCAGCGACAGGGCCGCGACGCCGGAGTCGAACCTGCTGATCTCGATGAGGTCGTTCACCAGCGCGGTGAGGTTGAGCGTCTCCTGGCTGACCAGCTTGGCCGCCCGGCCGGCGGGCTCGGGCAGCTCGGCCGCCTCGTCGTCGAGGACCTCGGCGACGGCGGCGAGCGCGGCCAGGGGGGTGCGCAGCTCGTGCGAGACGTCGGCCACGAACCGGCGGGCGTCGGCCTCCATCGCACGCAGCTGCATGACGTGCCGTTCCAGCTCCGCGGCGGTGTCGTTGAAGGTGCGCGCCACGTCGGCCAGCTCGTCGGAACCGCGGACCGCGACCCTGGTCCGCAGCTCGCCCTCGCCCAGCAGGCGGGCCGCCCGGCCGAGCTCGCGCACCGGGCGCAGCACGCTGCGGGTGGCCAGCAACGCCACGACCACCGCGAACGCCATGGCCGCCGCGCCGCTGAGCCAGGCGCGGCTGGCGAGCAAGTCGATGCTGCGCTGTTCGGGAAGCAGGCTGCGCGTGGTGTAGACCTCGATGCCGGACACCCGCCACCGGTCACCCTCGGTGATCAGCAACGGCGCGCCGATGATCAGGAAGGGCCTGCCCTCCCGCACCACCCGTTGCCAGGCCATCTCGCCTTCGGCCACCTTCCGCCGCAGGCTCACGGAAAGGGCCTGGGGCATCAGGTCCTCGGCCTCCAGGGCCGGCGCGTTCCCGTCGCGCCCGCCGCTTCCCGGCGGCGGGTTCCGCATCAGGCCCGGCGCCCGGTCGGACGGCGGGCCGGCCTGCGCGTACAGTCCGCGGTAGACGGCGAGCGCGTAGCTGTCCCGCTCGGCCATGGTGGCGGCGATCCTGCCGAGCTCGGTCCGGTCCGGAGCCGGGGTGCGCAACGGGAAGAGCGTCTCCAGGCGCGCTCTCGTCGCCTGCAGCGCGGCGTCCTGGGCCCGCTGCAGGATGTCGGTGCGGGCCTGGACGTAGAGCCCGCCGGTCACCGCCGCCGTGGTGACCACGCACAGCAGCGCGAACGCGAACAACAGCCGGGCACGCAGCCCCGGGCTCGGCACGGGCGTCACCGCCGGTTCACACCGGCCCGAACCGGTAACCGAACCCCCGCACCGTCTGCACGTAGACGGGGGACGCCGAGTCGTCCTCGATCTTCGCGCGCAGCCGCTGCACGCACGCGTCCACCAGCCGCGAGTCGCCGAAGTACCCGTGCTCCCACACCGAGTCCAGCAGTTGCTGGCGGCTGTGCACCCGGCCCGGCGTGCCGGAGAGCTCCAGCAGCAGGCGCAGCTCGGCCGGGGTGAGCCCGATCGGGGCGCCGCGCTTGGTGACCACCAGCCCGGCCCGATCGATGGTCAGCTCACCGTGCCGCTCCAGTTCCGCCTGGTCGCGGCCGATCCGCCGGAGCACGGCGCGGATACGAGCTTCGAGCACCCTGGGCTGCACCGGTTTGACCACGTAGTCGTCGGCGCCCGCCTCCAGCCCCGCCACCACGTCGATGTCGTCGCCGCGCGCGGTCAGCATGATGATCGGCACCTCGCCGATGGCCCGGATGCGGCGGCAGACCTCGAACCCGTTCATGCCGGGCAGCATCAGATCGAGCACGACGACGTCGGGACGGTCGGCGCGCAGCCGCTCCAGCCCCTCCTCGCCGGACTCCACGGCGCCCACCCGATGCCCGTGCCGGGTCAGGGCCAGCTCAAGGCCCTCCCGCACGGCCGGGTCGTCCTCGATCAACAACACTCGCGACACGCCGCCGAGTACCACAGCTCGCTCCGTAACCTCAGTCGCCGGTCAACTCCGTCCACTGTCGGCCGGTGATGTCCCCGTCTTGTCAGCGCCATGTCATCGTTGTGTCACGGTGGTGCCGGCGTGGTGGCCGTCGACAAACGGTGACATTCGGCAGACGACCCACTCATATTCGGCGCCAATCGTAGTTCGTCATGAACGAACCACGCACCATCCCAGCTCGGCCCCGAGATCGGCTGTTCGCCGTGGTGACGCTGGTGCTCGCGCGGCTCCTGCTGCCCGCGGCGCTCGTCCGCCGCCCCGGCCGGGCCCGCGAGCTGGCCTGCCAGTGGGCGTTACGGATGCGCTTCCCCGCCGAGGACCTGACCGGGCTCACCGACGGCGCCCTGGCGGCGTTCACCGCGGCGCGCACCGAGGCGCTCTGGCGTCACGGCCAGCTCCTCGGCCTCACCTCGGGATACCGTGATCCGCTCGTGCAGCTCCGGATGTTCGAGGAGGAGGTGCGCCGCACCGGCTCCCCGGCGCTGGCGCGCATGCTCGTCCTGCCGCCGACGGAGTCCAACCACGTCAAGGGCATCGCCCTGGACGTGCGTCCGCACGAAGGCGCGCGCTGGCTGGAGGAGCACGGCGCCCGCTACGACCTCTACCGCATGTTCGACAACGAGTGGTGGCACTTCGAGCACCACCCGGAGTGCGGCGGCACACCCCCGCGCCGACGGCCCCACCCCGGGGTCGGTCACGCGGAGGAGAACAGGCGCCGGAGCTGACCAGATATGATCTACATTGTAAAGGCGGCGGGCTGATTCACAAATCCCACCTCCTATAAAGGCACGGGCTCCGCCCGTCCTCATCCACCAAGAACACCTTCGAGCACCGGGTAGTTCGCCCGGAACACGTTGTACGGGTCCGGGGCTCGCTTGATCGCCCGCAGTTGGGGTGTGTTCAGCGCGCTCCTGGGTGTTTGCAGGTCATTCGGGACGTCCGCATACGATGTGCAGATCATGGTCTTCATCCGGGTTCTGGGCGCTCTGGCGGCTGAGGTCGGCGGCGAGCCGGTTCCTTTGGGCGGGCCGCGGCAGCGGGGTGTGCTGGCGTTGCTGGTGGCGGCGCGCGGGCAGGTGGTGCCGGTCGATCGGATGATCGAGGATCTGTGGGGTGGGGAGGCGCCCGCTCGGGCGTTGTTGTCGTTGCAGGCGTACGTGTCGAACCTGCGGCGGTTGCTGGAGCCTGGGCGTCCGCCGCGTTCGCCGGCTCGGTTGCTGGTGAGTGCGGCGCCGGGTTATGCGTTGCGGTTGCCGTCGGAGGCGGTGGATGCCTGGCGGTTCGAGGGGTTGCTGGGGCGGGCGCGTGCGGACGGTGACGCGGGTGTCGCGCGGGCTCGGCTGGGTGAGGCGCTGGGGTTGTGGCAGGGGCCGGCGTTTGCCGAGGTGGCGGACGAGCCGTGGGCGGCGGCTGAGACGGCGCGGTTGAACGAGCTGCGTTCGGTGGCGGCCGAGCTGCATGTGGCGGCGGGTCTGCGTGTCGGTGATCCTGCTGTGGTGGTTGCCGAGGCTGAGCGGCTCACTCGTGCGGAGCCTCTTCGTGAGGAGGGGTGGCGGTTGCACGCCTTGGCGTTGTGGAGCAGTGGGCGTCAGGCGGACGCGTTGGCGACGCTGCGCCGTGCTCGTGGCATTTTCGCTGAGGAGCTTGGGCTTGATCCGGGTCCTGAGCTGGTGGCGTTGGAGGAGGCGATTCTCACTCGGCGTATGGAGGTGCTGCGTGCGACCGTGCCTGCGCCGGCTTCGCCGGTCGCGCCGGTGCCGCGGGTGGCTGCCGCCGAGGGGACGGTTCCGGTGATCGGTGCGTCGTTCGTCGGGCGTGAGGCGCAGGTGTCGGCGTTGGTCGCGGCCGCTGCCGAGGCGGTGACCGGTGGAGTTCGTGTCGCCTGTGTCACTGGTGAGGCGGGGCTGGGCAAGTCGACGTTGCTGGATCATTTCGGCAGGCGGCTGGAGCGTGAGGGGTGGTTGGTGGCCGTCGGTCGCTGTCCGGAGGTGGATGGTGCGCCGCCTGCGTGGGCGTGGACCGAGGTGCTGGGCGCTGTTGCCGCGTCTGCGTCTCCTGGTGAGTTCGCACGCGATCTGGCGCCGCTGTTGGCTGATGGCGGGCCGGTGGACGGTGATGCCACCGCTGGGCGGTTCCGTCTGCGTCGGGCTGTGTGGGGGTGGCTTGCGGCGGTCGCCTCGGAGCGTCCGGTGGCGGTGGTGCTGGATGATCTGCATGGGGCGGATGCGGCCACGTTGGAGTTGCTGGGCGGGTGTGTGGGGTTGCGGGCGCCGGTTCTGGTGGTGGTGGCGTACCGTGCGGAGGAGGGTGGGCGTCTCGGTGAGGCGCTGGCCTCTCTGGCGCGGGTGGCGCCTGTCCGTGTGGCGTTGCCGGGGTTGGACGAGGAGGCCGTGGCGCGGCTGGTGCGGGCTGAGTGCGAGGCCGATGACGAGACGGTGGCGGGGATCGCGGAGCGTACGGGTGGCAATCCGTTTTATGTGCGGGAGAGTGCCCGGTTGCTGAGCGGTGAGGGTGCGTTGGTGGCGTTGTCGGAGGTTCCTGAGGGGGTTCGGGACGTGCTGCGTCGTCGGTTCGCGCGGTTGCCGGAGGGTGGGGTGTCGGTGTTGCGGCTGGCTGCGGTGGCGGGCCGGGAGAGTTCGGTGGACGTCCTGGTCAAGGCGGCTGATGTGGACGAGGACGGGGTGTTGGATGCGTTGGAGGCGGGTGTCGTCGCGGGGCTTCTGGATGAGCCTGGTCCGGGTCTGGTCCGTTTTGTGCATGCTCTTGTGAGGGACACGCTTCTCGCTGATCTGAGCGGGTTGCGTGCTACCCGGATGCATGCCCGGATCGGCGCCGCTCTTGAGGGGGGCGACGATGTCGCGGCGCTGGCTCATCATTTCGCGCGGGCGGGCTCGCCGAAGGCTGTTGGCTATTGTGTGCGGGCGGCGGAGCTTGCCGAGGCGCGTTATGCCCATGATGTGGCGGCTGGTCTTCTGGCTGATGCGGTGGCTCTTTCGGCGGGGCCGGAGGAGCGTGTGGAGCTGCTCGGCAGGCTGTTGCGGGCGCAGATCCGGGCGGGGGCCGTTGCTGCGGCCCGTGAGACGCGGCGTGTGGCTGTGGAGTACGCGGAGTCGTTGGGGCGGGTGGATCTGATGATCGCGGCGTTCACGGCGTGGACGGAGCCGACTCCGTGGCAGGCTCGAACGTACGGCACGGTGGATCGGCCTGTGGTTGATCGTCTGAGGGGGCTGTTGAAGGGGGAGTTGGCTCCTTCGGTGCGGTCGCGGTTGCTGTCGGCGTATGCGCACGAGTTGGTCGGCGAGGATGATCCGTCGGTGGTGGAGGCGGCGCGGGAGGCGCTCGATCTCGCCACCGAACCTCGGTTGCGGGCGGCGGCTTTGGAGATCTTGGCCGAGGTTCTGGGTGATGTGGGGTTGTGCCGGGAGTTGGTGGAGATCGGGGTCGAGCACGACCTGCCGGTTTATCGTGTCTCTGGGCTGCTCAATCATGCCGGTGTCGCGGCTGCGGCCAATGATCCTGTGACGATGCGCCGGGTGATCGGGGAGGCTCTGGAGCTTGCGCGCGCGTATCGGATGCGGGAGGCGATCGCGGTTGCGGAGATCACGTTGGCGGGTCTGGCGCTTGTCGAGGGCCGGTTCGCCGATGCGGAGGCTCTTTATGTGGAGGCCGGCGAGGGGATGCGGCGGATCGGGTCGGTGCACGCTGTGGGTTTTCTTCAGCTGGCGTTGGCCACGATCTGGCTGAACGAGGGCACGCTGGGTGGGCATCTGGAGGAGGTGCGTGCTCTGCATGGCGTGCTGGGTTCGATGACGTCGGATCTGCTGGCGCTGGCGCTGCACGCCAATGGGTTGGATGTCGAGGCCCGGGAGGTTCGCACGCCTCCCGGTCCGATTCGTCGGGATTTCTTCTTCACGTTCCTCACTTCGTTGCGCGCGATGGCCGTCGTGGCCTTGGGTGATCGGGACGCCGCTGAGGAGATCTACGAGGTGTTGCTTGCGTATCGTGACGGTCCTCCGGCGGGTGCGGAGAGTCTGTCGATGGCGCTGCGTCCGGTGGCCTACACCCTGGGTGAGCTGGCCGTCTTTCTGGGCCGTCCGGAGGCCGCCGCGCACTTCGCTCGGGCCGCTGTCGTCGCGGACCTGTGGAACGCTCCTCATTGGGCTGCCGAGGCCCGGTCGCGGGCGACTGCCTTGCGTGCGTCCTTCTAGCGGGTGATGCGGCAGACGCGGGCCAGGTGATCGCCGTCGTAGGGGGCCATCGCGGGGTCGGAGCGTGTGTCAGCTGTTACCGAAGGCGGGGACGCCGTGTTCGGGGGCGCTGCTCCGTTGTGACGGTGATGCTCTCGCGGATGGGTGCTCTACGTCAAGAGCACTGCTCTCCTGCGGGTTCCCGGCCGGACGCCCTCGGGTCTGGGCCCTTTGCGGCACATGGGTAGATTTTTCGCATGTTACGGGGGCGGGACAAGGAGCTCGGCGAGGTCACGCGGCTGCTCGAACGGGCGCGGGCGGGGCAGAGCGGCGTCCTGGTCCTGCGCGGCGAGGCGGGCATCGGCAAGTCGGCCCTGCTGGACGAGCTCGTCCGCCAGGCCCGCGAGGTTCGCGTGTTGCGGGCGACCGCGGTGGAGGCCGAGACGTCGCTGCCGTTCGCGGGTCTGCAGATGGTGCTGCGTCCCGTGCTCGACCGCCTCGACACCCTGCCCGGCGTGCAGGCGGCGGCGCTACGGGGTGCGCTGGGCCTGGCCGACGCCGCCGGCACGAGCCGGTTCCTGGTCGGTCTCGCCGTCCTGAGCCTGCTGTCGGAGCCGGCCGCGCAACGGCCGGTCCTGTGCCTGGTCGACGACGCGCACTGGCTGGACGCCGCCTCCGCCGACGCGCTGCTGTTCGCGGCGCGCCGCCTGGCGGCCGACGGCGTCGCGATGGTGTTCGCGGCCCGGGACGCCTTCGACGCTCCGGGCCTGCCCGAGCTGCGGCTGGGCGGGCTGGACGAGGCCGCGGCGGCCGAGGTGCTCGCGCAGCGCTTCTCCACGATGGCCTCCTCGGTACGCGATCGGGTCGTCCGGGAAGCGGGCGGGAACCCGCTGGCGCTGATCGAGCTGCCCGCCGGGCTCAGTCCGGAGCAGCGCGCCGGGCGCGAGGCGATGCCGGGCGCGCTGCCGGCCACCGATCGCGTCGTCGCCGGTTTCGGCGCCCAGATCGACGAGCTGCCCGAGCGTGCCCGGCTGGCCGTGCTGGTGGCCGCCGCCGAGGGGAGCGGCGATCTCGGGACGGTCCTGCGGGCGGCGCGGGCCCTCGGCGGCGGCGTCGCGGACCTGGAGGCCGCCGAGAAGGCGGGGTTGTTGCGGATCACGGGGGCTTCGATCGCCTTCCGCCACCCGCTGGTCCGGTCCGCCGCCTACCAGCGGGCCCCGCTCGGCCTGCGCGTGGCCGCGCACGAGGCGCTGGCCGCCGTCGTGGACGCCGAGCGGCGGGTGAAGAAGCACACGACGCCTTGCGTGTGATCGAGACCGCCAGCCGGAGTGCTCTGGTGGAGATGCGCCATCTTCTAGGCATG
>NZ_JBSGCE010000069.1:0-48783 GCF_053601695.1 Nonomuraea sp. NPDC004702
CACCTGGCCCGCATGGAACTGCGCACCGCCCTCGACGTCTGGCTCCAGCGCATCCCCGCCTTCACCCTGGCCGACCCCGACGCCGTCACCTGGGCGACGGGCCAGGTGCGCGGCCCCCGCACCCTTCCGCTCCGCATCACCTGACACTCGCCCGCCCCTGGCCCCCGCCAGGGCGCCGATCACGCGGCTTCGGCCGTCACCAGGAACAGCAGGGCCGAGGCCAGGAAGGGGCGGGAGCGCAGGTCGTCGAACCACTCCTCGGCGCCGGGTTCGAGATATCCGGCGCCGACCGCCCTGACCAGGTTGCGGCGCAGGCCGAGGACCTGGTCGGCGGTGGCCAGGTCGCGGAAGACCGGCGCGACCGTCGCCACCGACCGCACCGTGAGGCCCGCCTCCTCGCACAGCCGGGGCAGGCTGCGGCCGAGCGTGCCGTGCCGGATCATCTCGGTGGAGATGAACCGGGCCAGCGTCCGGCCGACGTCCGGGCGCGGGGAGTCGACGAGCATGCCCTCCCAGTCGGGTTCGGCCATGACGATCCGCGCCCCCGGGCGCGCCACCCGGCGGAACTCCGCCAGCACCCGCGCCGGGTCGTCCACGTGCTGCAGCACCCGGTCGGTACGGGCCCGGTCGACGCTCCCGTCCTCGAACGGCAGCTCGTGCACGTCTGCGGAACGCACCTCGACCTGGGGACGTCCGGCCAGACGGGCGGCCGCCTCGGCGACCATCGCCGGGGCGCGGTCGAGGCCGATCACCCGTCCGGCAGGGGTGACGGCGTCGGCCATGGCGGCGAGGTCGGTCCCGGGGCCGCAGCCGAGGTCGAGCACGGTCTGTCCGGGCCGCAGGTCCAGCAGTTCGAGGACCTGCCGCTTGTAGCCCCTGCCGACGTCGGTCGAGGCGACGTGGTCGAGGTAGGCGATGGGGTCGGGACGGGAGGCGGGATCAATGTCGATCATGAACCCAGCCAACCAGACGAGTGCGCAGGTCCCGGGGACACCAGGTGAAGGTTCCGTGCACCCGGGCCCCCGGACGCCGGTGGAGGGGGTCAAGTGCGGCGCAGGCGCCACAAGGAGGTGGTTTCGGTGGTGCGGGCGGCGTGCAGGGGGTCGGTCCGGTCGGAGGCGCGTGGGTGGCGTGGCCGGGTGCGGAGCTGGTCGACGACCCGAAGGCCCGCGCTCGCGAAGGCGGACAGCAGTTCGGCACGGGTCCGTAACCCCAGCCGTTCGGCCAGGTCCGACAGGATCAGCCAGCCTTCTCCCTCCGGGGTCAGGTGCTCGCCGAGCCCGTCGAGGAAGCCGCGGAGCATGCGGCTCCCGGGGTCGTAGACCGCGTGGTCGAGGGGCGAGGCGGGCTTGGCCGGGAGCCAGGGCGGGTTGCAGACGACGAGCGGCGCGCGTCCCGGCGGGAAGAGGTCGGCCTCCAGGACGTCGACCCGGCCGGACAACCCCAGCCGTCGCACGTTGTCGCGGGCGCAGGCCACGGCGCGCGGGTCGCGGTCGGTGGCCACGACGCGCTCGACGCCTCTGCGGGCGAGGACCGCGGCGAGCACGCCCGTCCCGGTGCCGATGTCGAACGCCCCCGCGCGCGAGACCAGCGGGGCCGCGGCCACCAGGTCGACGTACTCGCCGCGCACCGGTGAGAAGACGCCGTAGTGGGGGTGGATGCGGTCGTTCAGGGCGGGCACCTCGACGCCTCGCCTGCGCCATTCGTAGGCCCCGACGATGCCCAGCAGCTCGCGCAGCGAGGTCACCGAAGCCTCCGTCGCGGGCCCGTAGACCTGCGCGCAGGCGCTCCGCACGTCGGGGGCGCGCCGCAGGGGGACGCTGTGGTCCGGGTCGAGCGGCACCAGCAACCGGCCCAGCGTGACGGCCCGCTGGGAGCGGGCCTGCCGGTGCTGGTGGAAGGCCTGCACGAGCGAAGACGCAGGCGGGGGCGGGGGTGAGGGGGAGCGGGAAGGGCGGGGTGCAGGTGCGTGGTGGTCGGCGCGGCGGGTCATGGCGCGCAGCAGGCGGCGGGCGGCGTGGAAGTCGCCGCGCCACAGCAGCGCGGTGCCCTCGCAGGCCAGCCGGTACGCCGTGGCCGCGGCCAGGCGCTCGTCGGCGATCACCACCCGCGCGGGCGGCGGCGAGCCGTTCTCGGAACGCCAGCGGGCCGACCGGGCCTCGCCGCCTTCGGTCCAGCGGATCTCGAGCACTCAGGGCTCCTCATGATCGAACCAGTGATGGCCATGAGAAGCACTTCGACGCGGAGAGGGTCAGCCTGTAGCGGCCTCCCGCGAGGAAGTGCGCGCCGGGGCGTCGCCGAGAACCATGCCGGGCGGTGGGAACGACATGGTCAACCTCCTCGCGGTGCTGGGAACCCCCTCATCCTAGCTTCACCGGCGGACGTCGAGCGCTGTCAGCTTCCTCCTGACCGCGTTTCGAGGACAGATCCGGTCGAGCCGGAATACGGTGGGCCGTTGACCATCGGCCAACGCCCGCAAGCCCTACGGAGTCCCTCCATGCGTACCGCAGCGGCAGTCCTCTCCTTCGTGCTCGCCCTCGCCCTTCTCCCCGTCCAACCGGTGACGGCCACTGTGACGGCCACCGCCACCACCGCCACCACCGCCACCACCGCCGCCTCGCCGCTGCCGGGCGGCAAGTCCACCTTCGTCGTCTCGCAGGGCCATCTCCAGGCCGCCTCCCGGCAGAACTGGGTGCGCCTGGGCACGTACCGCTTCGCCGCGAACGGCACGGTGAGCGCCGCCCTGTACCTGTGGTGGCAGCGTTTCCCCAAGGCCAGGCAGCGCACCGGCACCGTGCCCGACCCGAGCTGCACCACCAAGGCCGGCGGCGTCTCGTCGCGGCCGCGCGGCTGCGAGGTGCTCACCGCGGGCGGCTACACGGGCGGCCCGAGCGAGACCCGTACCGGGACGTACACGCTGGCGGGCAACGTGCTCACGATCCGGTGGAAGATCGCCCAGACCTGGACCGAGCAGTGGTACGTGCGCACCTCCCCCGACGGCAAGCTGGCCCGTCTCGACCTCAAGGGCAGCAGCCTGGCCACGCACGGCTACGGCTACGGCAGCAATGCCGCGATCGGCACCCGGCGCGCGATGAGCTCGGTGCGGGCCTTCCCCGGCTCGCTCAGGCAGGACCTGACGAGCTGGGCGAGCGGCACGCTGGTCAACTCGGCGAACCAGCCGTTCGGCCACTCCTCCTTCCGCGCCTGCAAGTCGACCACCTCGTGCCTGACCTATCTGCAGCCGTCCTCGCGGGGGGCGTGCCAGAAGTCGGGCGGCTGCCCCAAGTACGGCGGCGGCACGAAGGCCAACGTCAGCTCCATCCAGTACTACCTGACGACGATCTCCAAGTCCGACCGGCGTGACACGCTGTGGCACTGGTGCACATGCCTGGCGATGGAGCGGGGCGAGTTCTGCTACACGGGCAACTCGCACGTCAAGCCGCTGATGCAGATCATCGACGACACGGGGGCCTTCCGCGGCTGGGTCGGGGTGGAGGCGTCGTTCTCGACCGGTTCGCGGGCGACGGACATGCTGGCGGTGCTGCGCATCTCCGACTTCCGCTGAGCGCCGCGTCTTCCGCTGAGCGCCGCGTCAGGAGCCGGAGCGCAGGTCCTCGGCGGCCTCCTGGTAGGCGCGGGCGGCCCGGTCGAAGTAGTCGTAGAGCACGTCGAGGTGCTCGGCCGGGTAGCCCGCGAGGATGTCGCCGATCTTCTGCCGGACGGGGGCCATGACCGCGTCGAGC
Source organism: Nonomuraea sp. NPDC004702 (assembly GCF_053601695.1). Classification (NCBI taxonomy): domain Bacteria; kingdom Bacillati; phylum Actinomycetota; class Actinomycetes; order Streptosporangiales; family Streptosporangiaceae; genus Nonomuraea; species Nonomuraea sp. NPDC004702. The sequence goes on from NZ_JBSGCE010000069.1 coordinate 3,744, forward strand.
TCGGCGGGCTTGCCGACCGGCTCGACGATCACTTTGCGGCGGTCGTCGGGGGCGGGCACGCGGCGGACGTATCCGGCCTGCTCCAGCCGGTCGATCAGCCGGGTGGTCGGGCCGGTGGTCAGGCCGGTGCGGACGCCGAGCTCGCCGGGGGTCATCGGGCCGGCCAGTTCGAGGATGTTCAGGGCGTACAGGTCGGTGGCGCCCAGGCCACAGGCTTTGGCGCCGGCGTGGCCGTGCAGCATGACCGCGCTCAGGTAGCGGCGGTAGCGCCGGCCGGCGTCCGACGGGTCGGGGGTGTTCGGCACGCGGTCCTCACTTCCTGTCCTCCTTCTTGGGGAAGATAAATCCTCCAAGAAGTAACTTCTTCTGCGAAGTTACCACGCGGGAGACGCGCAGGCGTCCCAGCGCGAGCAGGACGAGGGTCGTGAGCACCACGGCGGTCAGCAGCACGGCCAGGTTCAGCGGGGTGCGCAGGAAGCCCAGCGCCACGATCAGCGTGGTCGCGCCGCCGGGCGGATGCGAGCTGTCGGTGGCCAGCATGCCCAGCGTCGTGCAGGACAGCGCGATGACGACGGCGAGCACCCGGCGCCCGTCGATGTGCCCCAGGTCGGGCGCGGTCCGCGTCAGCCCGGTGACGGTGAGGGCCAGGTAGCCGCCGGCGGCGCTGATGGCGTGCCCGGCGACGGTACGGCGAGGAGCGGCGGCCGGCGCCCCCGGCGCGGTGAGCACCAGGTAGATCGTCGGCCCGAGGGACGGGAAGACGAACGGCTGGTGGGCCAGCCAGGCGATCAGGGCGGGCACGCTGATGCTCACCGCGGCCCGCCCGGCGACCGCGCACGCCCCGGCGACCCGCGCCCTGACCGCCCCCCGCTCGCGGGCCCGGCCCCCGGCCGCCCCCTCCGCCCCCTCCGCGCCTTCCGCGGCGGCTTCGGCGCTCATCGGGGCAGCGCGCCACCGCGGGAGCGGTAGACGACGTACGGCCTGGCCAGGTAGGCGACGGGCGCGGCGAAGGCGTGGACCAGGCGGCTGAACGGCCACAGCGCGAACAGGGCCAGGCCGAGCAGCGTGTGCGCCTGGAACACGAACGGCGCCGAGGCCATGGCGTCCACGTCCGGCTCCAGTTCGAGCAGGCTGCGGAACCACACCGACACGCCGAGCCGGTAGTCGTAGTGGCCGGACGGCCCGAGCAGGGTGGCGATCAGCCCGGCCAGCAGCACGGTGGCCAGCACCGGGTACAGCACGCGGTCGGAGCGGCCGGTGGCCCGCCGCACGGCCCGTACGCGCAGCCGCCGCCACAGCAGCACGCCGAGCCCGGCCACGGTGGCCAGCCCGGCCAGCCCGCCGACGACCAGGGCGTTGAGCTGGTACATGGGCTCGGTCACGTGCACGGCCTCGGTGAACCGCTCGGGGACGAGCAGGCCGACGAGGTGACCGGCGATCACGAACAGCAGCCCGAAGTGGAACAGCGGCCCGCCCACCCGCAGCATGCGGCTCTCGTGGAGCTGGCTGGAGCGGGTGGTCAGCCCGAACCGGTCGTAGCGGTGACGCCAGACCGCCCCGGCGACGAACAACACCAGGACGACGTACGGCAGAACGCCCCACAGGGCGATGTCGAGATGCCTCATCGGCGGACTCCTCCGGGAACCTCGGGCAGGACGGTGAGGCCGACGCGTTCGGCGGGCGGGCCGAGCGCCGAACGCTCGTCCACGGTCCGGCGGTCGGCGGACGTGGCGCGGGGCAAGGTCAGCCGCACGGCCTCCACGACGGCGGCGTAGCGGCTGCGGCGCGCGGTCAGGCCGGCGTGCAGCAGGGCGAGGCCGGGCCGGTGGTCGCGCAGCAGCCGGCCGCCGGGGCCGGGCACGCGGGCGGCGAACTCCAGCATCACCGGCAGGAAGTCGGGCAGCTCGCCGGTGCCGGGCCGCCAGCCGTGGGCCCGGTAGAGCGTCTTGAGCTCCAGCAGGGACTCGCCACGCCGGCGGGTGTCGCCGTCGCCGTAGTAGGTCATGTGGAGCGTGCGCCGGCCGCTGCGGTCGAACGTGGACACGTACGCGGCGCCGGCGTCGAGCGCGGGCAGGGCCGCCGCCTCGGCGCAGAAGCCGCGCAGGCGCTCGGCGGCGGCGCCGCCCGTCGAGCCGAGCGCGTCGCGGACCAGGGCGAGGCGGGCGGTCCAGTCCTCGCCCGGGTAGCTCAGGAGCAGGGAGGCGGCCTGGTGGATCAGGCGGGCGTCGTAGCGGTTCACTCGGCCGCCTCGTCCCTGGACGGGAACAGGCCGTCGGGGGTGCCCTTGCCGTCCCAGTTGAGCAGGTTGACCCGGCCGCGCAGCCGGTCGTCCCTGGTGACGGGGGCGCTGTGGAAGCTCTCGGCGAGCATGCCGGGGCCGCCGGGGGCGTCCAGGCTGCAGCCGGCGTGGTCGGCGTGGTCGGAGGTGACGTAGGCGGTGGGGATGACGTACCGCTCTTCGTACTTGGCGATGGCGAGCAGGCGGTACATGCGTTCCAGGTCGGCGGCCGACAGGCCGGTCCCGGCGGCGATGCCGGGGTCCGGCTCGTCGCCGAGGTTGCGGGCCCGCATGTGGGCGCGCATGGCGGCCAGACGGTGCAGCGCGGCCTCCACCGGGGCCGGGTCGCCCGCGGTGAACAGCTCGGCGAGGTAGCCGACCGGGATGCGCAGCGAGTCGATGGCGCCGAACAGGTTGCCCGCGTCCTCGCCGTCGTGCCCGGTGTCGGCCAGCGCGTCGACGATGGGCGACAGCGGCGGGACGTACCAGACCATGGGCATCGTGCGGTACTCCGGATGCAGGGGCAGCGCGATGCGGAACTCGGTGATGAGCCGGTGGACGGGCGAGCGGCGGGCCGCCTCCAGCCAGTCGTGCGGGATGCCCGCCGCCTCGGCGGCGGCGACCACCTCGGGGTCGGCGGGGTCGAGGAAGCAGTCGAGCTGCGCCGGGTACAGGTCACGCTCGTCCGGTACGGCGGCGGCCGCGCCGATGCGGTCGGCGTCGTAGAGCATGACCCCGAGGTAGCGCAGGCGGCCGACGCACGTCTCGGAGCAGACCGTCGGTTCCCCCGCCTCGATGCGCGGGTAGCAGAACGTGCACTTCTCGGCCTTGCCGGTCTGGTGGTTGAAGTACACCTTCTTGTACGGGCAGCCGGACACGCACATGCGCCACCCCCGGCACCGGTCCTGGTCGACCAGCACGATGCCGTCCTCCATGCGCTTGTACATCGCCCCCGACGGGCAGGCGGCCACGCAGGACGGGTTGAGGCAGTGCTCGCAGATGCGCGGCAGGTGGAACATGAAGGCCCGCTCGTAGTCCAGCCGCACGGTGTCACTGACCTTGCGCAGCACGACGTCGGCGGAGAGCTGCTCGGGGCCGCCGCCCAGGTCGTCGTCCCAGTTCGGGCCCCAGGTGACGGCGGTCGGCCGCCCGTCGATCAGCGAGCGGGGCGGCGCGGTCGGCACGTCGTCGCCGAGCGGCGCGCTGGTGAGGTTGTCGTAATCGTAGGTCCACGGCTCGTAGTAGTCGTCCAGGCCGGGGAACTCGGGGTTGGCGAAGAGCGTGGCCAGGCGGCGCAGCCGGCCGCCGGCGCGGGGCACGAGGCGGCCGTGGCGCAGCCGCCAGCCGCCCCGCCAGCGTTCCTGGTCCTGCCAGCCCCGCGGGTAGCCCTGGCCGGGGCGGGTCTCGACGTTGTTGAACCAGACGTACTCGGTGCCCGGCCGGTTGGTCCACGTCTGCTTGCAGGTCACCGAGCAGGTGTGACAGCCGATGCACTTGTCCAGGTTCATCACCATGGCGATCTGGGCCATCGGTCGCATCAGTAACGCACCTCCTGATCCCGGCGGCGGATGACGGTCACCGCGTCGCGCTGGTTGCCTGTGGGGCCGTAGTAGTTGGGGGCGAAGGAGAGCTGGCCGTACCCGCCGATCAGATGGGTCGGCTTGACCAGGAGCTTGGTGAGCGCGTTGTGCACGCCGCCGCGCCGGCCGGTGGCCTGCGACTTGGGCACGTTCACCAGCCGCTCCTGGACGTGGTACATGAACACGGTGCCGGGCGGCATGCGGTGCGAGACGACGGCGCGGGCCACCACGACGCCGTTGACGTTGACGGCCTCGATCCAGTCGTTGTCGGCCACGCCGATCGCGGCGGCGTCCTCGACGCTGATCCAGACGACCGGGCCGCCCCTGGCCAGCGTCTGCATGAGCAGGTTCTCCTGGTACTCGGAGTGGATCGACCACTTGGAGTGCGGGGTGAGGTAGCGCACGTTCACCGCCTTGCCGCCGTCGGGCGCGGCGGGCAGGCACTCCCCCAGCGCGTCCAGGTCGAGCGGCGGCCGGTAGACGGGCAGCTGCTCGCCCAGCTCGGCCATCCAGTCGTGGTCGAGGTAGAAGTGCTGGCGGCCGGTGAGCGTGTGCCAGGGCTTGCGGTGCTCGATGTTGATGGTGAACGGCGCGTAGCGGCGGTCGTGCCCCTCCGCGCCCGACCACTCGAAGCTGGCCCCGGCGGCCACCGGCCGGTCCTGGGTGTCGGAGAACACCGTGCGGTGCCCGGCGACCGACGCGCCCAGCTCCGACAGCCCCGAGCCGGGCCCGCAGCGCTCGGCGAGCCGGTCGAAGCCCTCGGCCGCGATCCGGCCGTTGGTGGTGCCCGACAGCGCCAGGATCGCCTCGCACAGCTTGACGTCGCTGTCCAGCAGCGGACGTCCCCCGGCCGGGCCGCCGGCGGCCGTGCCGCAGCGCGCGGCCAGCCAGGCCGACTCGGGGCCGGGCCGCACGGTGACGCCCTTGACGGTCATGCCCTGCCGCTCGGCCAGCGGGCCGAAGGCGGCCAGCTTGTCGGCGATCGCGGTGTAGTCGCGCTCGACCAGCGTCACCGCGGGCATGGTGCGGCCGGGCTCGGGCGTCTCGCCGCTCTCGCGCCAGTCGGGGACGCCGCCGCCGGGCTGGGCGATCTCGCCGGGCGTGTCGTGCTGAAGCGCGGTGGCCACCAGGTCGTGGGCGACGTCGAGGCGGCCGGCGGCCAGCTCGCTCAGCTTGCGGGCCAGGGAGTGGAAGATGTCGAAGTCGGTGCGGGCCCGCCAGGGCGGGTTGATCGCCGGGGTGAAGGCGTGCACGAACGGGTGCAGGTCGGTGCTGGACAGGTCGTGCTTCTCGTACCAGGTGGCGGCGGGCAGCACCAGGTCGGCGAAGAGCGTCGTGGAGGTCATCCGGAAGTCGAGGGCGAGCAGCAGGTCGAGCTTGCCGCGCGGCGCGTTCCGCCAGGTGACCTCCCGGGGACGGTCGGGCGGCGGCGCCTCCTCGGCGGTGGCGTTGTCGGGCGCGCCCAGCAGGTGGCGCAGGAAGTACTCGTTGCCCTTGGCCGAGGAGCCGATCAGGTTGGCCCGCCAGACGGTGAGCACCCGCGGCCAGTTCTCCGGCGCGTCGGGGTCCTCGCAGGCGAACGCCAGCCGCCCGGACTCCACCTCGCCGGCGATCCAGCGGGCCGGGTCGGCGCCGCTGTCGTGGATGCGGCGGCCCAGGTCGAGCGGGTTGGCGGCGAAGGTGGGGTAGCTCGGCATCCAGCCCAGCCGGGCCGACTGCGCCACCAGGTCGAGGGTGTGCCGCCCGGCGAACCGCCGGGGCCCGGCGGGGCTGGACAGCGTCCCGGCGGAGAACCGTTCGTAGCGCCACTGGCCGGTGTGCAGGTACCAGTACGGCGTGCCGGCCATCTGGCGGGACGGGCGCACCCAGTCGGCCGCGGTGGACAGCTGCTGCCAGCCGGTCAGCGGCCGGACCTTCTCCTGGCCCACGTAATGGGCCCAGCCGCCGCCGTTGACGCCCTGGCAGCCGGTGAGCAGCAGCAGCGTCAGGAAGGAGCGGTAGATGGTGTCGGAGTGGAACCAGTGGTTGGTGCCCGCGCCCATCATGATCATGGCCCGGCCGCCGGTGCGCTCGGCGGTGGCGGCGAACTCCCGGGCGATCCTGATCGCCTGCGCGGCCGGGGTGGAGGTGATGCGCTCCTGCCAGGCGGGCGTGCCCGGGGCGTCGGGGTCGTCGTAGCCGGTGGGCCACTGGCCGGGCAGGCCGGGGCGGGCGACGCCGTACTGGGCCATGAGCAGGTCGAAGACGGTGGTGACGAGCCGGCCGCCGACCCGCCGGACCGGCACGCCCCTGCGGACGACGCCCGGCTCGTCGAAGCGCGGCAGGACCACCTCGGCGCCGTCGCAGCCGGGCGCGTGCAGGGTGAGCAGCGGGTCGAGGTCGCCGAGGTCGAGGTTCCAGCGCCCTTGCTCGGCGCTCCAGCGGTCGCCCAGCGTGCCGTTGGGCGCGACCGGGCGGCCGGTCGCGGCGTCGAGGATCATCGGCCGCCAGCGGGCCGCCTCCTCCTGACCGCCCAGGTCCGCCGAGGTCAGGAACTTGCCGGGACGCAGGCCGCCGTCGTCGTGCTCCTCCAGGCGCACCAGGAAGGGCAGGTCGGTGAAGCGCTTGACGTAGCCGGTGAAGTGCGGGGCCTGCCGTTCGGCGAAGAACTCGCGCAGGATGACGTGCCCCATGGCGACGGCCAGCGCGCCGTCGGTGCCGGGATGGGGGTGCAGCCACTCGTCGGCGAACTTGGTGGCGTCGGAGTAGTCGGGCGAGACCACGATGACCTTCTGGCCCCGGTAGCGGGCCTCGGTGACCCAGTGGGCGTCGGGCGTGCGGGTGACCGGGACGTTGGACCCCCACAGCATGAGGTAGGCCGCGTCCCACCAGTCGCCCGACTCCGGGACGTCGGTCTGGTCGCCGAACACCTGCGGCGAGGCCACGGGCAGGTCGGCGTACCAGTCGTAGAAGGACAACATCGGCGCGCCGATCAGCGACATGAACCGGGCGCCCACCGCGTGCGAGGCCATCGACATGGCCGGGATCGGCGAGAACCCGGCGACCCGGTCGGGCCCGTACGTCATGAGCGTGTGGACGTGGGCCGCCGCGGCGATCTCCAGCGCCTCGTCCCACTCGATGCGGACCAGGCCGCCCTGGCCGCGCGCCGACTGGTAGCGGTGGCGTTTGCGGGGATCGGTGGTGATCTCGGCCCAGGCCGCGACCGGGTCGCCCAGCCGCGCCCTGGCCTCCCGGTACAGCTCCACCAGGACGCCGCGGGCGTGCGGGTAGCGCACCCGGGTGGGCGAGTAGGTGTACCAGGAGAAGGCGGCGCCGCGGGGGCAGCCGCGCGGCTCGTACTCGGGACGGTCGGGGCCGACGCTGGGGTAGTCGGTCTGCTGGGTCTCCCAGGTGATCAGGCCGTCCTTGACGTAGACCTTCCAGGAGCACGAGCCGGTGCAGTTGACCCCGTGGGTGGAACGCACCACCTTGTCGTGCGCCCACCGGCGCCGGTACGGGGAGTCGTTGACCTTGTCCTCGCCGCGGTACACCGCCCGCCGGTCGGGCGTGGTGTCGGCGCGCAGCAGGTGGGTGCCCGCCGCCAGCAACCGCGCGGCCGCCGTGTCGGCGGCGCGTTCGGCTCGTGTCAGATGCATGCGTATTCCGCCAGGCACGACACATGACCTCCTCACATGGAGACGATGCTTTCGGGTGTGCGCGCCGGCCCGGCCGGGGCGCGGTCCTCTCCCTGCGCCCGGAAACCGGCGAATCGACTGAAAGTTGATGCGCGCAGTCAGACGACTGTTTCTAGCATGCGACAGTGTCCATATGGAATCTGTTAGTTCCGCGAGAAGGTTTCGCCGCCCCCGAAAACACAATTAGGGCTATTAGCCGAAATTTCGCGAAATAAGGGGAAATAGCGGCTGATGTCGGCGGATCAGGTGCTCAGGAGTCGGCCGCCTCGGTCAGCCGCCGCAACACGTGGACGAGCATCCTGCGGTCGTCCGGGGCCAGTTTCTCCAGCGCCTGGCCGATGCGCTGCCGGCGCGCGGCACGCAGCCGCTCCAGCACCTCCCGGCCGGCCGGGGTCGTGCTGATGCGGATCTCCCGGCGGCTGTGGGCGGCCGGGGCCCTGCTCAGCAGGCCGGCGGTGTCCAGGCGGTCGACGACCCGGCCGGCCGCCGAGAGCGACATGTCCAGCCGGTCGGCCAGGGAGCGGAGGTTCATCGGGCCGTGCCGGTCGACCGCCAGCAGCACCCGCAGCCGGGGCACCGACAGGTCGCCCAGCGCGGCCATGGCGTCGAGCGTCGCCTCCACCAGCACCAGGGACGCCTCCTCGATGTGCCATGCCGAGTCGTCCATGCCCGTGCCTTCGAGCGGTGTCGTGGAGCGGCCGGGGAATACCGAAGCCGCTGGTCCGACATTTTCCCACATAACGGGCCATCCATTCATCACTCCGCCGACGGCCGAAAGGAAAGTCCTAGCAGGCGGCCCGCCCTTGACGCACCCCGGCCGGCACGGGCCCGGACGACGCCGCCGTCCGGCGGAGCGACGTTGTTCACCCCCCATTACAGTGCTTTTCCCGTGAGGTTTTCAAATGGTGATGAATTGCGGGCCCTCAGGGACGCCGTCCGGGTTCGTCGACCACGCCGGTGCCGAGCTGGGCCGTCCAGGTGACCGGGGTGCCGGCGGGCACGTCGGCGCTACCTCCCGTCCACGTGAAGGCGCGGTCGGTCACGCTGACGCCGTAGGTGCCCAGGAAGCGGTAGTCGCCGGGGCTGAGGATGAGGTCGTAGCGGGCCCAGTCGCCGGTGTAGCTGAAGGCGACGCCGCGCCGGCCGGCGGCGTCGACCGCGTCGGGGGTGACCTGCACGCCCTCGATGCCCGACAGGGCGCGGAACAGCGCGGCCCGCACCCGTGGCGGGAGCGCCTGCTCGCCCATCAACTGGTAGATCGCCTGGAAGAGCCGCTCGTTCATGGGAGCCGGCGGGTCGCCGGCCGACGAGTCGAGCGGGCGCAGCGCGGCCTTGAGCCGGTCGGTCACGGTCTGTGCGGTGACGGGCTCCACGGCCAGGTCGGCGGCGCCGACGCCAGGGTGGGTGTACTGGACGAGGAGCTCGCCCTTGTCGTCGTACCAGGCGATCTTCTTGCCGTCGACGCTCGTCCACACCTCGGAGGTGATCCGCCTGCCCGTGTCGACCCCGTACCCGCTGTAGGCGCCGGGTGCGGCGCTCAGTTCCTTGACGTAGAGCCACTGGTCGCCGTGGGCGCCCGGGTCGGGGGCGCCCTCCGCCGCGCCGGCGGCCCATTCGCTCAGCTCCCGCACGCTCGCCACCGGTGCGGCGCCGGGCGCACGGGTCGCGGCCCAGCCGAGGCCCGCCAGGACGGCCAGGACGAGCGCCGTCGCGAGCCGCCACACCGGACGCGCCGGGCGCCGCCGGGGCGGCGCGGGCGTCCGTAGCGCGGTCAGCAGCCTGGCCCGGGCCGCGCCCTCCGCCTGCGGCGTCATCTCCGGGACGGAGCGGCGCAGTCGCCGCACCGCGTTCAGGTCGTCCATCAGTTCTCCTCCTCCGCGGGAAGCACGGCCTTGATCTTCTTGCGCGCGCGGTGCATGCGGGAGCGCGCGGTTCCCGCCGGGATGCCCAGGGCCTGCGCGGCCTCCTCCAGGCTCATGTCCTCCCACGCGACGAGCAGCAGGACGTCGCGGTCGCCGGGCGACAGCGCCGCCAGCGCCGCCAGCAGCCGGCGCTCCTCGCCCTGGGCCGCGACGCGCCGGGTGACGACGTCCCCGAGCGGCTCGGGCAGCGGCTCCGCCCCGGTACGGCTCAGCGCGCGCAGGAGTCGTTCCTCGTCGCGCCGGTGCCGGGCGATCAGCTTGGTGGCGATGCCGTACAGCCAGGGCCTGGCCAGGCGGACGGCGGGATCGTAGGACGCGCGGCGGCGGAAGGCGGCCAGGAACGTCTCCGCCACGATGTCGTCGGCGGCCTGCGTGCCGAGCCGGCGCGCGACGTAGAGGTGGATCTGCCGGGCGTGGCGGTCGAACAGCGTGGCGAACTGTTCGGGGTCGTCCCGGGAGCGGAGGATCACCTCCGCGTCGTCCTGCTCAGAGAGGTTCTGCAGGGTCACATCATTCCTTCCACGGGGACGGCGGTCACCTCGCTGTCTCCCGCAGGCCGCATCATCGTTCACGGCGGTGGCGGGAAGGCCGCGGGGGCCGTCCGGTGGAAGGTCAGGGGATGCGGGCCACGGCTCCGTAGTTGCCGGACGAGGCCGGGGCGTCCGCGCAGGCCGGGTCGCCGCCGGCGGGACGCCACTCCGGCACCCACACCAGGCCCGGCTCCAGCAGGTCGAGACCGTCCAGCAGGTCCGCGACCTCGGCGCGGGTGCGCACGTTCAGGCCGGGCAACGTCATGGCCAGCATGCCCCGCACGGCCGGGGCCAGCTCCCCCGGCACGCCGTCGAACGTGATGTGCAGCAGCCCGAGGAAGCTGCCCTCGGGGACGGCGTGCCGCAGCCGCTTGACGACGGTACGGGCGCACTCGTCGTCAAGGCTGTGGGCCGACAGCAGCAGCACGGCGATCGGCCGGTCCCAGTCGAGGAACGTCTGCACCACCGGGTCGCCGAGCATCTCGTCCATCTCCCGCACGTCGCCGTCGACCACGCGCACCAGGTCGCAGAAGGGCTCGATGGTGGCCTGGGCCAGCGTCAGGGCCATCGGGTCGCTCTCGACGTACACGACGCGGACGTCCGGGCCGGGCGAGGTCAGGCGGGCCACCTCGTGCAGGCGGCTGCCGCCCGAAGGGCCGTTCGGCACCCCGCTCCCCACGATCATGAATTGGTCCACGCCTTCGACAGCGGCCAAATGACGGATCACCCGCGACAGGTATTCAAGAACGGCACGGGCCGCGGTGGTGGCGACGGGAGTTACTTGATCGAAATGGCGCACCAGGTCTCTGTCGGCGAGGAAGTTGTTCTTCCCGCCCGCGGCGGCGTCAAGTATCCGCGTGATCCTGGCGTGCGCCGTGCCAAGCCTGGCCAAGTTGCGGACAGCACGCTGGCGCATGAGCGTTGCCCCTTTCCCCTCGCCGCCACCCTCTTGCGGTAGGCGATCTTTGGACTTCACTCGTGACTCAGACCATATGTTCCAACAATTCCAGTTAATGACAATGGGGCAGACCGGTTATTTCGGGAAATGTTTGTTACCAGAACTTCCGGGCTAGATCATCAGACCGCCGTCCGCGCGTAGGATCGGCGGATCGACATGGAGGTGGCCGTGGCGGAGGAGCCTGTCGCACCGCTGGCCGGGATGCGGATCGTGGAGCTGTCCAGCTTCGTCGCCGCGCCGCTCGGCGGGATGACGCTGGCCCAGCTCGGGGCGGAGGTCGTCCGGGTCGATCCGGTCGGCGGCGGGCCCGACGCGCGGCGCTGGCCGCTCGCGCCCTCCGGCCGCAGCCTCTACTGGGCGGGGCTGAACAAGGGCAAGCGCTCGGTCACCGTCGACCTGCGTTCGGCCCGGGGGCGCGCGCTGGTGGCCGACCTGGCCGTCGCGGCGGGCACGGTGCTCACCAACGCGCCGCCACGGGCCGGGCTGTCGTACGAGGAGCTGGCCGGGCGCCGTCCCGATCTGGTGTACGCGCGGCTGCTGGGCCACCGCGACGGCCGTCCCGCCGTGGACTACACGGTCAACGCCGGGCTCGGCCTGCCGTACGCGACCGGCCCCGCGGGCCACGACGGCCCGGTGAACCACGTGCTGCCGGCCTGGGACGTCGCCTGCGGCCTGTACCTGGCCGTGGGCCTGCTCGCGGCCGACCGCCACCGGGCCGCGACCGGCCGGGGACGCCGCCTCGACGTGGCCCTGCACGACGTCGCCCTGGCGACCATGGGCAACCTGGGCTTCCTGGCCGAGGCCCAGCTCCGCGGCGCCGGCCGGCCGCGCATCGGCAACGACCTCTACGGCGACTTCGGCCGCGACTTCGTCACCGCCGACGGGCGGCGGCTCATGGTCCTGGTGCTCACCGAACGCCACTGGCGCGACCTGGTCGCCGCCACCGGGCTGTCGCGCGTGGTGTCGGCGCTGGAGGAGGCGCTGCCCGCCGACTTCCGCTCCGAGTCCGACCGCTACGTCCACCGGGAGGCGCTGGGCGGGCTGCTCGCGCCGTGGTTCGCCGCGCGTACGGCGGCCGAGACCGAGGAGGGGCTGAAGGGCACGTCGGTGCTGTGGTCGCGGTACCGGACGCTGGAGGAGCTGGCCGCCGGCGGGGCGGCGGCGCTGCGCGCCGAGCCGCTGATGGCCCCGCTCGACCAGCCGGGCGTCGGCCCGCACCTGGCCCCGGGCGGCCCCCTGCTCCTGGACGGCCGCCAGGCCCCGCCGTCGCCCGCGCCGGACCTGGGCGAGCACACCGACGAGGTGCTGGGCGATCTTCTGTCCCTGTCCCCGGCACAGGTGGCCGGCCTGCGCGCGGAGGGCGTGGTCGGCTGACGACGATTTGGACCTGCCCGAAACAAAGGTTACGGGCCTGAAAGATGAGAAGCCGCGGGAGCGCTCCCAAGGAATCGAAATGCCCGTCGAGCTGCACTTATCCGAAGATGGTCAAACTTTCACACAAAAAGCAAGAGGCGGAACGCCTTGCCTCCCGACTCCACGCCAGGTCTTGACATCGCAGGCAGGCCATTTGCGGTCACTCTTCTCCTGCATCGTTCCACCAGCCGTGCCATAGCCTCTGAGCTGGGCTTTCAGGCGGACACTACTGTTAGTCAGCATGCCCGCAAGTTCCGGTGGGTCCGATATCCGATATTGCGGTGGCCGCCGCCGGGACAGGTGACATACTGCGTTGGGAGCGCTCCCGTGACCCTTCGATGACGCCCACGAGGACCGGTAGTGAACCATCCCGACCCCCTGCTCGACGCCCCGCGCCCCTGGGCCGCCCACATCTGGTGGATCGCCCTGGCCGTCGGCGCGGCCGGCTTCGCCTTCGTCTGGCTGGCCACCCCGCACGCCCGCGAGATCGACGCCGCCTGGCAGCTCGCCGCCAAGCTGCTCGCCTTCGCCTGCCTGTGCTGCGCGATCGCGTTCTTCCCCTGGGTGTCGCCGCGCCTGCACTGGCTGCTGTACGCGCCGTTCGTGTTCCTGACCGGCTACCTCATCCCGAGGATCAGCTGGTTCTACTACGGCGACGGCGCGCGGGCCCAGGGCGACGACTTCTACACGCACCTGTACCTGCTGCTCTACCCGGGGATCGTGCTGACGGTCGCCGCCGCGTACCGGATCGGGGGCGGCTCGCCGGGCCGCTGCCTGAAGATCATGGCGAGCGGAGTGCTGATCGTGTTCTCGGGCTTCCTCGACGTGATGTGGCAGGTGGTCAACCCGGTCGAGATCCCCGACCGGATCGACGCCCCGCACATCAACCTGTTCACCGGCGGGCCGATCCCGTTCTGGGGGGCGGTCGTGTTCACGCTGGCGCACGTCCCGGTCGTCGCCGGGATCAACCTGCTGCCCCTGGACCGCTGGATCAGGCGCCTGACCGGGGCCGGCGCCGACCCGGACGCCACCGGGAGGAGGTGACCCCTTGCCGAACAGGCCGGCCGTCGACGTCTCCGTGGCGGCACCCGCGTACAACGAGGCGGACAACATCGCGGCGGCGGTGACGGAGTGGCGGGAGTACCTGGAGCGCCACCCGGGGGTGGCCACGTGGGAGATCGTCGTGTGCGACGACGGCAGCTCCGACGCGACCGGGCGGATCCTGCGCGAGCTGCGGGAGGACTGCCCGCAGCTCGTCGTCGTCACCTTCGCGCGCAACCGGGGCGCGGGGGCCGCCATCGCCGCGGCCGTCGCGCGCACCCGGCTGGACTGGGTGGTGCTGCTCGACTCCGACGGCCAGTTCCCGATCGCCAACCTCGACGCGTTCCTGGAGCGCATCCGGGACGGCGGCGGGCCCGCCTTCTCGGGGGCGCGGGTCAGGAAGGCCGACAGCCTGCCGTACCGGTGGGGGTCGGCGGCCAGCGGCGCGGTCAGCAACCTGCTGCACCGCACCCGCTACCGCGACTTCAACTCGATCTTCAAGGTGGTGCGCGGCCCGCTGTTCAGGGCGCTGCCGCTGGAGTCGGCGGGGATGAACTGCTCCACCGAGATCACCGCCCGCGTGGCCGAGCTGGGTCACGTGTGGGAGGAGCTGCCGATCGAGCACCGCGAGCGGGGCGGCGGCAGCCGGGGCTGGCGGTTCTGGCGCGGGGCGCGCGACCGGGCGCTGTTCGTCGGCTACCTCGGGCTGCGCCGCTGGTTGCTGCGCCGGGGCGTGCTGCGGGCGCCGCTCGCGCCGTTCCCGCTGGGCCGCTCCCCGCTGGAGGAGGTGCGATGAGCACCGTGTCGAGCCCGGTGTCGAGCCCGGTGTCGAGCCCGGTGTCGGTGGCCCTGTTCGGCGGCGGGCGCGGCGGGGCCGGCATCGCCCGCGCGCTGCTGCGCACCCCGGGGACGAGCCTGTCGCTGCTGGTCAACGGGTACGACAACGGGCTGTCCACGGGCGCGCTGCGCCGCTGGCTGCCGGGCATGCTGGGCCCGTCCGACTTCCGCAAGAACCTGCTGCTGCACCTGGACCCCGGCGACCCGCGCCACACCCTGCTGGAACGCCGGCTGCCGCCCGGCACCACCCCGGCCGACCTGGACGCGCTGATCGGCGACGTCGCCGCGACCGGCCCGGCGGCGGCGGCGCGGGAGCTGCGGGTCGTCGCGGACCGTCTGGCCGCCCGGCCCGGCGGGCTCGACCTGGCCGACTGCGCGCTGGGCAACCTGGTGTTCGCCGGGGCGTACCTGCGGCTGGGCGAGGACTTCAACGCGGCCGTACGGGCGTGCGCGCACACGTTCGGCTCGCCGGTGCGGCTGCTGAACGTGACCGGCGGCGAGAACGCGTTCCTCGTCGCGCTCAAGCAGGACGGCCGGGTGCTGGCCGACGAGGCCGACATCGTCGCGCCGCAGGACGGCGTGGCCATCACCGGCCTGTTCCTGCTGCGCGAGCCGCTGTCGGCGGCCGACCGCGCCGCGCTGGCGGGCCGCCCGGCCGAACGGGTGCGCGAGCTGCTGGCCCGCCGGTCCGCCACGGTCACGCCGAACCCCGAGGCGCTGCGGGCCCTGGCCGAGGCCGACCTGATCGTGTACGGCCCCGGCACCCCCCACTCCTCGCTGCTGCCCAGTTACCTGACCCCGGGCCTGGCTGAGGCCGTGTCCGGGAGCGGAGCCGGGAGCGGGGCCGCGGCCAGGGTGTTCGTCGTGAACGTCGGCGGCGACCACGACGTCCAGGGGCTGACGGCCACCGACCTGGTGGACCGCACGCTGGCCTACCTGGGCGACCCGGGCAACGAGCGGGCCACGATCACGCACGTGCTCAGCGGCCGGGGCGCGGGCGCTCCCGCTGTGCCGGCCCGCGTGCTGGACCGGGGTTCGTGGGCGGGGGCGCGCTGGATCAGCGCCGACCTGGAGGACCCGGCCAGGCCCGGCGCCCACCGCGGCCCGCGTACGGCCGAGGCGCTGCTCGCGGTGCTCGGCGAGGCGCCGCTGGCGCGGGCCGGGTGAGCCGGATGCTGCCCTGGTCGGTCTGGCTGTGCGACCTCGACGGCACGCTGGTGGACTCCGCCCCCGCGCACGAGGCCGCCTTCCGCCACGCCCTGGCCGAGCACGCGCCCGGCGCGCTGGAGACCTTCCGCTACGCCGACCACGCGGGCGCGAGCACCGCCGCGGTGGCCGCCCGGCTGACCGGCGACCCGGCGGCGGCCGGCCGGCTGGCGCGGCACAAGCAGCGGCTCTACCGCGGCTACGTCGAGGCGGGCCTGGTGCGGCCGTTCCCCGGCGCGCGCCGCCTGCTGGACGCGCTGGGCGCGGCGGGCCGGGCCGCCTACCTGGTCACGGGCGGGAGCCGGGCCTCGGTGGAGCGGGTGCTGGCCGCGTGCCCGCTGCCGGTGCGCGGCATGCTGACCGCCGACGACGTGCCGGTGAGCAAGCCCGACCCGGGGTTCTACGCCGCGGCCTGCCGCCGCTGGGGCGTGCGCCCGGCCGCGGCCGTCGCGCTGGAGGACTGCGCGCACGGCGTGGCCTCGGCCGTCGGCGCCGGGCTGGCGACGTTGCACGTGCACACCGCCGAGCCCGCGCCCGGCGCGGTCGCGGCCCCCGACCTGGACCACATCGTGTCCCTGCTGGAGAGGTGATCGGCGAGATGAGTGAACGGCGGGTGTGCGCGGTGATCCCGGCCGCCGGACGCGGGACGCGGCTCGGCCACGACCTCCCGAAGATCATGATCGGCCTGGCCGACGGCGTCACCGTGTGGGACGTGCTGCACCGGCGGCTGCGCCCGGTCACCGGGCACGTGCACGTCGTGGTGTCCCTGGCGGGCGCGGGCCCGTTCGGCGAGCTGGTGGCGGGGACGCCCGGGGTGTCGGTGAGCGTTCAGGAGCGGCCGACCGGGATGGGCGCGGCGATCTTCGGCGCGGCCGGGCACTGGGCCGGCTACGAGACGATCCTCGTCGTGTGGGGCGACCAGGCGAACCTGTCGGCGCGGACCGTGCGCCGGGTCGTCGCCGCCCATCCGGGCGAGGGGCTGACGCTGCCGCTGGTGCCGATGGAGGACCCGTACGTGGAGTACGAGCTGGCCGGGGGCGAGCTCGTCCGGGTGCGGCAGTCGCGCGAGGGCGAGGCGTGCCGGCCGGGCGGGCTCAGCGACATCGGGGTGTTCTGCCTGGCCACCGCGGGCCTGCGGGAGGCGTGGGAGCGGTACGCGGCGGGCGCGGCGCGCGGCGCGGCCACCGGCGAGGTGAACTTCCTGCCGTTCCTGGCCCATCTGTCGCGCACCGAGGGATGGCCGGTGACGGTCGTGCCGGTGACCGACCCGGCCGAGGCGCGCGGCGTCAACACGGCCGACGACCTGGAGTTCGCCCGGCGGGCGTACGCGCGGTGCACGGGCTGAGGGGCCGCGCGGCGGGCCTGGTCCGGGGGCACCGGTGGGCGGCCGGCCCGACGCTGGTGAGCACGGCGGCCAGCGGCATCGCGGCGGCCACCACGCTGGTCGTCGCGCGCGGCGCGGGGGCGAGCGCGTTCGGCCGGTTCACGGTGGTGTTGTCGATCGCGCTGATCGTCACCGTGGTCATGCTGACGAGCCTGCACTACGTCGTGCTCCAGGAGCTGCCGCGGGCCGCGCCGGGCGAGCGTCCGGCGCTGGTCACGACGGCGCTGGCGGCGACGCTGGCGATGAGCGCCGGGCTGGCCGCGCTGGGCCTGCTGGCCGCCCCGCTGCTCACGCCCGCGCTGAACGTGGACGTCCCGGCGCTGGCCTACGGGCTGGCGCTGGCGGTGTCGATGACGGTCAACCAGCTCGCGGACGGGTTCCTGCGCGGGCTCGGCCGGTTCGCGCTGGTGGCCCGGCTCAAGCTGGCGGTCGCGGTCGCCTACCTGGGCGCCGCCTGCTTCTGCCTGCTGGTGCTGGGGATCAGGGACGCCGGGCCGTACCTGGTCGCGCTGATCGCGACGAACGTGGCGTTCGCGGTGGCGGCGACGGCGGCGGCCGGGGTGCGGCCGCGGGCGTTCTCGGCGCGGCTGGCCCGCTCGCTCTACCGGCACGGCGCGTACGTGACGGCCGTCGCCGCGCTGACCGGCCTGCTGTTCGGCGTGGACGTGCTCTACCTCAACCACTGGGCGGCCCCGGCCGACGTCGGCGTGTACGCGGTCTACAACGGCTTCCCCAAGCGGCTGCTCGGCGTGGTGTTCACCGACGGCGTGCTGCTGGTGCTGCTGCCCGCGATGGCGACCGCCGACAAACCGGCGCTGATGCGGCGGATCGCCCGGCTGGTCCCGGCCGTGGCGGGGGTGACGGCGGTCTGCTCCTTCGCCGCGAGCACGGTGTTCTTCCTGCTGTTGGGCGGCGAGTACCCGTACGCGACCGGGCTGATGACGCTGTCGTCCCTGGGCATCGGGGCGCACACGGCGTTCAACCTGTACGCGGTCGCGCTGTCCATGGACGGGGTGCGCGGCGCCCGCGTGCTGATCGGCTGCCTGCTGGCGAGCGCGCCGGTCGCGCTGGCCGTGCCGGCCTGGTGCGTCCGGTGGCACGGGGTGGCCGGGGGCCTGGCCGGGTTCGCGCTGGTCAACCTCCTCCTGCTGGCCGTCGTGGCCGTGACGGCCGCGCGCGTCTACCTCAAGGACCTGTCATGAGAATCGCCTGCGTCGTCAACCAGTTCCCGCCCAACGTCACGGCGGGGCTCGGCCGGTACGTCGAGCTGATCACCCCCTGGCTCGCCCACGACCACGAGCTCACCGTCCACACGCTCAACGTCGGCGGCCTGCCCGTGGACGAGCGCGTGGACGGCGTCACCGTGCACCGGCCGCGCGTCCGGCTGCCCGGCGCGCGCGGGCGGCGGCTCAACCGCACCCGCCGCGCCGAGTTCCTGCTGCTGGCCGCGCAGGTCGTGGTCAGCGACTGGCGGTACGTGCGGCGGCTGCGCCGCGGCGGGCGGCCGGACCTGGTCGCCGTGCACGACTCGACGAACTTCCTGGCCGCCCTGCTCTGCCACCACCTGCTGCGGCTGCCGGTGATCCTGCACGTGCACACCACCGAGTACGGGGTGGCGGCGCAGCGCAGCATCCGCGACCCGCTGAACCTGTTCGCGGCGCTGGAACGCCACCTGGCCCGGATCTCGCGACGGGTGGTGGTGGCCACGCCCGAGGTGCGCGAGCAGCTGCTCGCCGCGGGGTGGCGGCGTACGCCCATCGACGTGGTGCCGCTCGGCGGCACGTACGAGCGGGTCGTCGCCGATCCGGCCTTCGACCGGGACGCGCTGCGGCGGGGCGCGGCGGCGCTGCGGCGGCGGCTGGGGTTGTCGGAGCAGGACAAGGTGCTGCTGTTCGTCGGCAGGATCGAACGCCAGAAGGGCGTCTACCGGCTGCTGGAGGCGATGCGGACGGCGTCGGCCGCCGTGCCGGGGCTGCGGCTGCTGATCGTCGGCGAGGGGGACGAGGTGGGCGTCCGGCGCATCGTGGGCGCGACCGGGCTGCGCGGGCGGGTGCTCACCTCGGGCCGGTTCGTCACCGGCCGCGAGCTGCTGGAGTACTACGAGCTGGCCGACGCCTGCGTGTTCCCCTCGCTGTTCGAGCCGTTCGGGCTGGTCGCGACCGAGGCGATGGCGCTGGGACGGGCGACGGTCCTCGGCGACGGCTTCTCCCGGATCTTCCTCGGGGACGACCCGGCGCGGCCCGCGGCGCGGTTCGTCCGGGCCGCCGAGCCGGCCGACATCGCGCGCGGAATCATCGACGTCATGTCGGACGAGGCGCTGCGGCGGTCGCTGGGCGAGCGCGGCGAGCGGTTCGTCCGCGAGAGCCTGAGCTGGGAGCGCGCGGCGGCGGCGACGACCGCGGTCTACCGGGCGGCGCTCAAGCCGCCCGCCTCCTGAAGCCTCAGGCCGGGCCGCCCCGCAGGACGCGCAGGGAGCCGACGGCCAGCCCGGTGACCAGCACCACGTGCACGGCCAGGTGCACGGCCATGAAGTAGGCGGTGAAGGCCGGGCCGCGCTCCCGGTGGACGAACCGCAGCAGCTCCGGATCGGCCACCACGAACCACCCGACCAGCACGACGGGCACCGCGAACAGCGCCGGCGCGAACAGGCCGAGCGGCAGGCAGGCCAGCGCCAGCGCGCAGGCGAGGATCCCGGCCCGGCTGTTGGCGTTCTCCGGCTTGGCCGCGCCCCGCCTGGCCGTGGCCAGCGCGAGCGGGATCAGCGGCAGCGCCCGCCGCCACTGCTCCGACAGCACGGGCAGGAACCGGTGGCCCTCGTCGTGCCGGCCGGCCACGGCGTCGGTCAGCACGATCCGGGTGTGGACGGCCAGGCGGCTGCTGTACTCGACGTCCTCGCAGTCGCGCAGGCTCTCGTCGAGCCGGCCGGCCCGGGTCAGCGCCTCGCGGCGGATGGCGGCCAGGGCGAACACGACGCTGTTGACCTCGCCCAGGTGCCGGCGCCGCCAGTGGACCTGGTGCAGCAGCCGGTACCACTCGACCGGGCCGTCGTCGATCAGCGGCTCGGTGTCGTAGACGCCGTGCACGCAGCCGACGCCCGGATCGGCCTCCAGGATCGCGACGGCATTGGCGACCGCGTCGGGCCGCAGCGCCACGTCGCTGTCCAGGAAGAAGATCACCTCGCCGGTCGTGTGCTCGACGCCGGCGTTCCTGGCCGCCGACACGCCGCGGTTGGCGGGCAGGCGCACGACCCGGCAGCCCAGCTCCTCGGCGATGGCCGCCGAGCCGTCGGAGCCGGCGTCGTCGACGACCACGATCTCGTCGGGCAGGCGGGTCTGGGCCAGCACCGACTCCAGGCACAGGCGCAGGGTCCTGGCCGCGTTGTAGCACGGCACGATCAGCGAAACCGTCGTCACGAGCGTTGCCCTCCGGCGAGTTCCCGGTCGCGGTCACCACGGCCCGCGGCCCTGCTCCATGATCTCGCACGGACCCCCGCCTCAGCCAGTCAGGATCCCGCCGAGCACGTCGTCCAGGGTGACGACGCCGAGCACCCGTCCGGACTCGTCGGCGACCGCGGCGAGCTGGGCGCGGCGGGCGCGCATGACGGCCAGCACCTGGGCCAGGGTGGCGGTGGCGGGCACCTGCGGCAGGGCGCGCACGGGCAGCGGCTCGGCGGCGCCGTGGCCGTTCAGCGCGTCCAGGACGTGCAGGTAGCCGCGCAGTTCGGCGGGGTCGGCGCCGTGCACGGGGAAGCGGGAGTGGCCGTGGCGGCCGGCGTACCGTTGCAGGCCGGCGCTGTCGATGGTCTCGGGCACGCTGACGACCTCGCTCATCGGCACCATCACCGAGCCGACCGGGCGGGCGTGCAGGGCGAGGGTGGCGATCAGGCGGTCGCGTTCGTCCTGGCGGAGCAGGCGGTGGCGGCGCGACTCCTCGATGAGCACGGGCAGCTCGCCGGAGGTGTAGACCGTGCGGACCTCCTCGGCGGACGGGACGCGCAGCAGCCGCAGCACCACCCCCGCCATGGCCTTGACCAGCGTCAGCACCGGCCGGGTCGCCCTGGCCAGCACGAACAGCGGCGGCACCAGCCACAGCGCGGCCACGTCGGGCGCCGACAGCGCCAGGTTCTTCGGCACCATCTCGCCGATGATGACGTGCGCGGCCACCACCAGCAGCAGGGCCAGCGCGAAGGCGACCGGATGGACCAGCCGCCCGGGCAGCCCCACGGCGGCCAGCAGCGGCCCGACCGCCCCGGCCACCACCGGCTCCCCGGCCGCGCCGAGCACCAGCGAGGCCAGCGTCACGCCGAGCTGCGCCGCCGCCAGCATGGTCGGGACGGCGTTCATGGCGGCGAGCACGGCCTGCGCCCGCCGCGACCCCTCGCGCGCCCGCGGCTCGATCAGGGTGCGGCGGGCGGAGATGAGCGCGAACTCCGCGCCCACGAAGAAGCCGTTGACGGCCAGCAGCAGCACGATGACCAGCCCTTGGGCGAGGCTCACCGGCGCTCCCCCGCCCGGCCCGGCGCGGTGAGTGTGACCTGCTCGATCCGGCGTCCCCGCATGGTCTCCACCCGCAGGACCCACCCGCGCACGGCGACCTCGTCGCCCGGGTCCGGGATGCGGCCGAGCACGGCCAGCACCAGCCCGGCGAGCGTCTCGTAGGGGCCCTGCGGCATGCGGAAGCCGGTGCGCTCCTCGACCTCGTCGGCGCGCAGCAGGGCCGGCAGGCCCACGGAGGCGCCCGGCGCGAGCAGCACGGGCGTGGGCTCGTCGGACTGCTCCTCGGGCAGGTCGTACTCGTCGGCGATGTCGCCGATCAGCTCCTCCACCAGGTCCTCGACGGTGACGACGCCGGCCAGGCCGCCGTACTCGTCGATCACGACGGCCATCTCGGCGCGGGCGGAGGCCAGGCGCTCCTGCACGACCTCCAGCCGCAGCGTCTCGGGCACCTGGAGGGCGGGCCGGGCGATCGCGGCCACCGGGGTCGTGTCGCGTTCGGACGGCGGCACCGCGCAGGCGCCGGGGACGCTGGCGATGCCGAGGATGTCGTCGCGTTCCGCGCCGCAGACCGGGATGCGCAGGTGGCGGCGGCTCCTGGCCAGCTTGAGGAAGTCGGCGACGCTGGTCGTGCCGGGGACGGTCACGCAGTCCGTACGCGGGGTCATGGCCTCGGCCGCGGTCTTGCCACCGAAGCGCAGGGCCCGCTGGAGCATGGCGGCGGTGCCGGGCTGGAGCACCCCGGCCTCGGCCGACAGGCGTACCAGGAGGCCCAGCTCCTCGGGCGAGCGGGCGGAGGCCAGCTCCTCCTGCGGCTCGGCGCCGAGCCGTCGGACGATCGCGTCGGCCACCGCGTTGCACAGCCGGATCAGCGGCCCGCACGCCGCCGAGAACGCCCGCTGCGGCGGCGTCGCCAGCCGGGCCACCGCGAGCGGCCTGGACAGGGCGGCGTTCTTGGGCACCAGCTCGCCCAGCACCATCTGCGCCACGGTGGACAGCGCGATCGCCAGCACGACCGGCAGCACCGGGACGCCGCCCAGCAGCGGGTCGAGCAGGTCGGCGATGGCGGGCTCGGCCACGACGCCGAGCAGCAGCGAGGTGACGGTGATGCCGAGCTGGGCGCCCGACAGGTGGAACGACAGCCGTTGCACCGCGGCCTCGACGCCCTGGGCGCCCCGGTCGCCGTCCTCGGCGAGCTGGCGGACCTGGCCGCGTTCGACGGTGACGAGGGAGAACTCGGCCGCGACGAAGATGCCGTTGGCCAGGATCAGGGCCAGGGCCGCGAGCAGGTGGACGGCGTCGAGGAGCACGTCAGCCCGGGCCCTCGGGTAACGCCGCGGGCGGCCGGTCGTGCTCAGACTCCACGGGCGAAAGCTAGCATCCGGCTCGGGCGTGCGGAAGTCATGACGAACCGCCAGTGATCAGACGTTGCCCATCACGCGCGTCACCTGGATCTCCAGCACCACCCTGGACGGGTTGGGCCGGGGCGGCTTGTAACGGGCGGTGTACCGGCGTTCGGCGTCGGCGACCTGCTCGGGCTCGGTGCGCACCACGGCCCGTCCCTCCAGGGTGGACCAGCGGCGGCCGTCGACCTGGCACAGCGACACCGCCGCGCCGTCCGCGCCGATCAGCCGGGCCTTGCGGGAGGAGCCCGAGGTGATCACGCGGGCGGTCGCGGTGTCCAGGTCGAGGGTCGCGCCGACGGGCACGACGTGCGGGGGGCCGCCGTCGCGGGCGGTGGCGAGCGTGCACAGGTGCCGCTCCCGCCAGAACGCGGCGAACTCCTCGCCCAGCTCGGCCAGGTCCACGATCCTCCTCGGGGTTCCGGGGCCTCGTCGGGCCTCCGGGCGAGCGACATCGTATAGCGGCTGGTGAGGGG
This sequence comes from Nonomuraea sp. NPDC004702, assembly GCF_053601695.1. Taxonomy (NCBI): domain Bacteria; kingdom Bacillati; phylum Actinomycetota; class Actinomycetes; order Streptosporangiales; family Streptosporangiaceae; genus Nonomuraea; species Nonomuraea sp. NPDC004702. Next base: position 26,939 of record NZ_JBSGCE010000069.1, read on the forward strand.
GCGGCTCAGGAGGGCGGGCCCTGGCGGGCGTGCGAGGTGTAGATCCCGACCTCGTCGGGGCGGATCAGGCCGTCCTGGATGGCGCAGATGAGCAGCTTCTCCTTGGTCGGCGCGGGCCGGCCGGCCGCCGCGTACTTGACCCTGGCCCGGTCGATGTACTGGCGCACGGTGCGTTCCTTGATGCCCATGCGGGCCGCGACCGACGCCTTCGACATCGACTGGAACCAGAACAGCAGCGCCGCCCGCTCCTTGTCCGACAGCTGGGGGCGGTGGGGGCCCTCGTCCGTGGCGATGGCCTGGGCCATGGGCAGCGTCACGGACGGCCGGTCGGCGGCCACCTCCATGATCGTCTCCAGGCAGGACTCCCGGGTGGCGCGTCCCTTGCCGATGAACGCCGACGCGCCCGCGTCGAGCACCGCCCGGACGATCTCGGGCTCCTCGTGCTCGGAGAAGACGATCACCCGCTGGCCGTCCGCGCAGAGGCCGCCCACCCGGTCGGCGACCATCGTGCCGTTGAGGTTGAGGTCGAGCAGCAGCACGTCGGCGGCCACGCCGCGGACCGACTCGATCGTGGGCCCCTGGGCGACCAGCTCGACGCCGCTGCCCGGCCCGAACCAGGAGCGCACGCCGTCCACCACGACCTGGTGGTCCTCGACCAGGGCGACCGTCACGGGCGCTGCCAGATGCTGTTGACCCATACCTCCCCTCCCTGGCGCTGGTAGGTGACCACGACCCCGCTGGGCTCGCGCACCGGCGTGGGGCTGACCGGCAGGTCGTCGTTGTCGGCGACGACGGCCACGCTCACCATGGCCGACATCGCCGACACGGTGACCCTGGCCCGCGAGCGGGCGCCGTCCAGCGCCAGCACGGGCGCCCTGAGCAGATCCTCCCGCACGCCCTCGGGCAGCGCGGGCAGGTTCTCGCCGAACGGCGGCGCGGTCACCAGCACCTGACGCCGCTCGGCCGCGTCGATGCGCTCGCGCAGCGCGGCCACCAGCGCGTCCGGGACGTCCTCGCGCTCGGTGATCAGGCGGCGCAGCCGCATGGCGCCGGCCGTGCAGTCCTCGCGCACGCGCGGGTCGCCGGGGTCGGCGCCGTCGGCGAGCTGCTGGAGCAGCGACTCGGCCACGTCCCTGATGGCGGCGTACCTGCGGATGCGGTCGGCGTGGATGCTCCTGGCCGACTCCCGCCAGGCGTCGTCGGCGGCGAGCCGGCGGGCCAGCAGCACGGCGTCCTCGGCGCGGGCGCGCAGCAGGGCGCAGCCGGCCGTGTAGCCGAGCTGCATGGTGACGCCGCCGACGATGACCACCAGGTACTTGGCGACCGACACCCGGTCGAACGCCCCGGCCACGGCCATCGCGGCCAGCATGACGGCGGCGTTGACGGCCAGGAACGCGCCCAGCTCCGCCCGCCAGCGCGGCCGGTTCCAGGCCAGCATGACGCCCAGCCAGCCGACCGACCCCCATCCCCAGTCGCTGATGCCGAGCAGGTCCTGCGGGCGGCAGGCCACGATCACCGCGACGTCGGCGGCCAGCGCCGCGACCGCCAGGCCGAGGACGCGGTCCGGGCCGCGCGAGGTGCGCGCGAGCACCAGGCCCGCGATCACGCCGACCGCCGTGTAGACGACCCAGGCGGCTGCGGCGAGCAGCGGCCAGCGGAAGGAGCCCCAGCCGGTGACGGTGACGGTGAGGTCGTAGCCGGTGTGCCAGAACCCGGCGATGACGGCCGCGCCGAGCGCGGTGTAGCGGGCGTAGCGCTGGGCGACCTGCTCGATGTCGTCGGTCACGGCCGCCACCACATGCTCACCCGCGTGCCGGTGTCGCCGGAGGAGATCCGGGCGCCGCCGCCGCGCAGCGCGTTCATCGTGTCGAGGATCGAGCCGCGCACGCCGAACCGGTCGGGCGGCAGGCGGTCCTGGTCGAAGCCGTGGCCCGCGTCGGCGACCTCCACCCGGATCTCGCCGTCGTGCCCGCTGGAGACCAGGACGGCCTCGGCCACGCCGGCGTGCAGCGCGACGTTGGCCAGGGCCTCGGTGACGGCGCGGGCGAAGTGCTCGGCGACGTCGCCGGGGACGGTCTGCGGGGTCAGGCGGCGGCGCACGTCCAGGCCGGGCACGCGGCCGGCCACCTCGTCGAGCAGGGCGTCGAGGGCGATGGGGGCGGTCTCGGGGCGTGGCCGGTCGCGCAGCTTCTCCAGCGCGGCCAGGTCGGCGCCCACCTGGGAGCGCAGGGTGGGCGACGGCTCGTCGTAGGTGCCGAGGCCGACCATGGTCAGGGTGTGCAGGGCGGTCTCGTGGATGCTGGCGACCTGGCGCAGCTCGTCCTCGCGGCGCAGGCGTTCGACCATGAGGGCGATCTCGGCCCGCGCGCTCTCGCGCAGGAACGCGTCGGCGGAGGCGGCCGAGCGGCGCAGCAGCGTCATCAGCATCACGATCGCCAGGAGCTGGACGAGGTGGATGCCCAGCGTGCCGGCCACGTCCTGGGACGGCGCGGCGAGCCGCACCCCCGCCAGGTACGCCCCCGCCACGGCCAGCCCGGCCGGCACGGCGATCCGGGGCCGCCAGGTCACCCCGATGACCACGATCGTCATGGTGACCAGCCCCGCGATCCAGCTCGACCCGGCGTCGAACGCCCGGACGGGCACCAGGTGGCGCTGGGCCAGGCAGGCCGCCACGGTGGTCGCCGCGTCACCGGCCACCAGCCAGTGCGGCAGCGGCTCCTCGCCGCGCAGCCGGCGCAGGTACAGCCCGGTCCACACCAGGCCGGCCGCCAGCGCGGGCGCCAGCCACGCGACCGAGACCGGCGGGACCGCGCCGAGGCCCGCCGCGACCACCGACACCAGGCCGACGGCGCCGCGCGCGCCCGCGGCGGTACGCGCGACGGCCTTGTCGAGCTGCCGGGTCGCCGAGTCGTACCTCGTGTCGTGCCACGTGTCGTGCCGCGTGTCGTGTCTCGGGTCGAGCCTCTTGCCGAGACGCGTGGAGCCGGGGTGAGCCATGTGCGATCCGCCCGCGAAGAGAGCACAGGACGGGTCTCACAATATCGACTTTGAACAGGCTTGTTCCTGTCATGACGGTCGGCTGCTTCCATGGCTCTTCCTCGGGGGGCCGGCGGCGCTCCGGTGCGCGTGCGCCGCCCTGCCTCACTGTGGGTCGCGCGGGCCCGGGGCGGCATGACGGCCGATCAGCCGTCGTGCCGCCACGACGGCTGATCGGCCGTCAGTCGCATCCCGCGCAAGAGGGATGTACTGGACAGGTGTCGTCGCGCGCGACGGGAGGGACGATCATGACTGTCTTTTCGATCTCGATTCTGCTCGGCTGCCTGTCGGTGATGGCGGTCCGGGGCCGCCGGGGGGACTGGCCGCCCGGCATGCCGGCGGCACGGCCCAGGCTGGTGACCGCGGGCGGCACGTACGAAGGCTCGCACGGCCACCCCTCCGACGCCTACGTCGTCCAGGAGCGGCTGATCGCGCTGGCCGACGGGCAGGGCGGCACGGAGGTCGCGCACACGGCGGCCGCGCTGGCCCTGGGCGCCGTGGTCGCCGCCCGCCCGCAGCACTCCGCCCGGCGCGAGGAGGACATGGACGAGTGCGCCCAGGCCGCCCACCGGGCCGTCCGGCGGGCCGCGTTGCGCACGCCGTCCAAGCCGGCGCTGGTCACGACGATGGACCTGCTGGTGCTCGTCCCCGGGGAGACGCCGTGCCTGCGCTTCGCCCACGTGGGCAACGGCGCGATCTGGCATTGCGCCAAGGGCGGCAAGCCGCGCCGGCTCACCACGTCGCACTCCTTCGACGACGGGCCGCTGCTGCGCGGGATCGGGCTGGCCTCCACGCTGAACCCCGAGGTCGGCACCGTGCCGCTGCGGCCGGGCGACCGCGTGGCCGTCGTCACCGACGGCGTGCTGAAGGCGCTGGGCGAGCACCGGCTGACCGAGCTGCTGGCCGTCGGCCCGTCCCCGGCCGCCTGCCTGGACCGGCTGTACGACGAGGTGGCCGCCGCGGCGCCCAAGGACGACGCCACGATGGTCGTCGCCGACTTCGTCACCGCCTGACCTCCGGCCGCCTCTGGAACGTGCCACCCGACGCGAAGGCGGGGGCCGGGTGGCACGGGGGCGCGCCGGGGCGTCAGTCCAGGCGCTGGAGGAGGCCGTACACGAACAGGGCGCGGCGGGACGTGCCCTCGCAGGCGAAGTCGACCGCCCAGTGGTGCGGGGCCGACCCCTCGCCCTGGAAGCTCACCGGGAAGCTCGCGGCGACGTCGGCCACGACGCACCCCCACGGGGTCAGCTCGGCGGCCGACAGCCGCCGGTCGCCGCCGGGCCGCACGAACCACAGGTTCCACACCTCGCCGCCGGGGCCGGTCAGCGCCTCGAACTCCAGCTCCGGCCAGGACGGCAGCCGCCAGCGGGCCACGTCGCAGATCAGGCTGCCGAACGGGGCCGCGCCGGCGTACGCTGGCGGGCCGAGCGCCATCCGCAGCGCGGCCCGGCCCTTGGGCGCCTGAGGGGCGTGGGCCAGCCGGGTCCAGTGGGCGTGGGCGGCGCGCAGCTCGGCGCGGGAGGCGTCCAGGTCGGCCAGCGCCTGCTCCACGCGTCGCGGGTTGAGGTCGCGCATGCGGTGCATCAGGGCCAGCTCGAACTGGCGTACGCCGAATCGCATGGCCCCCAGCCTGCCAGGCGTCGTGACCTGCGTATGCTCCCCGTCATGAACAAACGGGGGCAGATCACCCTCCGCGAGCTGCTCGCCTTCGACGAGGGCGGCGTCCTGCGGCTGCTGCTCGCGCCGTCGGGCCAGGACGTGCACGTGTCCGGAATGATCATCGGCGACGAGGGGCCCGCCCGCTCGTACGCGGGCCGCATCGTGCTCGCGGCCGGGCTGTTCCACTCCACCGGCGCGGCCACCGCCTCCATCCGCGAGGCGGCGCGGCGCGGCGCCGCGGCGGTGGTCGTGCGGGCCGGCGAGGACCTGTCCGACGACGCGCTCGACGCGGCCGAGCAGGTCGGCATCGCCCTGCTGGCCCGCGCCGAATGGGCCGACTGGGACGACGTGGCGACCCTGCTGCGCTCGGCCGCCGCCTACGGCGAGGCGGGACGCGGCGACCGGATGGCCGAGGCCACGGCGGGCGGCGGGCTGGCCGCGCTGGCGTCGGTGGTCGCCGAGTTCACCGGCGGCTCGATCACCATCGAGGACACCCAGTTCCGCGTGCTGGCGCACTCGGCCACCGGGCCGGAGGCCGACGAGCTGCGCCGCTCCACCATCCTGGGCGGCCGGGTGCCCGACTGGCGGGTGGACGAACTGCGCCGCAGCGGCCTGTTGCGCACCCTGTGGTCCTCCGGCGAGGTGATCCACCGGCCCGCCGACGGCGACACCCCGGAGCGGCTGATCATCGCCATCCGGAGCGGGCGGGAGATGCTGGGCTCGATCTGGGCCGCCGCCGACGGCCGCAGCCTGTCGCCCAACGCGGCCAGCGCGCTGAGCCGGGCCGCGGAGGTGGCGGTGCCGTACCTGGTGCAGCACCGGCTGCGGGAGAGCGGCGCGCGGCTGCGCGAGGAGCACGCGCTGCGCGGGCTGCTGGGCGGCGAGGGCGACATGAGCACCCACGCCTGGACGCTGGGCCTGCCGCCCGACCTGCGCTGCGCCGTCGTGATCGCCGAGACCGGCCCCGACACGGCGGGCGAGGGCGCGGCGGCCCGGGGCCCGGCCGGTGAGCGGGTGCTGGAGGTGCTCGCGCTGCACGCCGCCTCCTATCGGACGGGGGTGCGGGTGCTGCGGGAGACCGGCCGGGTGCTGGCCCTGGTGCCGGTGCGCGGCGGCGACGAGCGGGACGTGCTCGGGCTGGCCCGGGAGCTGGACGGGCTGGCCGCCTCGACGCCGGGCGCCGCCGCGGTGCTGGTGGGGGCGGGGTCGGTGGCCGCCTCGCCGCTGGTCGCGGCGGGCTCGCGGGAGGAGGCCGACCTGGTCGTACGGGTCCTGCGCGCCCGTGACTCCGGCCCCCGCCACGCCCTGGCGGCCGACCTCGGCCCCGCCCTGGACGTGCTGCGCGTCCTGGACGCCGTCCGCCCGGTGTGGGAACGCGGCAGCGGCCCGGTGTACGACCTGGTCCACGCAGACCTGGCGGCGGGCGGCGAGCTGGTCCGCTCGATCGCCGCCTACCTCGACGCCGCCGGGGACGTCGGCCGCGCCGCCCGCCGGCTGGTCCTGCATCCGAACACCCTGCGCTACCGGCTGCGCCGCGTCCGCGAGCGCTTCGGCGTCGATCTCGACGACCCCGACACCCGGCTGCTGCTCACGCTCGCCGTCCGCCTGGCCGCCTGACCTGGGGCTCCGGATTTTCTTGGCCGAGTGGACAAAGCCATAGGCGGGCTTTGTCCGCCCGGCTGAAGACTTGGCCTGCGGTCATGGCCGAATCTCGTCTGGCCCCCCTCCGAAACTCCCTCTTTCCCGATGCATCCAGGAGCCTTGGACGTGATCCAGAGCAGTGCCACGCTCGCGCCCGCCCCGGCCCGCGGCACCACCGCCGAACGCGCCGCCCACGTGCTGCGCCATGCCGTACGCGCCGGTGCGCTCGGCCCGGGCGAGCCGGTCGCCGGCTTCGTCGACACCGCCGGCGTGCGGGACTCGGTCAGGGCGTTGCACGAGGCGTTCGGCGAGGTCCCGGACGTGCTGCACACCTTCGCCGCCAAGGCCGCGTCGCTGATCCCCGTGCTGCGGCTGCTGGCCGCCTCGGGCATGGGGTGCGAGGTGGCCAGCCCAGGCGAGCTGCGGATCGCGCTGGACGCCGGTTTCGCGCCGGGCACGATCGTCTTCGACTCCCCCGCCAAGACCCGCGAGGAGCTGCGCCAGGCCCTGTCCCTGGGCGTCGCGGTCAACGCCGACAGCCTGGCCGAGCTGCGCCGCATCGACGAGCTGCGCGCGCCGGACTCCTCCTCGGTGCTGGGGCTGCGGGTGAACCCGCAGGTCGGCACCGGCACGATCGGCGCGATGAGCACCGCGACCGCCACCTCCAAGTTCGGCGTCGCGCTGCGCGACCTGGGGGCCCGCGAGGCCGTCGTCCGCGCCTTCGCCGAACGGCCGTGGCTCACCCGCCTGCACGCGCACGTCGGCTCGCAGGGCTGCCCGCTGGAGCTGATCGCGGCGGGCATCGCCGAGACCTACCGGCTGGCCGAGGAGATCAACGCGACGCTCGGCGTCCGGCAGATCACCAGCATCGACATCGGCGGCGGCCTGCCGGTGAACTTCGACGGCGACGAGGTGGCCCCCACCTACGCCGACTACGTCGCCACGCTGCGCGCGGCCGTCCCCGGGCTGTTCGACGGCCGGTACGCGCTGGTCACCGAGTTCGGCCGGTCGCTGCTGGCCAAGAACGGCTTCGTCGCGGCGCTGGTGGAGTACACCAAGGACGCGGGCGGGCGGCGGGTGGCGATCACCCACGCCGGCGCGCAGGTCGCCACCCGCACGGTGCTCATGCCGGACGCCTGGCCGCTGCGGGTCGGCGCGTACGGCCCGTCGGGCGACCCCAAGGACGGCCCCCTGCTCGCCCAGGACGTCGCGGGCCCGTGCTGCTTCGCCGGTGACGTGGTCGCGCACGCCAGGGAGCTGCCGGAGCTGGCCGAGGGCGACATCGTCGTGCTGCACGACACCGGCGCCTACTACTTCTCCACCCCGTGGGCCTACAACAGCCTGCCCTATCCGGCGGTGCACGGCTTCACCGTCACGGCGGACGGCGACGTCCGGCTGAGCGAGGTGCGCCCGGCGCAGAGCCTGGACGAGATCGCCGCGGCCAGCGGGCTGGCCCAGGCCGACGCGCTGACCGGCCTCCTGGCGGCCATCGCCTGAACGCCTGCCGTCCCAACTATGGCGGTATGTCCTGGTTTGTGGGGATTGTTTGCGCGGGTGGGGGTAGGTCTACCAGCGAGTATGGAGTTCTCGCTCCATTTCGGGGGAACCTTCCGGGCCGTCGCCCGGAAGGCGCGACAGGCGGCTCTCCGCCTTGAGGGCCGCCGGATCCGGGGGAACCCACATGCGCAAGACGCTCACCGGCCTGGGGATGGCATTCTGCTTGGCGCTGGCCCCGGCCGCCACCGCTGTGGCGGACACGCCCGTCGTCCAGAGCCAGGCGACGCCGAGCCCGCAACCGACCGAGAACAAATACGACGAGGGCGGCGGCAACGGCGGTCTGTGGGGCCTGCTGGGGCTGCTCGGACTGCTGGGGCTGGCGGGCCTGCGCAAAGGCCGCAACCCGGTGGGGACGGCTGAGCACATGACCACCCGTCCCACGGGAACCACCGGTACCACGGGTACCACCGGGACCACGACGGGGACCACCGCCAACCCCACCCGCCCGCAGCGTCCGTAAGGAGGACGCGGGCGGTGCCCGGCACGCTCCGCGCGCCGGGCACCGCGCTGCCCGCCCCCCAACCCTGCAACGCTGTCGCGGCCCGGCCGCCGCAGTCCGGTTCGCGTGGGTACGGGCCTCAGGCGGGGCGGGTGGCGATGACGGCGGTGGCGTCCAGTTCCTCCGAGACCGTGGCCCGCGCCGGGAGCCCCGCGGCCACGGCGGCCCGGACGGTGGCCGCGGCCTGCCGTTCGCTGGTCTCCACCAGCAGGTGCCCGCCCGGCGCGAGCCAGCCGGACGCCCCCGCGATCACCCGCCGCACCACGTCGAGCCCGTCGCCGCCGCCGTCGAGCGCCATCAGCGGCTCGTGCAGGCGCGCCTCGGGCGGCAGCAGGCCGACCGACTCGGTCGGCACGTAGGGCGGGCTGGCGATCAGGATGCCGACGCGGCCGCGCAGCGAGCCGGGCAGGGCGTCGTACAGGTCGCCCTGGTGGACGTGGCCGCCGGGCAGGTTGAGCCGGGCGCAGCGCACGGCGGCGGGGTCGAGGTCGGCCGCGTGCACCTCGGCCCCCTCCCCCAGCGCCGCCGCGACCGCGGCGCCCATCGCGCCGGTGCCGCAGCACAGGTCGAGCACGACGGGCGGGCGGCCGGCCCGGCGGGCCAGCGCGACGGCCTGACGGATGAGGAACTCGGTGCGCGGACGCGGCACGAACACGCCGGGCTCGACGGCGACGCGCAGGCCGCAGAACCGCGCCCAGCCCAGGACGTGCTCAAGCGGCAGCCCGCCGGCCCGGCGCTCGACCATCCCGGCCAGCTCGGCAGGGGTACGGGCGGTGGAGACCAGCAGCTCGGCCTCGTCCTCGGCGAAGACGCAGCCGGCGGCGCGCAGCCGGGTGACGACGGCGGACATGGGGATCGGGGAGGGGGACATGGGGAGCCTTTCGGGATGCCGATGGGCGCTCCCCGCGGTCACCTGGCCCAGGCGGGCCGGACGTGTGCCGGAAGGGAGCCCCAGCCTGACGAAGCGGTAATGGGTCTCACCTCCTACGGACGATCTCGGCCAGAGACCGTCACAGTACCAGAGCCGGTCCGGCCCGACGCGGGCGGCCGCCGGGGATCTCCCCCGGTCACGCGCACGCCGCCACGCGGATGATCATGTAGTAAAATGTCCGGGAGCTCGGCCGCGGAGATCGTCCCGGCGAGCAGGAGGCGGCCGCGGGAGCCGCGCGAGAAGTCCCGCCGATCACCTGACACGAACGAAGCGCACACCACTACGGTGTGCGCTTTTCGTCGTGCCCGAAAACCGGACCGCAGTGAGAGGAACCAGGCACATATGCCGCACCACGACGACGACACCAAGATCAGCCTGCCCCGGCAGTTCGCCCGCACCCGGCGGTTCACCCTGGGCGCCCCCTCGGCCTTCACCGTCTCGGCGGACGGCTCCGTCGTGCTGTTCCTGCGCAGCCGCGCCGGCGACGACCCGGTCACCTGCCTCTGGGCCCTGGACGCCGGCTCCGGCGAGGAGCGGCTGCTCGCCGACCCCGCCGCGCTGACCGGCGGCGGCACCCAGGGGATCGGCTCCTACGCCACGGACGACGCGGCCGGCCTGGCGGTGTTCACCCTGGCGGGCGCGCTGTGGGCGGTGGACGTCCCGACCGGCGCGGCCCGTCCGCTGCCGGTGCCCGGCACGGCCCGCGACCCGCGGCCCGACCCGGCCGGGCGGCTGGTCGCCTACCTCTCCGGCGGCGCGCTGCGGGTGATCGGCGCGGACGGCGCCGGCGACCGCGCGGTGGCCGAGCCCGACGGGCCGGACGTGCGGTTCGGCGTCGCCGAGTACGCCGCGTCCGCCTCGATGGGCCGATCCCGCGGCTACTGGTGGTCCCCCGACGGCGCCCGTCTGCTGACGGCCCGGGTGGACGAGGCCGGCGTCGCGCTCTGGCACGTGGGCGACCCCGCCGAGCCCGCGCGCCCGCCCCGGGCCGTGCGGTACCCGGCGGCCGGCACCGCCAACGCCGACGTCACCCTCTGGATCGCCGGGGTGGACGGCGCGGTGGACGGCGCGGTGGACGGCGCGGTGGACGGCGCGGTGGACGGCGCGGTGGACGGCGCGGTGGACGGCGCGGTGGACGGCGGGCGCGTCGAGGTCGCCTGGGACCGGACCGCCTTCGAGTACGTGACGGCCGCCGGCTGGGACGCCCACGGCCCGTACCTGTCGGTGCAGAGCAGGGACCAGCGGACGGTCCGGGTGCTGGCCGCCGACCCGGACTCCGGCCGGACGCGGCTGCTGGACGAGCAGCACGATCCGCACTGGGTGCAGCTCGTCCCGGGCACGCCCGCCCGTACCGGCTCCGGCCGGCTGGTCGCCCACGCCGACCTGGACGGCACGCGGCGGCTCACCGTCGGCGGCGTCCCGGTAACGCCGCCCGGCCTGCACCTGGAGGCGGTGCTCGGCGTGGACGGCGAGGACGTCCTCTTCACCGCCTCCGACGACCCCGCGCAGACCCACCTGTGGCTGCACACCCCGGCGGCGGGCGCCCACCGGCTCAGCGTCGCGCCCGGGGTGCACGGCGGGACCCGGCGCGCGGGCACCCTCGTCCACGTCATCCGCACCGCCGAGCACCCGGGCGAGCGCGTCCGCGTGGAACGCCCCGCGGCCGGGGCGGCGTCCCCGGCGCGGAGCGGGGCCGAGGTGGCGTCGGCGGCGCAGCGGCCGGTGCTGGCGCTGCGCCGGCTGTCGCTCGTCACCACCCCGCGCGAGCTGCGCAGCCACCTGCACCTGCCCTCCTGGCACCGTCCCGGCGACCCGGCGCTGCCCGTCCTGCTGGACCCGTACGCGGGGCCGGCCGGGCGCCGGGTCACCGACGAGCAGGCGCCGATGATGTTCGTCTCGCAGTGGTTCGCCGAGCAGGGGTTCGCCGTCCTGGTCACCGACGGGGCCGGCACGCCGGGCCGCGGCCCCGCCTGGGAGCGCGAGGTGCACGGCGACATGTTCGGCCCCGTGCTGGCGGACCAGGTGGCCGCCCTGCACGCGGTCGCCGCCCGCCATCCGGAGCTGGACCTGCGCCGGGTCGCGATGCGCGGCTGGTCGTTCGCGGGCACGCTGGCCGTCATGGCGGTGCTGCGGCGTCCGGACGTCTTCCACGCCGCCGTCGCCGGCGCCGGCACCAGCGAGCAGCGCCTGTACGACACCCACTGGCGGGAACGTTTCCTCGGCCACCCGGACCGCCACCCCGACCGCTACGAAGCCTGCTCCACCCTGGTCGAGGCGCACACCCTGGCCCGGCCCCTGCAGCTCGTCCACGGCCTGTCCGACGACAACGTGTTCCCGGCCGGCACGTTGCGCCTGTCGTCCGCGCTGTTGGCCGCGGGACGCCCGCACGAGGTGCTGCCGCTGTCCGGCGCCTCCCACGCCCCCACCTCGGACGAGGACGTCTTCGAGGGCCTGCTCCTCCTCCAGCTCGACTTCCTCCGCCGCCACCTGAACGGGTAGCCGCCGGGGGCCGGGTCAGCGGCGGGCGGGGCGGATGAGCAGGCGGCCGTAGGGGAGGTCGCCGGTCACCTGGACGTGCGGGTGGCCGGGGCGGGGCCGGCCGGGGACCTTGCAGGTCACCCGCCCCCACTCCGACCGCACCCCGTCGGCGTTCGCGGTGGCGCCCGCGGGCAGGACGATCGTGGCGCTGCCGTACGCCAGCAGCAGCTCGATGTCGACGCGCGCGTACGGCACGTGGGCCCGCGACAGGTCGAGCCGCACCCGGCCGTACCTGGAGTCGACGCACAGGCGGCGCGGGACCTCCCAGTCGCCGGTCCGGGTGACGGCGCCGCCGGTGGAGCCCAGCCGGACCACCTCGTCCGGCAGGTCGGCGACGATCGGCGCCAGCTCGCGGGCGGAGGTGGCGGTGAGCGCCAGTTCGAGCCGCCGCTCCAGCTCGCCGGGGTCGAGCCGGCCGTCCGCGTACGCCTGCTGGACCAGCTCGACCGCCCGCTCGCGGTCCGCGCCCGAGACGGTGTTCATCGGCTGACGGCCCTGTTGTACAGCCGCGTGGCCAGCGGCACGAACACGGCCAGGAGCAGCACGGACCACAGCAGCGACACCGGCACGGCGTGCCGCAGCGGCCAGGCGGCGGGCTGGGGCAGCGCGGCGCTGGTGTTGCCGAACAGCTCACGCGCGGCCTGGACGAGCGTGGAGACCGGGTTCCACTCGGCGATCGGCCGCAGCGGGCCGGGCAGGCGCGTGCTGTCGGCGAACGCGTTGGACAGGAACACCAGCGGCAACGAGGTGAGGGTGGCGAGGTTGTTGAACACCTCGGGCGTGCGCAGGGCCAGCGCGACGGTGGCCGTCACCCAGGAGAAGGCGTAGGCGAACAGCAGCAGCATCGCGAACCCGAGCACCGCCTCCGGCGGCGAGCTGTGGACGCGCCAGCCGACCAGCAGGCCGACGAGCGCCATGGTGGCGATGCTGGTGACGTTCATGATCACGTCGCTGACGGTCTGGCCGGTGAGCACCGCCGTCGGGGACATCGGCAGGGTGCGGAACCGGTCGAAGATGCCCTTCTGCAGGTCCTGGGTGAGCGTGTAGCCGGTGATCTGCGCGCTGGTGACGATCGTCATGACGAAGATCCCGGGCAGCAGGTACTCGCCGTAGGACATGCCGGGCAGCTCGATCATGCTGCCGAAGACGTAGGTGAACAGCACCACGAACACGATGGGCAGCATGATCACGCCGCCCAGCAGGTCGGGGGCTCTGCGGATCTTGAGCGCGTTGCGCCTGGCGATGGTCAGGCCGTCGGCGGCGGCCAGCTGGAAGGCGTTCATCGAACGGTCTCCTCGGTCTTGTCGGCGGCCTGGCGTCCGGTGAGGGTGAGGAACACGTCGTCGAGGGTGGGCCGGCGCAGCCCGGCGTCGCGTACGGCGATCCGCTCGGCGGCCAGGTGGCCGAGCGCCCGGGTCAGCGCGGCCGCGCCGCCGGTCACCGGGATCGTCATGCGCAGGGCGGCGGCGTCGACCTGCATCTCGCCCAGGGCCAGCGGCGCCAGGGCGCGGGCGGCGTGGTCCAGGCTCGCCGCGCTGGTCACCGAGAGCTGGATGCGGTCGCCGCCGACCTGGTCCTTCAGCTCCTCGGCCGTGCCGCGGGCGATCACCCGCCCGTGGTCGACCACCACGATGCGGTCGGCGAGCCGGTCGGCCTCCTCCAGGTACTGGGTGGTGAGCAGGACGGTGGTGCCCTCCCGGACGAGCTCGGCGATGACGTCCCACAGGGCGATCCTGGCGCGGGGGTCGAGGCCGGTGGTGGGCTCGTCCAGGAACAGCACGGGCGGGTCGGCGACCAGCGCGCCGGCCAGGTCGAGGCGGCGGCGCATGCCGCCGGACCAGCCGCGCACCGGGCGGTCGGCGGCGTCGGCGAGGTCGAAGCGGTCCAGCAGCTCGCGGGCGCGCTCGCGGCTGCGCCGGGCGCCCAGGTGGTAGAGGCGGCCGACCATCTCCAGGTTCTCGGCGCCGGTGAGGTGGTCGTCCACGGCGGCGTACTGGCCGGACGCGCCGATGCGGGCGCGCAGCCGGCGGGCGTCGCGGACGACGTCGAACCCGGCCACCGTGGCGTGGCCGGCGTCCGGTCGCAGGAGCGTGGTGAGGATCCTCACCGTGGTGGTCTTGCCGGCGCCGTTGGGGCCCAGCAGTCCTAGGACGGTCCCCTCCGGGACGGTCAGGTCGACGCCGTCGAGGGCGGCCACGTCGCCGAACCTCTTGGTCAGCCCTTCGACCACGATCGCGTCTGGCATGTCGGTCTCCTCGGTCGTCAGGAACGGTGGATGTCGATGTCGCCGTGCGTGGTGTGGGCGTGGATCTCGACGGTCCGCGCCTCGTCGCCGGGGTCGTCGCCGGGGTCGAGGGCGACGTTCACGGTGCCGTACCGGGAGCTGACGTCGAGCCAGGCGGAGGTGCCCTCGGGGACGCCGACGTCCAGGCCGCCGCCGGTGGTCTCCATGACGACCGTGCCGGACGCCACCTCGCGGATCTCCACGCCGGCGTAGGCGGTCTTGGCGACCACGCCGGCCAGGGGGCGCTCCACGGTGATGTCGCCGTGGGCGCTGTTGAGCCGCAGCTCGCCGGTGACCTCGCCGAGGCGCACGTCGCCGTGGGCGGTCTTGACCGCGGCGGTGCCGTCGATCTCGCCGACGCGGATGTCGCCGTGGTTCGTGGTGATCTCGGCGTGCCCGCGGGCGCGGGTGACGGAGACGGTGCCGTGGGTGCTCTTCAGGCGCAGCCGGCCGGCCTCCTCGACGCGGATGTCGCCGTACGTGGTGGTCGCCGTGACGTCGCCGAGCCGCCCGCGGCACGACAGGCCGCCGGACGTCCTGGCGTCGAGGCGGGAGCCGGCCGGCAGCTCGACCGTCACCTCCACCGAGCCCGTGCCGAGCAGCAGCGAACGCGCCCAGTCGGCGGGCGACTCGACGAGCTTGCCGAGCGAGAGCCCCCAGCCGAGCGCCGGCCCGCCCTGCTCCTTGTCGGCGGCCACCGTGAGCCTGCCGTCGGCGTAATGGACCTGGACGTGCCGGGCGGCCTGCACGTCGGCGTCGTTGTGCTCGTCGCTCGGGCGGACCTCGACCACGGTCTCGCCGCGGTCGCCCGCGACGACGCGGACGGCGGCGGTCGCCAGGTCGAGGACGGCGACGATGGGGCGGGGCGTGTCGAAGGCCGGCATTCCGATCTCCCTGTCATCGGTCGGCATGGTCATCAGCGCACCCAGCCGCTGTAGCGGTTGCCGGTCTGCGGGGCCGGGCGGCGGGCGGCGCGGCGGGTGGCGTCGCGGGCGGCGTCGCGGGTGGCGTCGGCGGGGTCGAGCGCCGCGGAGACGGCGCGGACCAGCCAGGCGTTGACGGACAGCCCGTCACGCGCGGCCGCCTCCTCGATGCGCGGCTTGAGCGCCTCGGGCACCCGGAGGGAGATCCGGGACGTGCCGCCCTCGTCGGCCTCGGGGGGCGGCGGCGGTGTGGGCGGCCGCTCGCCCGGCCAGGCGCTGACGGGCGGGTCGTCCTGGTCCGGGAACGGGTGGGCGGCGGGCGGTGACGTCACGACGAAGGCGGGGTCGCGGCCGCGCAGGCGCACCTCGACCGAGCCGGGCGCGAGGTCCTGGGTGATCTCGTCCGCGGCGGCCGACAGGGCCTCCAGCAGGGCGAGCCGGGTGGCCGACGCCAGGGTGGCGGCGAAGCGTTCGGCCAGCGCACGGGCCTCCTCGCCGCCCGTCCCTGCGGCGAGCATGAGCTCGCGCCGGAGTTGATCGACATACGGGGCAAGGTCCATGACGCCATCATGACACGCGAAGTGACGCCATCGCAATGCGCTATGGCGTCATTATGGCGTCACATGACGTCTCAGGCGGGCGGCGGCCCGGACAGCGCGGTGACGACGCGGTGGCGCAGCAGCTCGTACTGCTCGCGGCACCGGCGCGGCGCGCCCGGGGGACGGTGCTGGAGCTGGGGATTCACGATGACCTCGCCCGGGTGGAACTGGTCGGAGGTGAAGTCGACCTCAGTGCCGCCGGGCAGCACGTTCCAGTAGTGGTGGCCGACCTTGACGCCGTCGGCGTGCACCTCGGCCAGGATCAGGTCTCCGCCGAGCAGGTCCTGGACCACCAGCGCGGTGATCCCGCACTGCCCCCTGGCCGGGTTGTCGGCCCGCCACTCCTCCCGCGCGGCGGTGTCGCAGGTGTCGGGCCCCCAGGCGGCGCGCAACGTCGGCCGCAACAGTTCCAATATCAGCATCCGGGGAGTGTCGCAGGCGGGCCCGACAGTTCACGGGCCGGCCAGCGCCGCGGGTGGACCCTTCCCGCCCCGCGGCGCGAGCCGGACGCCGCCCCTCCACACCCCGATCACGCCAGGGTGTCGTGCAGGATCTTGTCCAGGAAGGCGTCCAGGTTGACCGTGGTCCTGGCGACGCGTTCGGCCACGCTCAGCGACTCGAACCGGACGCCCAGCTCGGTCTCCTTGCGCCCCCGCACGTACAGGGAGCAGGCCAGGTCGGCGCACATGTAGGCGCCCACCGTGTTGCCCTGCCGCCCCGCCGCGCCGACCCGGGCCGCGGTGAACAGCGCGACGCCGGTCCCGGCGTGCGGGGTCACGCAGACCGAGCAGAGCGTGCTCTTGGTGAAGCTCCTGCGCACCTCCTGGCCGAGCCGCAGCGCGACGCCGACCGGCGCGCCGCCGCGTTCGGCCACCAGGTACGCCCGCTCGGGCGCCCCCGGATCGCGCCAGCCCAGGAAGTCGAGGTCGGGCCAGGGCAGCTCGGGCAGCCCGCGCGGGACGGCGAGCCGGCGGGCCTCGCCCTTGGAGCAGTTGACGAAGGACGAGCGGATCTCGTTCTCGGTGACGGGGTTCATGACGTGCCTGCTTTCGAGGACGGGAGGAACAGGGCGGGCAGGAGGCAGAGCGCGACGGCGGCCAGCGTGACCCAGAAGGCGGGCCGGTAGCCGCCGTGCTGGAGCAGCACGGCCACGCAGGCGGTGCCGGCCGCCGCGCCGACCTGCTGGCCGATGGCGTTGGCGGTGGTCGCGGCGGGCACCTTGGCCGGCGGCAGCGAGTGGTAGAGGGTGATCATGGTGGGTGCGACCGCGAGCGCGGCCCCCACCCCGCGGACGAACAGCGCCACCGGCAGCAGCGCCGTGCCCGTGCCGGGATCGGCCAGCGCGAACGGCAGGGTGCCGGCCGCCAGCAGGACCAGGCCCGTGACGACGATCCGGCGCGGGTTGCCGTTCAGGTCGATCAGCCGGCCGGCCGCCAGCACCGCGACGAGCATGCCGAGCCCCTGCGGCGCGAGCACCAGCCCGGCGCCGAGCGCTCCGGACCCCTCGGCCGTCTGGACGAACAGCGGCACCAGGAACACGGCGGCGAACAGGGAGAAGTTGGCCAGGAAGGCCAGCGCGGCGGAGGCGGCGAAGGCCCGGTCGCGGAACAGGCCGGGCTCGACGATCCGCGGCCCGGAGGTGCGGGCGGCCCGCCACAGGCAGGCGGCCAGCAGTAACGCGCCGGCGGCCGCGGTCAGCGCGGCCACGGGCTCACCGGCCCCGCTCAGCCCGTGCAGCAGCAGGGTCAGGCCGCCGCTCACGCCGAGCAGGCCGGCCACGTCGAGGCGTTCGGCCGGGCCCTCGGGCCGGGCGGTGCGCACGTACAGAGCCGACAGGACGACGCCGGCCGCCACGAACGGGACGTTGACCAGGAACACCCACCGCCACGACAGCGTCTCCAGCAGCACGCCGCCGACGACCGGCCCGAGGACGGGCGCGAACACGGCGGGCACGGCCATCAGCGCCATCATCCGGCCGAGCCGCTCGCGCCCGGCCACCTCGACGACGATGATCCGGCTGAGCGGGAAGAGCATGCCCGCCCCGGCCCCCTGCACGACGCGGAAGGCGATGAGGCTGCCGAGCGACCAGGCCGACCCGCACAGGATCGAGCCGGCCAGGAACACGGCGAGCGAGGCGGTCCAGGCCGTCCCGGCGCCGAACCGCTGGGCCGCCCACCCGGTCGCCGGGATGACCGCGGCCAGGGCGAGCAGGTAGGCCGTCGTCACCCATTGGGTGGCCGCCAGGTCGGCGGAGAAGGCGCGGGCCAGGGTGTGCGTGGCGACACCGACCACCGTGCCGTCGAGCAGGGCGGTGAAGGCGCCGAGGGTGAGCACCCCGGCGACCGTCAGCAGCCGCCGGTCGAGGCCGGGCCGGGCCGCGGTCGTTCCGGTCATGGGGAAACCTGCCAATGTCTCAGTGCGCTGTCGAGCGCGTCGATGATCGCGTCCCACGAGCTGCGGACGTCGCGGGACGCCTGGAAGCCGCCGCGGGCCTCCAGGTTGGTGAAGCCGTGGAAGGTGCTGCGCAGCAGCCGGATGGCGTCGGTGTGGGCCGGCTCGGGCAGCCCGTACGCGGCCACGACCGCGTTGGTGGTGGTGAAGATGCGCTGGACGTCGGCGCACCCGGCGACGATCTCGGGGTCGAGCCGGAGCTGGGTGGCCTCGTACAGGCCCGGGTGGGCGAGCGCGAAGTCGCGGTAGGCGGCGGCGAAGGCGGCCAGGGCGTCCTTGCCCGCCTTGCCGGCCACCGCCGCGGTCAGGGCGTCGGCCTGGATGCGGGCGGCGCGCAGCGCCACCCGGACGCGCAGGTCCTGGAGGTTCCTGACGTGGGAGTAGAGGCTGGCGTCCGCGACGCCGAAGCGGCGCGCCAGGGCCGAGACCGTCAGGTTGTCGAACCCGGCCTCGTCGGCCAGTTCCCCGGCCGCCTCCGTCACGCGGTCCGCCGTCAGACCGGCCCGAGCCATCATGATCCACCTCCGCAGCAGGAAACCTAACCTTCCTAGGTTTTATCCTAGGAGTCCTAGGTTTCGCAAATCAGGAAAACTTGGGATCAGGTTGGAACGTGGCTGGAGCAGCCGTTCGTAACGTGGCGGACATGAGAGTGCTCGTCGATCTGAACCGCTGCCTGAGCTACGGCCAGTGCGTGTTCGCGGCGCCGGCGGTCTTCCGGTTCCACGGCGCCGAGTCCCTCGAGTACGACTACGCCCCGGCCGACGCGCTGCGCGAGCAGGTGCGCGAGGCCGCCGCGGCCTGCCCGGTGCAGGCGATCACCTGCTCGCCGGACGACCATGCGTAGCGCGGTGATCGTCGGCGCCTCGCTGGCCGGCCTGCGGGCCGCCGAGACGCTGCGCGCCGAGGGCTTCACCGGGGAGCTGACCCTGATCGGCGACGAGCCGTACGAGCCCTACGACCGGCCGCCGCTGTCCAAGCAGGTGCTGGCCGGCCGCGCCTCGCCCGCGCACACCGCGCTCGTCACGGCGCGGGACCTGCGGGCGCGCTGGCTGCTCGGCGAGCCCGCCACCGGCCTGGACCTGCGCACCCGGCAGGTACGCCTGGCCGGCGGGCGCGAGATCGGCTTCGACCGGGTGCTGATCGCCACCGGCACCCGGGCGCGCCCCTGGCCCGAGCCCGCCGAGGCGGCCCTGACCGGCGTGTTCACCCTGCGCGGACGCGACGACGCGGCGAGCCTGCGGGCCGCGCTCGCCGCCGGGCCGAGCCGGGTGCTGGTCATCGGCGGCGGGTTCACCGGCTCGGAGATCGCCTCCGTGTGCCGCGAGATGGGCCTGGCCGTGACGGTCGCCGAACGCGGCCCGGCCCCGCTGGCCGGCGCCCTGGGCGCGGCGGCCGGCAGCGTGGCCGCCCGGCTGCACCGCGAGCACGGCGTGGACCTGCGGGTGAACACCACGGTGATGGCGCTGGAGGGCGACGCGGAGGGCCGGTTGCGCGCGGCGCACCTGTCCGACGGCGACGTCCTGCCGGTCGAGGTCGCGGTGGTGGCGCTCGGGGCCGTCCGCAACACCGAATGGCTGGACGGGGCGGGCCTGGCGGCCGACGCGCGCGGGGTGGTGTGCGACGCCGCCTGCCGGGCCTTCGACGCCGACGCGATCGTCACCTCCGACGTGTTCGTGGCCGGCGACGTGGCGCGCTGGCCGCACCCGCACTACGACGGCCTGCTGCTGGCCGTGGAGCACTGGGACAACGCGGTGCGCCAGGCGGCCACCGCCGCGCACAACATGGTCGCCGACCGGCCGCGTCCGCACCGGGGGCTGCCGGCGTTCTGGTCCTACCAGTTCGGCGTCAGCATCAAGTCCGTCGGGCTGCCGACGATCGCTGACGAGGTGGTGGTCACGCAGGGCTCGGTGGCCGAGCGCCGCTTCGTGGCCTGTTTCGGCCGCCAGGGCCGGTGCGTGGCGGCGGTCGCGGTGGACGCCCCGCGCTCGCTGCCCGCCTATGCCGGCCTCATCGAGGCGGCCGCGCCCTTCCCGCCCGACCTGCGGGCCGCCGACGGGCCGCGCACGCTGCTCCCGGTGCCCGCCGGCCTGGCCGTGGACGGCCAGTCCACGCACAGCCCGACGGCCGCGGTGACCGGGCAGGGCCCGACCGCGCGCGAGGTGCCGCGCGAGCGCGACCCCCGCTCGCCGCTGACCGCGCCGCCGCTGGAATGAGAGCCGGAGGACGACCATGGCCCACCAGGTGACGCAGAGCCTGTTCGCGCAGGTCCTGGACGAGGCGAGCCGCCCGGACCCGTACCCGCTGTACGCCCGGCTGCGCGAGACGCCCGTCTCCCGCCAGGGGGACGACCTGTACGCGGTGAGCACGTACGCCGAGATCGTCTCGCTGCTGCACGACCCGCGGATCAGCTCCGACGAGCGCAAGAGCAGGAGCGGCTCCGGCTCGTTCGGCGCCTCCGGCAGGCTGATGGCCGCACAGAACGCCCAGGACGGCCAGGAGTCCCGCAAACCGGCGTTCATCTTCCTCGATCCGCCCGACCACGACCGGCTGCGGCGGATCGTCATGCGGCACTTCACCCCCGAGCGCGTCAACCGGCTCGGGGAGCACGTGGTGTCGCTGGTGGCCGAACTGCTCGACCGGCGCGCCGGCCACGACTCCATGGACGTGGTGGACGACCTGGCCTACCCGCTGCCGGTCACGGTGATCTGCGACCTGCTCGGCGTGCCCAAGGAGGACGAGCCGCGCTTCCACGGCTGGGCCTCGGCCCTGGCCCGCACGCTGGACCCGCCCGAGGGGCTGTCGGCCGAGGAGGTGCGGCAGGCCGAGACCGCCGCGCCGGAGCTGCGCGCGTACCTGGTCGAGCTGGCCGGCGAGCGGCACGCCCACCCGTCGGACGACCTGCTGTCGGCGCTGCTCACCGACGGCGAGACCGAGCGCATGGACGCCCCGGAGATCATCGCGACGATGGCCCTGCTGCTCATCGCCGGCCACGAGACCACCGTCAACCTGATCACCAACGGCATGCTGACGTTCCTGCGCAACCCGGAGGCGCTGGCGCGGCTGCGCGCCGACCCCGGGCTGATCGTGCCGGCCGTCGAGGAGGTGCTGCGCTACGACCCGCCGGTGCAGTTCCGCACCCGCACGACGCTGGCCGACATCGAGATCGCCGGGGTCACCGTCCCCCAGGGCGCGGACGTGGCGCTGCTGCTGGCCTCGGGCAGCCGGGACCCGGCCCGCTTCCCCGGCGCCGACCGCTTCGACCCGGCGCGGCGGGACAACCAGCATCTGGGGTTCGGCGGGGGCGTGCACTACTGCGTGGGGGCGCCGCTGGCCCGGATCGAGGCGCGGGTCGCGCTGGGCGCGCTGGTGAGCAGGCTGGTCCGGCCGGAACTGGCCGCCGGCCCGCCGCCGTACCGGCACAGCGCGTCGCTGCGCGGGCCCGCGCACCTGCTGGTCGGCTTCGACCGCCTGCTCTGACGCCGCCCGCTCCGACACCCGCCCGCCCGTTCTGACGCCCGCCTGCTCTGACGCCCGCCCGCTCTAATGGCCGTCGAGGACGCGGGCCAGGGCGTCCAGGGTCTCCTGCCGGGTTCCGGGGGGCGGCGAGACGCGTAGCACCGGCTCCCGCAGGTCGAGCGGGGCGCGGGCGACCGGCGCGACGCCGTACCGGTTGACGAACACCGCCTCGGGCGGGTCGGCGAGGATGGCGGGCACGAGGGAGGCGTCG
>NZ_JBSGCE010000070.1:0-44857 GCF_053601695.1 Nonomuraea sp. NPDC004702
GTGGCTCTGGCGATCACGGCGTTCGTGCTGACGAAGTTCTACATCATCTTCTCGTTCCTGTTCGGGTACTCCTTCACGCTGCAGATGCGGGCGGCGGGCGGCGGGCGGCGGGCGGCGGGCGGCGGGACGAACCTGCTCGCCCAGGACCTTCTCGGCAAGCCTCACCAGGGCCGGCCAGCCGGCACCCAGCAACACACCAGTCGAAATGCAGCGAGACGAGACGGAAGGCAGCCGACGACGGGAACCACACCGGCGTGGGACCACGCAGCACGCCAACGTACCCGCACACATATTCCAGGAGTCGCCTTAAGGCGACTCGGGGCGCCCATCGCAACAGCCGAAACCCGCTTGACCTGAGCAAACGGCACCTCCGCAGGTGGGGCGCTCTCAGCGGCAACCCCGAACGCGACAACAAAACGCGACACCGAAGACGACACCGAACAACGCCCCGTCCATGAAGCCGCAACAGCGGACGCGACACCCGGTGCGGACCCCGACCGCCGCCTCCCGCCTCAGGCGCAGTTCTCCTCCCCATCGGAGGCCGACCCGCCCTAACCTGTCCAGCCGTCCGGCGCCAGTCCGCGCCGGACGCATGGGCGGGCGGACCGGTATCGACACCCATCTGGGCCCCAGGTGTCAAGCCCCGCTATCACTCGGGGGACGCCTGACCTCAGGTAGCGAGGACAGCGGCCACGGCGATGGGCTTCGACCGGACCCGGCGATGACGAGGCCCACCCCCAGCAGGCAGACCGCTCAGAGCAGCCCGCCGATCACCTTCAGGAACTCGTGCTCCTGCCCGCGAGCGGCCCCGCCACCGCTTCGGCCACACACGCGGCCACCAGGCCGCCCGCGCCGGGCCCGCGGCGACTACCGCCCACGTGCCTGTCCCCGACCGTTCGGCGGCCACTACCGCTGACAGCGGCGCAACCGCCGTCAGCGTGCCGCTCAGCCCTGCCACGACACCCCCGTCCCCGCCCATGGCGGTCCCCGACGCCGGTGGCGATGACGTGCCCGCCCGCCTGCGATCCTCATGCGGCTGCGCCCCCAGCAGCTCAGACACGGTCGCCGAAGGGTAAGGCTGCGCAGCTCGGTATTCGTTCAGAACGGATGCGCCCGATTCGCTTCCGATCGAGAGGGGCTTGCGCGGAATGGGTGGCAGGGCCCGCCGCAGTTCCTCCGAACCAGCCGCGCTGATCACGATCTGCGGGCCGCGCATCGCGAGCCACCGCGACCGCACCACCAGGAAGGCCCAATCGGGCCAGTCCCGGCGCAGTCCAGCCAGTGCCTGCTGCGCCCACGGCTCTTGGCCGAAGGCCGACGCCTGATCCGCCTCCTGTGTCGACGCCCCCTCCCGTCGAGGGAAAGACTTCAGGCCAGCCGCCGAACCACTAGAGGTTCTTTCATCCAACGGTGAAGGGCTGATGCCAGTAATCACACCTTTCGTGTTCTTCGTGGCCTCCCCGGACGACATCGACATCAACTTGTGAAGCCCGCCCGGTTCCGGCCCTCGCCCGCCAGCACCGGCCGCATCGCCAGCTGCTGCAGCTTGAACCCCCTCCCCGGGTAGGGCCAGGTCCGCCCATACCGCATGCCCCGTACTCGGATCCCCCGCCGCCCCGTACCGGGTCGCCAGCGCAGCCACGCCGGCCAGCCCGCGTCCGTGCTCGGCCAGCCCCGGTATGGAACCCGACGTCTGCGTGAAGTCCGGAACCGGTCCCCCGCCCAGGTCATAGACGACGATGCGCGCCACGTCCGTGCCGCGCAGCACCTCCACCACGAAGAACCCCCGCGCCTGCCCCGAACGCGTGTGCCGCAGGGTGTTGCTGACCAGCTCGGCCGTCACCCACTCGGCATCCTCTCTCCGTCCGGTGTCGGCCAGCAGCCACCCCACCATGCGTCGCGCTGGAGCCGACTGCTCGCCCCGTCCCGGGAACGCCTGGCGCCAAGCCATCCCGCCCCACAGCTCCCGCGATCGGAAGGTCGACATCACCAGCCCCGGCGCCAGATCCGGGAACTCCTCCCCCATCGGCTGACGGTCCGTCCACGATCCAAACGGGCGGCTCGGCTCCGCTGACATGTGCTGCGTGCGGCGCTCCATGCTGACTGTCCCTTCCGGCCACGCCCCCGGCCCATCCGGGAACGGCCAGCACCATCACCCACCTCGCCACCCGAATCACATCACCAACCCGAAACCCCCACCCTCTACCGCGCCGACCAGCACCAACATCGCGCACACGCCTACCAGCCGCCCGCGTGATACCCCGGCGATCACCCCACGCAGAAGCTTGAGCCCCTCGGCCCAGCCCACCTACCGTCCCTCGACCCCGCACCCACAGGGGCCACACACCGCCACGACCAGGACGGAAGGACACCTCACCACGTGACCAGCACCGGCTACCAGACGCTCCTCGACTGCCGCCGCCGCAGCCGATACCTGCGCCAGCACGGCTTCACCATCGACCAGATCGCCATCATCCTCGCCCTTGACCACCCCGCCACCCCACTACGCCTCTACCGCCACGCCGCCGGCCTCACCGCAGCGCAAACGGTCGAGGCCTTCCACCGGCTCGCCGACACCACCGGCGCGGGGCTACGAGAATCCCGTCTCTACGACCACGAGCTGTGGCCCCGGACAGGCCGACGCCCCTCCGTCCACACCCTGCACCTCCTGGCCCGCATCTACGGCACCCAGCCCGCCCGTCTGCTCTCCCCCGGCATGCTCGCCACCTACACCACGCGCGAGCAACGCCTCCTCCGTTGAGGAGCCACCAGATAAGGACCGCGCCGCCTCCCTCCCACCGCGGCCAGCTAACGGAGGAAGCGCTCATAGACGTGAAGCACTTCGCTGCTCGGGACCGCGTCGATCTCCGCCAAGCGCTCCCTCAACAGCCCGAACGAGCGCCGTACGGCTGAGGTCCGGCCCAGTTCTCCCTGGATCGTCATCAGCTGACACCACAACAGCTCGCTGTACGGGTCGATGCGCTCCACCGCCAACCGCAGCACGTCCAACGCGCGATCCGGAGCGTCCCCGCGCACCAGCTCGGCCAGCCGCTCGGCCGCATCGACCGCCTGCCGTTGAGCGGCCTGCCGCAGCGGGAGAATCCACAGGGCATCCCGCCCAGCGAGCAACGGTCCCTGATAAAGGGCCAGCATCTCATGCAGCGCAGCAAGCCGATCCGGCTCCTGGCCCGTGCTGTTCGCTCGGACATAGGCCTTCTCGAATCGCCAGTAGTCCACGTCGAAGTAGGCGGGCGCCAAGTGGCGTCGCTGCCGCGTCTTCACCACGAACTTCACGCTCGCCGCATGACCAGACGCCTGCCGCATCACCTGGTTGAGCTGCCGAACCGCCGACTCCAACGAGCGAACACCCCGCTCACCGTCGCCCGACCACAAGGTGTCGATGATGCTCTCCGTCGACAGCCCTTCCTGGGAGGTCGACAGCAAGGCGAACAGATCGGACGCCACGACACGGCCGAAGGAGACCTCCACGCCGTCATACGACAGCCGCAGCCCTCCGAGCACCTCGGCTCTCCCCTTACCCGGCTCCGTCACGAACGCCGCATCCACCCACTCCGCAGCACGAGAAGCTGATGCGGTATCTCCCAGGTCAACGACGCCTGGCTCACCGGCATCTTCCTCGCCCATACCCGGCCCAGGCGCCATGATCTGCGCCTCCGCGGCAGCACCGGCCACGGGGTCGGCCGCGGCATCGATCAATGGCGTCTGTCCAGGAACGGAAGCGGCCGCATCACCGCCTCTTCCTTCATCAGTGCGCCCGCCGGCCACCGCGTACGAAGAGGCGGAAACCGCCGTTCCCGGCCAACGACGCCGGCGGTGGATCAACACAGCGGCCAGCAGCATCACCACCAGCCCGAACAGCAGCGCAGCGACAAGCCGCCCCTGCCCATCGGACGCCCCCGCCGCACGCTGCCATGGTGCATGAGCTTCACTGCGGGTCGCCGCAGGTGAAGGAGATGCGAGAGATGGCAGCGGTGAGGAGGAAGGACCGACCTCGGCATGACGCCGTGGCGACCGAACGTCGTGATGACGGTCATGCCGACGATGAACGTTCCTGGCGTTACGGCGCCTACCCGCGACTGCTTTCGATGACCGATACGTCCGCGAATCCACCTCACGCCACCTGCGCGGCTTGTCTTCCCCTCGAGGTGTCCGCACAAGGGGCGCAGGCCTGGGCAACCTTTCCCTGGGAGCCGAGCGCTTCGGCGTCGAACGCACTCGTGGCCGCGGAGATGGCTCCGCCTCCGGGGGCACACGCTGAGACTCTGCCAGCCGCTCATTGAGGTTGGAAAGCCCGCGTCCCTCGGCAACATCCCGATGCACCAATGCGCACAGTTTCTCCATATCGAACATCTGGCGCGTTTCCTCTGGAACCGGCGGACAATATGGCTCGGCACCAGCCAAAGCCATACCCGAGCCATCCAGAAAGGCGGCCACCAAGGCGCCCGTGATGGCAATTCGACCAAAAGCCCCGGAAGCTCTTTTCCGGTCGCTGGGAAGGCATCCCCGAAGCGCTAGGCTTCGCCAGAGGGTTGACACGTCAGCCGATTTACCACCAAGGCCTTCGTGGCACCCTCCCAAAATGGAATGCACATCACAAAAGTTGAGATCCGGCCGCGCACTGCGCGCACAGGCACTTCCTCATATATGTCGACTCGGTGCCGCCTGCAGCGACGCCGTCGCTGCTCCTCAGAAGCGGAAGACCGGACCCGTCTTGGCAGCAAGCGCACAGGCGTTAGGGAAAGTCTTCTGCCAGCCGATGGTCCGGTTCCGCCACAGACCGTACATCGTCGCTGTAACGGGGTCGCGCTTCTCGCTGCACCGGCGACCCGGGTCGCCAGGAAGACGGTCGAGGTCTCCACGAACAGCGTCGATGACGACGCACACGACCTCACCGTATGGGTGCCCCCTTGTCAGGCCTGGGCACTGCAGGGTGACCATCTTCAGACTGCTGTTTCCGTACGCCGTGACGGTGAGGACGACCGCGTTCGGCCGGGCAGCCCCATAGGCCGGGATGGCTGCGAGAACGAGGCCGGCAGAGAGACCGACGCCAGTGATCAGCAAGGGGAGGCGCATCACCGCTCCAAACGCCTTGGCAACTTAAAGTGATCGTAACACTACAGTAAGCCATATCCTCTCGCCTCGCATCCAATGAGTAAGCTTCACGAGACGAGATCGCACTCACCAAGAGAACAAATCCACACATTCGTGGCACGTCTCTGGCACGGCGAAGCGCCCTATCCGCGTCGCCTAACCGGAACTGCCCCCTCGCAGGGGCAGCCAAAATCGCGAGCATGGAGAGCGATGAGATATCGCTGATGCCGGAACTCGCGAAATGCCCACTCTCATGTTTGCACCACCTAATGTAGCCCGCTTGACTCAGGTGACCGTTCCGATGATCAGGACATCGCTGGGTCAATCGTCTGCTGGCACCCGATTACATCTCCAGGGTTGACGGCTCCGTGAACGAGTCGGCCAGGAATGGCCTACGGGAGATCAAAGTCCTGAGCCGGGCACCAAGAGGTGCCGATACGCTGCGCACGCGTGATGATCAAGCGCACCGGGGGGCAGGACATGCGCAAGAAGATTGAGCGGGCTCGTGGACGGGTGCCCGTCAAGGCTCTGATGTTGGTAGGTGGAGCCGCCGCCGTGGCCGCTGTGGCCATAGGCGGAGGGTCGATCATGTCCACCGGCCAGCAGAACTCCTCACCGCAGGCCGCGGACGCTCAGCGAGATGTCACTCGCGATGGCGCTCCGGCAGCCTCTCAGCTGTGGCGTAAGCCGGGCGCTTCAGCCGCCTCGCCCGATGCGGCGCCAGCCGCTCTCCCCCGTGGGATGGCCGCACATCGAAGCGATGAAGCTGGCACCACGAAGCACGTGGGCATGGTCAGCGACCATGTGCCTGTCGACGAGCCACGCGGTCGCCGCGATCTCGGACGGCCACGGGGGCAGGCCAGCACCGCAAACGGTCGTCACTCGTTCCGGCCCGGTCCTCGCTCAAAGCGCGGACAGAACGGTCCGTCCGCGCACTCGCCGACGCCCCTCGTACGCGATCAAGGC
Source organism: Nonomuraea sp. NPDC004702 (assembly GCF_053601695.1). Classification (NCBI taxonomy): domain Bacteria; kingdom Bacillati; phylum Actinomycetota; class Actinomycetes; order Streptosporangiales; family Streptosporangiaceae; genus Nonomuraea; species Nonomuraea sp. NPDC004702. The sequence continues at coordinate 6,079 of NZ_JBSGCE010000070.1, forward strand.
TCATCACTACTCGGGATGAAGTGCGATGAGATGTTCCCACCGCGCAAGTGGGAGTTCCGGGTGCGCAACGTCGCATGCCATCGCCTCTTGGGCTGAAAGCCGGCCAATGCCTCTGCGCGAGACTTCACCAGCAGCAATATGCTCCGTACGAATCCGATACTGCGTCGGATGACGCGTTCTCAACTCTGTTCGTATTGGCGCATGTGCCGGTCGTACTCGGCATGAGGCTCCAGACCCATCTCAGCGCGGCGCTCGTCAAGGTGCTCGGGGTCCTCGATGGGGTGCGGGCCGAACCCGTCTTCGGCGGTCTGCCGATATTGGGTGCCGTACACCTGAGGACGTCCTTCGTGCACCCGTACCCGATCCACCAGGTACGCAAGCTGCCGCGTTGTCGCCTGCCCTCGGGCGACGGCGTCGCGCAGCAGCGGCAGGCAGCGGCGCTGGAAGTCGCGATCGCGGTCGGCGTGCTGAGCCAGCAGCCAGGCCGCCTGGGTGGCGCGTTCGCCGACGAGGTCGTGGCCGGGCCAGCCGTGTTCGTCGATGACCCGTCTGAGGAACTCGGTGTTGTCGGTGTCCACCCGCTCCCACTCCTCCAGCAGCTCCGCCGACAGCGGCTCCCCCACCGGAAGACTCAGCCGCACCTGCTGATCACGCTCCATCCGCGCCAGCAGCTCATCACGTAACCCGGGATCGAGCACGTCCGCTCCCTCGAATATCTGAGGCATCGTGACCTGGTGAGCTGTTCAAAGCGGCCCTCGGCATTTCCGACCATGCGTCCGCCTCCCGGAAAGCGTGCCCGTTCTGCTGCGGGGTGTACCTCAGCCGGTGGTCATGCCCTGGTGGTCGCCCGCCCGGAGGCGGCGGACCGCTCGCAGGCTGACGACGCCCACAGCCCCCGCCACGACGACAGACCCACATCCCCCCAGGACGGCCCGCACCCCCACCACGTCCGCCAGGGGCCCCGTCACCGCATACGCGACAGGCACCAGCAAGCTGCCGAGGGTGGCGTTGGCCGCCACGATCCGGCTGAGCTGTTCCTCGGGGATGGTCTCTTGCAGGAACGACGTCCACACGATCAGGTTGAGTGTCCCTGCGGCACCGGTGAGTGCCCCGGCCACGGCCAGGACCGGCAGCCAGGCGTCAGCGGCCATTCCCGCCAGCAGCAGCGCTTCCGGGATGGCGCCGGCGCACAGCACCAGTCCGACGCGGGCGGGTGGGAACAGCAGCGAGATGATCGAGCCGCACGCCAGTCCGACGCCGATCGCGGAGTTGACCAGGCCCCAGCCGGCGGCGCCGCCCAGGTGCTGGGTGGCATAGATCGGGCCGAGCACGCTCATCCCCGCCGCCCAGCAGGATGAGGTCACCATGCTCAAGACGGTCAGAGCCCACAGCCACCGGCGCTCGGTGAAGGCGGTCCATCCCTCGGCGAGGTCGGCCAGGAAGCGCCGCCGCACCGGGCGCCCGCCAGGCGATGGGCGCAGGGTGAGGAACAGCGCGGCGGAGACCACGAAGCTGATGCCGTCCCAGGCGAGGATGAGCCCGGGACCGATGGCGGCGATCACCAGGCCGGCCAGCCCGGGACCGAGGATCGCGACGGCGTTGAAGCAGATCTGCAGAAGTGCGTTGGCCTGCACCAGCATCGGCCCCGGCGGCACCAATTGCGGCACCAGCCCTTTGGCGGCCGGTTGGAAGAACGCGCCCGCCGCACCCGCGACCATCGTCAGCCCGGCCAGCGCCTCCACTGAGGCGGCGCCGTTCAGCACCATCCCGGCTGCGAGGAGCTGAGCCGCGCCGCTGACGAGCTGGCAGGCCACGATGATGGACAGCCGCGGCAGCCGGTCGGCCAGCACGCCGGCAACCGGCGTGACCACGAGGAAGATCAACAGCCCGCTCATCAGCACCAGGCCGAGCGCCGTGGCGCCGCCGCCGAGGTCCACCACGGCGAACGCCAGCCCCAGCGGTGCGACGGTGCTGCCGATCGTGGAGGAGATCCGGGCGAGCGCGTACCGGCGATAGCGCGGGTTGGTACGCAGCAGTTCGACGGCGGCGGCCAGGCGAGGATGCGTCACGAGCAGACCCTCCCCTTGCGGAGGGTCACATCCAAGCCATGACCAGCTGGGTGTGGCGCTTGGGGAAGACCCGGCCGATGGCCGGCGCCGGCACGGTGGCGTCGATCGGATGCAGGCTGAAGTCCGGACCCGGATGCCGACGCCAGTCGCGGTCCCAGGTCATCACCTCCTCGACGAGCTGCCGGGCCAGGGCGTCGCCGTGGCGGCCGTGGCCGTGGACGCCGATCTCGTAGCGGCGTTTCCCGCTCTCGGCGTCCTTCTGCTCGGGGCCCATGGTGAGGTAGGCGAAGCTGTCGGGGGTGATCAGGGCGGGGGTGAACCAGCGCATGGCGGGCTCGATGCGGTCGCTGCCGCGCTCCGGGTCGGCCCAGATCACGCCGAAGGTCTCGGTCTGGGCCGCAACCCACAGGTGCAGGGTGTCGAACGGCTCGTTGTAGCCGACCGTGACGCCGGTCCAGCGTTCGATACGGTCGCCGTCCAGGACCTGGTCCAGAGCCGCGACGTCGAGGGCAGGGCCGGCGTCGATGAGCAGGTTCACCGTCCCGCCGGCCAGGGCCGCCACATGCTCGTGGTGCGCGCCCGCGCCCTGGATGGGGATGAATCCGCACATGACGGGGTCCAGGCCGGCGAAGTGATCGCCGTCGCGGACGAAGGTGAAGGAGCGGGTGAGCCCGCAGAACCGCAGCGGGACGATCATCCGGCCGCCGGGCGCCAGCAGCCGGCCCCAGGGGCAGTCCCAGGCGCCGATCGTGACGAGGATGACGTCGAACGGCCCCAGCTCGTCGGCGGCGTGCTCGGCATCCCCGAGCACCACCTTCACCTGCGGGTAGCCGGCCTCGGCAAGGAAGCGGGTGGCGCGGTCGGTGACGAACGGGTCGATGTCCAGGCTGATCACCAACCCGTCCGGGCCGACGAGCTCGGCCATGAGCGCCGCGTTGTAGCCGCCGCTGCCGATCTCCAACGCCCGCATCCCAGGCCGCAGGCGGGCCGCTTCGAGCATCTCGGCCTGCAGCCAGGGGGCGCTGATCGAGCTGGTGGCCTTGCCGTCGGCGTTGCGCCTGGTGACGACGGTGTCGCGCGTGGAGTAGGCGGCGGAGACGGGCACTTCGGGGGCGAACTTCTCGCGTGGCACCTTGGCGAAGGCGGCGGCGATCTCGGAGGAGCGGATCGCGCCGCGCTCGCGCAGCTCGGCGACCATCGCATCGCGGAGGCGATGGGGAGACTGGACTGATGACGGACTGTCAGATGACACTTGCTCTATGTTAGCGAGCTCGGGTGTGCGGGCCTCGCGTGTCATCGCTTTCTCGGCTGATGAACATGCTGGGTCATCGCAGTCAGTCCAGCTCATCCGCTAGCACTGTTCTCGATGTGTTCGAAGATGTCGGCATCGGTCTCGCGCTGCCACTCGGGCAGCTCGTCCCAGTCGGCCACGTAAGACGGCTTAGGGTTGTCGATGTGCTTATGGATCTGGGTGATCCAGCACAACGCGACGAATCTGCCCTTCTGCTCGCGGGTCAGCTTGGCCGTATGGCCGGCGCTGATCTCGACGAAGGCACGCACTTGACTGCTGACAGCGGCGGCGGCCTGGCGTTCCCACTCGGGTGTCTCCTCCCACGGGGTGATGTAGGAGGGCTTGGGCTCTCCAGGGAAGTGCTTGTGCACTCCCGCGATCCATGCCTCGCGGAAGATGCGGCCCTGCTCGTCCGTCGTGCTCTGCATCGGGATCCTCTCAGTGTGGGGCGGGGGCCGACAGGTGGGCGATGCGGTCGTTCAGCTGTATCACCCGGCTGTCGGAGAGAAGGGGCTGGAGCTGCTGTTGAATGCCGTGCAGTTTCCGGCCGACGTAGCCCGCGGATTGGGTCTGCTCGGCCAGGTCCACGGCGTCGCCGGCGTAGTGCAGGAACTGGTCCAGGTCACGTCGCTGGAGGCCGAGGGCTGCCAGGTCGGTGAGGAGGCTGCCCCGGCGCCGGAGCGAGGTGGCCTGGTTGAGGGCGGCGAGGAGTGCGGCCTCGGCCGCATCGGCTCGGCCGAGGGTCAGGTAGCAGGTACCACGTTGATCAGCCAGGCGAGAGCCGTCGAAGCGAAGCCATCCCCCAGGACTCGCGGGATCGGCGAGATCAAGGACTTCGTCCGCGACGGCGAGGGCGCGTTCGCATGCTGCCCGGTCGCCGTGTCCGGCGTGGGCCTCGGCTTGGACGGCGGCGACCCAGTGCCGCGTGGACAGCCGGCTGTCACCCCGCTGGGCGATGCGTGCGGCCGCGGACAGCACCGCGGTGGCCTCGGGATACTCGTGCTCGTACAGGTTGACGAACGCCTGGCGGGTGAGCGCGCAGGCCCAGCGGTCGTAGCAGCGAGCTTCGCGACCGGCGCTGACGGCCATGGTGTAGCAGTAGGCGGCGTCGGTGTAGCGGTTGCTGTCGAAGCAGATCTCTCCCGCGAGTTGGAAGAGGTCACAGGCCACCACGCACAGTTGATGGCGGGCTCGGGCTGAATGAGCTTGGTCCAGTTGCTTGACCAGGAGCTTGAGCTGGTCATGGACCAGCGGATAGACCAGCCGTTTCGACTTGGACAAGGCGAAGACCTGCCAGAGATGGCCGCTGAGCAGCGCGTGCTGTTCGACGTCGTCGGCCTCGTCGGATGGGCCGGCCCATTCCTGGACGTCGGCGGTGGCCGGTTGGGGAAGCACCATGAGCGTGCCGGCGATGCTCAGCAGGCGGAGAAGGTCACGACGGTACATGTCGTCACCTTCACCCATCAGCTGGGCTTCAGTCACGACCCTGCCGATGACGACCGAATTTGAGATCTGCTCGGGTTCCTCACGAAGGGCGAGAAGGCCATCCAACTCGTCCGGGGTGACCTTTAGCAGGTCGCACATCTTGGGCCGGATGTACGGGCAGGGCTCGGTCTTGCCCAGCTCCCACCGCCCGGCCGTAGTGCGGTCGATGCCGAGCTGGTCGGCGAAGAATTCCTGGCTGTAGCCGAGCGCCTTCCTCCGTTCGGCAAGGCGCCTGCGTTTGGCCGCCAAGGCGCACCTCCGCCCGCGTCGTTCCGTCAAGTGCAGCGTACGGCACATGCACGATCACCGGCTGCGATGCCGCAAAGGTGCCGCATCGATGCGGCATCGATGCCGTGGCCTGGCGCTTCACCGGACGGTTGGCTTGGGGTGCCCGCCGGAAACTTCGATCGGAGGACATCAGGTGCTCATCGCACACCCCGAAAACCATCGCCTGCCCGCGACCTTCATCCCAGGATCGCCAGGCATCGACGTCGCAGCAGCCGAACAGGCCGCCGCAGCCCTTCTCGCGGCCATCGGCGTGAGCAACGGCAGTGAGGCCGCCGACCGGACACCGGCTCGGATGGTGGCCGGGCTGGCCGAACTGCTCAACTGCCCGGCTTGGGAGTTCACCACCTTCCCCAACCGGGAAGGGCAGCACGAGCTGGTGCTGGCGCGCGACGTGCCGTTCACCTCGCTGTGTGCGCACCATCTGCTTCCGTTCTCAGGGGTCGCGCACGTCGGCGTGCTGCCCGCTGCTCGGATCGCCGGCCTGTCGAAGCTGGCCCGGGCCGTGGAGGCCTTCGCGGCGCGCATGCAGGTACAGGAGGAGCTCGGGCAGCAGATCGCGGCTTTCCTGGAGGAGCGGCTGGAGTGCCGCGGGGTGGGTGTCGTCCTGGCGGCCGAGCATCTGTGCATGACCAGGCGCGGAGTTCGTGCTCAGGGTGCTGAGACGGTCACGATCGCCTGCCGAGGTGATCTGCGGGACGATCCCGGCGCTCGCGCGGAGTTCCTGCAACTCGCCGCACCACAGACGCGGAGAGCCGCATGACCTTCCGTATCGGTAAGCGATTCACCTTCGAGGCCGCTCACCATCTGGCCGGCCTGCCCGAGGGACACAAGTGCGGCCGCCTGCATGGCCACTCCTACACCGTCGAGGTGGTGGTGACGGCCACCGAGCTGACCGGTCCCGGCTTCGTCGCCGACTTCGCCGACCTCGCTCCGGTCAAGCAGCATCTGGCTGAGCACTTCGACCACCAAGCGCTCAACACCGGTCTCGACGTGGAGCCGACCAGCGAGAACCTCGCACGTTGCCTGTTCGAGTGGTGCGCCACGAACCTCCCGCTGCCCACGACCGCAGCTCTCGAAGCGGTCCGGGTCAGCGAAACGCCCGCCACCTGGGCCGAATACCGACCCTGACCCAGGGGCTTCCCCCCCGGACGCGTAACCCGCATCTCGATCCCACCGAGAGGAAACCCATGTCCGCCGACCTGCTACCGATCGCCATCCCGACCGGACAGCGGCCCGCCCCGATCGCCGAACTGTTCTACTCCTTCCAGGGCGAAGGAGTGAACCTCGGCCGTCGCGCCCTCTTCGTCCGCTTCCTGGGCTGCAACCTGACCTGCGGCTACACCGACGCGCCGACCAGCCGTCACAGTCCGGCGCAAGGCTCGATGCTGTGCGACACCGAATACACCTGGAACAGCGCCAAGCACGACCTCTCCGCAGGTGCACGGCACCTGACACCACAGGCGATCTGGGACGAGCTGATCCAACTCGACCCCACCACGGCCGACCCGACCCTCCCCCCGATCGACCTGATCGTCATCACCGGCGGGGAACCACTCCTCCACAAAGATGCCGTCCTGCACCTCGCGCACCAGGCGGAGCTGACCGGCCGGCACGTCGAGATCGAGACTAACGCGACGATCAAGCCCGGCCCCGACCTGGTCGCCACGGGCGTGGCCTTCAACGCCGGCCTCAAACTCACCAGCTCCGCGGTGCCGCGCAAGAAGCGCATCAAACCGGACGCCATCAGGCAGCTCGAAGCAAGCGGCCGAGCCAGATGGAAGTTCGTCGTCAGCACTGTGGACGACCTGGCGGAGGTCGCCGCACTTCAGGCGGAGTTCGGGCTCACCGAGATCTGGCTGAGCCCCGAAGGCAACACCCCCGAGCGCGTGATGGAGCAGATGCGCATGGCCGCGGCCCCCGCGCTTCAGCACGGCTGGAACCTGACCACCCGTGAGCACGTGCTGATCTGGGGCGGTCAGCGTGCCAGGTAGCCGCACCCCGTCGCACGGCATCAGCTTCTCCGTCATCGCTCCCGCCGCCTATCTGCGGGAGTTCGTCGCTCAGACGCCCGCCACGGTCCACCACGTGGCGGCCCAGCGCGTCCTGCTCGATCCGCCCTACCGGGCGTTCTTCCTCGAAGAGGAACGCCGCGGCGCCACGATCATCCTCGACAACGGCGTCTTCGACCTGGGCCAGTCGCTCAAGCCGTGCGAGCTCGTCCGAGCCGCCCGAGCGGTGAACGCCGCAGAGATCATCCTGCCTGATGTCATCGGTGACGCCTCCGCTACCATGCGCGCCAGCGACCTGGCGGCGGCACAGATCCTCGACCTAAGCGAACAGTTCCGGCTGTGCGCGGTCGTCCAGGCCGCCACCGACGAGGACTGGCACCGCTGCTACGACCACTTCATCACGCGCGACTACGTCGGCGCGATCGCCTTCCCCGCCTCCCGTGGCAAGAAGCCAAGCAACGCGTTGTCCAAGAACCGCCTCACCGCAACAGAGCACCTCGAAGCCCACGGCATGGTCGACCCCGGACGGATCTACCGGCTGCTGGGCCTGGGCCGGACCGGTCATCTGGAGCTCCTCGAACAACGCCGGCACGAATGGATCAGCTCGGTCGACGCCGCCGCGCCGGTCCTGCTCGGCGCCATGGGCATCCGCATGCTGCCCGACGGGCCCTACGAGAAGATCCGGACTCCGCGCGTCGAGACCGTGCAACACATCGAATCGGGCCGGTTCTCACTGATCAAAGACAACATCAAGGCTGTCCGGTACGCCGCCGGCTGCCCCATCGAGATCCGGACGGCCTCATGACGAGCCCGACACTCATCGATCACGCGTCCGAGCAAAGGGCTCTCGCAGCATCCCCCATCGACTTCTACCGGCACACCATGAACACTGCGAGCCTGCTGCGCTACCTGAAGATCAAGGTCCATCACCTGATCCAGGACTACGACTGGGCCCGCATCTCGGTCGTCGCCGACTACGACCGCCACTGCCTGATCTCGGCCCATGAGAAGAACGACAAGCTGTTCAACTGGCAACGCCCCACCGCCCACGTCCAGGGCACCCACCTGATCATCAAGTGCTTCCCCGGCGTGGACTACGTCCACCACTACGCCCTCATCATCGCGACCTACCTGAACATGGTCGGCCGCTACCGCGGCCAAGTCGACTACACGCTCCCCTCCGAACACACCTGCCGAGCTGCCGTCGACCGGCTGGACATCGACGCCTCGGCAGACGACCTCATCGTCGTCGGCTGGGGCCTCGAACGGTTCGCCAACGTCACCGCCTGGACCCACGGCCCCGGCCACGCCTGGCAGCGCACCGACGTCGACGGGCGACGCGTGCTCTACCTCGGCTACCTGCACAGCATCTGGGGTGACGTGGCCGGCCGCGTCGTAGCCCGCCTGGCCGCACTGGGCGCCCGCCGCATCGTCTACGTCGGCAAGGTCGGCTCTCTCGACCCGCACATCGCGCCGAACACCCGCCTGGCCACCGGCCACACCAGCGTCCTGCCCGACGGTCGCGTGAGCTGGCGGGACTTCTTCGGCGACCTCGCCGCGGGCCAGCCGGACGTCCGCTCCGGCACCCACGTGACCTCACCCTCCATCCTGTTCGAGGACACCAACTGGCTGGCCCGCCAGCACGGCCACCACTTCGTCGACCCGGAGATCGGCCACATGGGACGTGCCGCCCACACCGCCGGCATCGAGTTCGGCTATCTCCACGTCATCTCCAACAACCTGGCTTGCCCCTATCCCGCCGACCTGTCCAACGAACGACTCCCCACCGTCGTCGAACAGCGGGCCGTCCTCCTCGACCGCATCCACGAAATCATCCGGCTCCGGCTACGGAGCATCCCCGCGACACGAACCAGCGAAGGAACCAACGCGTGCACATCCTGACCGGCGCACCCGGCAAGCTCATCACGGTGACCGGCATCGACGGCGCCGGCAAATCAACGCTGGCCGCCGCCCTTCACGCGGCGCTCAAGGACGCCAACAAGAACGCGATCCTCGTCGGCAAGCACACCACCGAGGTCCCGATGAGCGCCGAGCTGTCCGCCTACGTGGACAGCGTCAACACGGTCGTGTACCGCCGCGACCCGACCGTGGGCGCCGCCTGCGGCAACCACTACTGGCTCTGCGCCCTGGCCGCCTGGTACGCCCTCCAGGACCGGCTGATCATCCGGCCTGCCCTGCGAGCCGGGGTCCACGTCATCCTCGACAACGCCCACCACAAGATCCTCGCCCGCTACGCCGTCTGTCCTGACGTCCCCACCGACCTGGCCCGACAGCTCTTCGCCCACCTCACCCAGCCCGACCTCATTCTGTTTCTCCGCATCAGTGCCGATGAGGCCCTACGCCGGCGCAACGGCGACTTCACCGCCCTGGAGGCAGGCCGCACCGGCTCCACCAGCGAGGCGTTCATCTCCTACCAAACGTGTGTTACCGAGGAACTGCGCCGGCAGGCGACCGATGCGACCTGGGCGTCCATGGACGTCACTGGCAAGGACGCGGACGCCGTCCTGGCCGAGACGATCGTGCTCCTGTCCGAACGCCTCGACATCCAGATTTCCTGAACCCGGAAGGCCGCATGCAGCTCGAACCCGACCGGCGATACCTGTGGCACGGCATCACCTGGGCCACCGGCAGGCCCACCCTTCTCCTGGCGGACACCACGACCGGCACTCTCGGGCAGATCGAGGTCGTCAGGCGGCACCTGGGGCTGAAGGTGGTCGACTCGGCCCGATTCTGCACCGGCCGCTACGCCTTCACCGACACCGTCCATGTCGGGCCCCTGTCCTGCCCGCAGCAGGCCCTCGCCGAGCGCGGCGGCCAATGCGCCAACTGCCTGGAGCGGGACGACTTCCGTTTCGCCCACCAGATCCACCAGGGCGGCCACGCCACGCCTGCCCTCGCCGCCTACATGGCTCAACCCCACTGGCTCTACATCGCCACCTTCGCCAACGCGGTCAGCAAGGTCGGAACGGCGACGGCCTCTCGCCGCAAGTCCCGGCTGGACGAGCAAGGCCCGATCCGCGCCACCTACCTCGCCCAGGCACCAGACGGGCGCGCTGTTCGTCACCTGGAAGACGCCCTCAGTCGTGAACTCGGCCTCACCCAGGCCATCCGTGCCACGGCAAAACTCGCGGCGCTGGTCTCCTTCGATCCCGGCCACGTCGATGACGCACATGCGAAGGCCGTCGACCAGGCGATCACCACGCTGGCCGCCCTCGGGATAGCTTCCGAACGCGAGGCATGGCGGCCATCGGCCGAGAGCTGTGCCGTGCGTGACCCCCGACGCTCACCAGAACGAGCCCTCTACCCCCATGACCTACGTACCGGCGAGCACGGGTTCAGCATCGAAGCCTGCTCCGGACCGCACGCCCTGGCACGGCTGTCAGCCGGCGACGAGATCCTCTACGTCCTCGACCTCAACGCGCTCAAGGGGCACCGCGTCTTGAGCGGCAACTACACTTCACCGCCGACCACCGTCCAAGAATCGCTCTTCTGACCACGACCGCAGCTCGCGATGCACCCACACCGGCCCATGACGAACTACGAGGACAACAACCCGATGCAACGCCCAGATGCCCTCACCGGCTGGGACGACGAACACAACGCGGAACTCTACGACCGCTTCACCCGCGAGCACACCTTCTACACCGACGCCAGCCGAGACCTGGCCGCTCGCGCCGACCTCACCGACAAGCAACTCGTCATCGACCTGTGTGGCGGAACAGGCGCCACCGCAACCGTCCTCCTTGAGAGCCTCCCGCCACACGGTCGCGTGATCTCCATCGACAGTGCCCCCGCCATGCAAGCGGTAGGGCGGCGCCACCGCGACACGCCTCGCATCACCTGGATCACCGCCAAGGCTGAAGACCTCGCCAAGCACATCTCCGCGCCGGCTGACGCCGTGATCTGCAACTCAGCAATCTGGAAGACCAACACCACCGCGGTCTTCGCCGCGGTACGACGCGTGCTGCGGCCGGGCGGGCGGTTCGTGTTCAACATCGGCGGCCGATTCGCCGGCCTCACCGACCGAGAACCTCACGCCACGGCCTCCCTCAACGACCTGATCATCGCCATCGCAGTAGCGGACTACGGCTACGTACCGCCCCAGCAGAGGCGCCGGCCGTCTTCCACGGCGGCCATCCTGCGGACGCAACTGAAGGCGGCCGGGTTCGCGACCGTCACCACGGACGTCGTCACGCGCACCGGCACCTTGGAGGAGAAGCGCGCGTGGCTGTCGATCCCGCTCTTCGCCCGACCGCCCGGACAGCTCACCCACACACAGCGCCTGGAAATCCTGCGAAAAGCCTACGAGCAGGTCGACAAGACGCGGAAGGTCACAACACGCTGGCTCGTCGTCACTGCCCAAGCCTGACAAGGGACTCAGTGCCAGCGGCATCTGTCATGGGACCGTCGCGCTCCTCAGGAGCGCGACCCTTAACACCCCACTGAGCCTGTGACCGGCGGGAACTGCGGTCCCTTCGCTACGCACCCGTCCGCTCGGACAGTTGGCTCGCGTACCGGCGGATGCGTGGCCGATCTTCAGGGAAGGCGCCCTCCCAGTCCTGGGAGAGAGGAACCCATGCGACAGGTTGATTGCTCTCCTCTGTGACCTGCAGTGACCGGGCCACGATGGCTCCATAGGACAGGCCAAGCGTGACGCTCCAATCTCGGTGGTAGGAGCGCACCGTCACCGCCGCCGGTGCTTCCAGCAGATCAGCGGAAATCCCCGTCTCCTCGAGCAGCTCACGACGGGCGGCATCCCGCGGCCTCTCGCCAGGCTCGACTCGCCCGCCCGGCGGCACCCACCCACGCCAGCGATGCTTGACCAGCAGCACATGCCGGAACGCTTCGTCGAAGACCCATACCTCGGCCGCGAGAGGGTCCATCGGACCCTTCATCGCCGCCTCCAACCAGGCGCATGCGTTATCGAACTCGGCTTCTGCCCTGCGGGCGTCCATCACGGCTGCCCGCAAGGTGTACTGGTCAGGCCCACGCTGATCCACCCACCCCACGGTACTCGCCACGCCCAACAGCCACAGGCCGGACTCGCTCTGACAGCAGACGGGGCGAAAGATCAGGCGCGCCTCTTGAATCCGGCACTCAACCGGCCGCTGATGCTCCATGCTGAGCGTGTCCCAGCACTGTTCTTGCTCATTCGCGAGGAGCGTTCTTGACCCGGTACGCCGTCGATCAACGCCGCAACGTCCTCATCGCCTCCTGGAACACCGGGTTGGGAGACATCGCGGTGGACGTAGGCGACCTTCCTGCGGGGATCCCCAGCCACGACGCACTGCACCTGGCCAGGACACTGACGCAGCTCTCTGACGCCTGCTGGCGGTGCTACACCCATCCGGCCAGCGCCGCCGGCAGCCACGAACCCAACTCCGAAGGCGAACGCCGGCAGGAAGAACGCGACGCCTTCACCAGCGTCCTCACCGCGTTGACCAGGCCCAATCTGCCCTCCGACGGTTTCATGATCCAGTCCTACATCCGCGTCGAAGAAGCCGCCCACCAGGTCGGCCACGTCCTGCACGCCCTCAACGCTGCCGAGCTGACCACCCGCGTCACCATCGATGTGGGCGCCGAACTGGCCGCCATCGAACAGGCCGAGCTGGGCAACCTGACCGAACGCGCCCGCCAGGCCGTCACCCTCACCCGCGAAGACGCCTCCCCGGTCCAGGTCGCCCAAGCCAGCAGCCTGCTGCACGACAACCCCTTCGGCCCCGAAGCACTCTTCACCGAGATCGACCCGGCCGCAGCCGCCGTCGCCGCCGCACACTGGCTCTACGCGGCCGCCACCATCACCGCCGAGTCCACCGGGCTCCCCGCCACCCAGCTCGTGGTCGAAGCTGACAACATCGAGGCACTTCCCCACGAGACACCCACCCTCGTTCTGGAACTGATGGCCGACGGCGCCACACCGCGCCAGGCCGTAATGCCCCTGATCCGCGACGCCCTGCGGGTCGCCGAAGGCGAGATCCCTGACATCACCGCACTCCAGCAGCACATCGCCGCCGCCGAACAACTGCTCGACAAGCAGCGCAACGACCAGCCCAAACCGAGCCTGGACGCGCTCGGCCTGCGGATCACGCCGCTGGATCCCGGCCGACCGGCCCTCGACCTTCTGGAGGACCTGCTCAGCGGCATCCGCGGCTGCTGGCTGCTGTACGCCGAAGACGCGACCGAGCTCGACGAACCTGAAGACCTCGACGAGGAGGACTGGCAGAAGCGCCGCACAGCGACGTTCTTTGCGGAAGTCCGGGAGGAAGCTGCCGCTCATCGCGAGCGCCTCTTGTAGCGCCACGGAGTGCGGGTGCCGCGTTTGCACGTGTGATGGCAGCTTCCATCATTCCGGCATTGCGCGAGGTTGAGCGAGGGCAGAAATCGGTGTCCAAGGCCTGATCCGAGGCCGTCTCCGGATCCTCGAGAGCCCTTCGTATCCGGCCAACAGCATGTGAACGCGGGCCGCCGCGCGTTGGTTCACTCGGTAAATGGGTGTACCGAACCATTGAGGGTGGGACGCCCCAGTGAGAAGGGTTCAAGCACGTCAGGACTGTGGCGGTCGATGATCGCCTGGGCCAGTGCGTGGCCAAGGAAGGCAGCGAAGGCGAGTCCGTGCCCGTTGCAACCCACCGCGAACCAGGCACCGGGCACATCGGGCAACGCGCCGGTGATGGGTAGCTGATCGGGGGTGCGGGCCATCGCCCCGGCCCAGCGGGTGGTGACAGGGGGCAAGTCGAGCTCGGGGAACAGCCCGGGCAGGACCCGCTCGACGGCCGCCTGGACCTCATCGGTCGGGGTTTGCACGGTAGTCGCGAAGCCCACGTCCAGATCACGGCGACCGCCGATGATGATCTGACCGTCAGCGGTCTGCCGCCAGTATTCGCCGGTCGGGCTCACCGAGCCGCCCGTCGGCACCCGGAACACCGGTGCGGCGGGCGCGTACGCGAGCATCTGAGCGCGCGCCGGAGTGATCAGCCCGGCCGTCTGCGGCACCAGTGCGGGGGTCCAGGCGTTCGCTGCCACGACGGCCGCCGCGCAGCTCAACGGCCCGACGTTGGTCTGGAGTTGGATCCGGCCACTGTGGTGGGCAATGGACCGTACCTGGACGCCGGTCATGATCTGGGCGCCGCGCCGCTGGGCGGCATGTGCCAGAGCGATGATCAGCCGCACCGGATTGATCGACAGTGCGTCCGGCTGGTACAGCGCGCCGCCGACATGCTCAGCGACAGGCGTGCCGATGAATCGGCCGAGTTGCGCCCGCTCCACGACCTCAACGGGGAATCCGTCGGCCGCCAGGAGCTCGGCCTGCTCACGGGTGGCGTTCCATTGCGCCTGCCCGACTGCGAGGCTGAGCTGGCCATCGGCCGACAGTTCGCAGTCGATATCTTCCTTGGCCACGAGCTGGCGTACCAGTGCGACATTGCCGATGGTCAAGCGGTGCAGCTCGCGGGCCAGAGTGCGTCCGAGCATCGCGACGGCCTGTGGGTAAGGCGTGGCCAAGCCCGGCCCCACGAAGCCGGCGTTACGCCCACTTGCGCCTGTACCGGGAACCCCCGCTTCCAGCAGCAGCGGGTCCAGTCCGGCTTCGGCCAGCCGGTACGCGGTACTGACGCCAAGCAGCCCACCCCCGATGACCACCACTTCGGCCTTGCCAGGTAGCCATCCCGACCGCGCCTGCCAGAAGGACACCGACTCGGAAAGTGATGCTGGTGATGACATCATCCCCGCCATTTCGCCGCTCGACGATTCCACAACGCTGCCCCCGGCCACCCTTGGCGGCACCCATTGTCCCGTCCTCTTACTTCGCCGTCATCTCCGACATCGTTCCGTCAAGCTGTGCCGTGGCGCTGGAGTGTGCTGGTTTGCAGGACAATGCTCTTGTGACCGATGAGGGATACGGCCAGGCGCCGCGGTATTGGTGTCCACGTGCAGGCAATCTGTCGCTAGATGACGATGGGTATCTGCTCGACCCCGAGACTTTTCTAGGGCAGCACGTCAACGGCGACCTGGTCACCTCGGAAGAAGTAGTTCGCAACGGTCACTGCGTGGTGTTGCTCGGTGAACCGGGCATGGGCAAGTCGACGGTGACCAAGGGCCTGCTATCGACCGGTACCGATCTTGTCGGTGGCGCTGTGTTCCGTTACGACCTGGGCGCATATGCCTCAGAAGAGCGTCTAGTTGCGGAGGTTTTTCGCAACGAGGACCTGGAGCGCTGGCGAAACGACCCTCAGCCGTTGTTGCTGATACTGGACTCATATGACGAGTGCCGCATCTCTACATTGCCTCGCATTGTGGAGGCTGAGATTGCCCGCCTGGCATCCGCTCAGCTCAGAGTGGTACTCGCATGCCGAACGGCAGGCTGGCCCGTTGGCTTGGAGAAGCGTCTAGGACAGGTGTTCGACCCCCAGGAGGTGGCCGTCTATGAGCTCGCTCCGCTACGGCGCACCGACGTCGCCACCATGGTGCGCAGTAAAGGCTTCGATCCGGAACAGGTGCTGGTGTCCCTATCGGCTAGCGGCACTGTCCCGTTGGCCATCAAGCCAGTGACGCTGCAACTGCTGCTGGCGGACATGAGCCGCGGCTCCAACGGAGGGTTGACACCGGGTCGCGGACAGTTGGAGCTGTATGAGCGCGGACTCACCGCGCTGTGCGACGAGTGGGATGAGCTACGTCGAGACGCGGATCAGACGAAGGTTACGCCGGAAGTGCTGATGAAGGCGGCCGGACGTCTGGCCATCGTGATGACCTTGAGCGCTGCCGAAGCAGTGTGGACTGGACCGGCGGTTCAGCGGCCGTCACAGGACATCGATCTTTCGATGGCAGGCCTTGCCGGGCAAGAAGGCACCGGTCGTGAGGTCTGGTCAATGCTGGGCAACACGGGGCTGTTCTCATCGCGAGGCCCGTACCGGTTCGGGTTCGCTCACCAGACCTACATGGAGTTTCTAGCAGCCCGCTACCTTGCCGATCTGCCGCACGACCGCGTGCGCCGGCTCATCGCTGATGGCGATGGCAATCCTGTAGAGGCCCTTCGCAGCACTATTAGTTGGCTCATCGCCCTGAAGCCGCAGTTGTACGGCGACTACGCGCGTCGCGACCCAGTCGGCTTCACGATGACCGCAGTGGAGATCCCCGACGACCGGGTACGGCGTGAGATTGTTGCGGGGCTCTTTGCCAACGCCCGTGACTACGACGTGCCGCCGAATCTGCGTCAGGACTGTCACCATCTGATGCACCCGGGCTTGGCCCAGCAGATCGGGCCCGTACTGAGAGACAAAGGCGACAGTGTCGCCGCGCGTTATGTGGCGCTCTGGCTCGCCCGGACTGCTGACGATCCAACCTTGGCTCAGGATCTCGCACAAATCGGTGGGGATAGCGCTGAGCCTCTAGATCTGCGGATCGCCGCCATCTCGACGTTGGGAGCCACCAGTGACCCAGTAGCACGTGCTGCACTCAAGCCGTTGATCCAAACCGACAGCCCTGGAACCGACGAGATCAAAGGGAGTGTGCTCTCCGCACTGTACCCCCGCGACCTCAGCATGAGCGATGTGCTCCCTGCTCTGACACCACCCCAGCGACCGGAGACTTTGGGCGCCTACCAGTACTTTCTGAGCGTCATTCTTCCTCGGTCTTTGACCGAGGAGCAGCTTCCCGAGG
This sequence comes from Nonomuraea sp. NPDC004702, assembly GCF_053601695.1. Taxonomy (NCBI): domain Bacteria; kingdom Bacillati; phylum Actinomycetota; class Actinomycetes; order Streptosporangiales; family Streptosporangiaceae; genus Nonomuraea; species Nonomuraea sp. NPDC004702. The sequence goes on from NZ_JBSGCE010000070.1 coordinate 22,896, forward strand.
CGCTGAACTGGGTCGCACAACAGCTCGATCAGGAGTGGCCCGGCGATTGGCTTGATGATCTCTGGGACGCGGTTGTCCGTTTGGCCTGGCACAATGCCTCTCGGCCAGCCGTGTGCCAGGCACTAGCGGCCCTGATTTCGCATGGCCTTCCGGAGCATCGGTTGCTGCGGCAAGGACACAACGGCCAACCGCCTCTTCCCGTGCTGGCCGCCGAAGTTCGTCAGGCTCTGGCCAGCGAGGTCATCGCTTCGCTTCAATCGCGAGTCGACAGTATTGGCCTGGTTGCTCTGCCGACGCCCGTCCTCGTCGCCGATGACTTCGCCTGGCTCACGCAGCGTTGTAGCGAGCTCGACGAGTCTCTCGAGCGCGACAGCCTCCTTACCCTTGCCCGCTACCTTTACGACCCATCCCGCGCCGACCACCGAGAGATCATCTTCGATATCCCTGCAAGTAGCCGCCTCTATGGCGAGCTTGCCCGTCAGTGGATCGAGCCGATGCGCTTGGACCAAGAGGATGTCCAGGAGTTGCGAAAGCACTGGCGCAAGCCCGATCGCGTCAAGCGACTGAGCGTGGAAGAGCTTCGTAATCGGCTGAGTCCACTCGTGGCAGCAGCCTCAGCCGGCGACCACGATGCCTGGTGGCAGTTGAACCTGTGGCTATCCGTGACTCCCGACACGTCCTATTTCGGTGACGAGCGTCACGATGATCTCACTACGCTTCCCGGGTGGACCCTGCTCGATCCCGCGCAGCGGCAGAGCCTCCTCATTGCTGCCCAGCGCTACCTGCGCGAAGCTCCGATCGATGTTGAGCAGTCTCTGAGCACGAACACGGTCCAGCGACCGGTGTGGGCGGGATACCGTGCATTGGCTCTACTGTCTCGTCTCGATCCGGCCGCTATCGACGATCTCCCAGCAGACGTCTGGCGACGATGGGCCGGCATCACCCTCGACTACCCGCTGCTGTCAGGCAACGACGACAGTGCAGCGGTGAGAGAAGCGCTGGTCAAACGGGCATACGCACTTGCCCCTGACGAGGTGATCAAGGCCACCGACATCCTCATCGACCAAGCCGCCCAACATGACCACTCGCTGTTCGCGGCCCGCCTTCTCGCTCCCATCATCGATACGCGCCTCTCAGAATTTCTCGCCTCTACCTTGGCCAGTCGCACACTGCCGGAATCGACGGCAGCATCGGTGTTGGAAATCCTGCTTGAGAGTAGGACGCCCCAAGCGATCTCAGTTGCAGTTGCCGCACTGGAACCCGAGCCTCGCCGAACGCAGCCCGCCCGAGCCCTCACTGCAGCCCGGCAAGCGCTTCACCACGCCGCCACAGAGGTGTGGCCAGTGATATGGAACATCCTTAACGAGGATCCAAGTTGGGGTGCCCAGCTTTTCCTGAGTTTGCCCCAGGCAGGTACAACCCTCTTCCCGCGCCTCAGCGAGGAAGACCTTGCCAACCTCTACACATGGTCGGTACAGCAATTCCCACCCGACGACGACCCCCCGGAGGATGCCGAACCCCGCATCACCCCCCGGCGGGAACTGGCGAATGCTCGTAATCGCATACCATCCCTGCTAACCGAACGCGGAACACCAGCAGCCGTCGCAGCACTAGAAAGAATCATCGAGGCACGGCCGGACGCACCCTGGCTGCGCAGTCACGTTCATCAGGCCACTCGGCTGCTCCGCCTGAACAACACGCGGCGACTTGAGCCTGCGCAAATCATCGCCCTTCTCGACGATGAGCAACGGCGAGTCGTCCACGATGAGAGAGACCTCGCCTCGGTGGTGACCGAATCCCTCGGCAGGCTACAGCACCTCTTGCAAGGACACCCCACACCGCAGGCATTCGCCCTGTGGGACGAAGAGATGCGCCAACCGAAAAACGAAGACCGGTTGAGCGACTACGCTGCCGACTTCCTGCGCCGGGACCTCTCACAGCGCGGCGTCATCGTCAACCGGGAAGTTGAAATCCAACGAAAGACCGGCTCCCGAATGGGCGAGCGAACTGACCTCTATGTCCAAGCGATCTCAACCAGCAACGCACGAGATATCATCACACTAATTATCGAAACTAAGGGCTGCTGGCACAGCGAAGTAACCACAGCAATGCAGACGCAGCTCGTTGAGCGCTACCTCAAACCCGCAGACCTCCGGCAGGGAATCTATTTGGTCTTCTGGTTCAGCCACGAAAACTGGAACAACAAAGATTCGCGTTATACCAGAGGAAAGCGATACGCCTACGACAAGCTCGTTACAGAGCTGAGTCAGCAGGCGATTAAGCTCCGCGATAGCAATGACATCTGCGTAACTCCGATAGTGGTCGACGGAACTCTAGCGATGCTACCTGCGAGGGAGGACAGTCAGTAGCGATGCGTGCTGATGCGATTGCCGCTGTGCGGCCGTCGATCCCGGCAAGCCCATCCCCCATCTCGAGCGATTCAGTCCCTACAATCCTGTAGGGCGTCAAAACTTGCGCGTGTGGTTTGAGCTGGGGTTTCTCCGGCCGGGCTATGCGGCTCGGCGGTATTCGTTGATCACTCCTCCGTGTACCTTGTGGCGTTCGATCCGGCCTTCCATCGGCACCACGACATGCTCATCTTGATCGGGTGGTCGCTGCCCACGAGCCTGATGTGGCCGATGCGCGTTGTAGTGATCGATGTACTCGTTCAGGATCGAGCGCAGATGTCGTTCGCCGTAGATCAGCATTCGGTCGGTGAACTCGGCTCGCACGGGAGCAATCGTCAATACCTGTGGACCAAGATCTTTAGGCGGCTGCCGGCTGCTCCTCAACGGCCGGTGATTCCTCGGGCCGCTCGATGAGCTTGCCCTTGCGGAACTTCGCCCCAGCGCGGACCAGGGCGACGAGGTGAGGTGCGTTGACCGCGCGCCAGCGGGCCTGAGCCGACTCGATCAGCTTGAAGGCCATCGCGAGCCCGGCAGCGCGTGAGCCCGGCCCCTTGGTGACCTTGGTCCGGTGCCGGACGGTGGCGAAGGTGGACTCGATCGGATTGGTGGTGCGCAGATGCACCCAATGCTCGGCGGGATAGTCGTAGAAGGCGAGCAGTTCGTCGAGGTCGTCGACCACCTTGGCGACCGCCTTGGGGTACTTGACGGCGTAAGCGGCCTGGAAGTCCTTCACCGCGGCCTGGGCGTGCTCCTTGTCCTCGGCGGATCTCGGCCAAGTGCTTCTTGGCCGCCGGGTGGGCCGACTTCGGCAGCGCCCCCAGCACGTTTGAGATTTTGTGAAACCAGCACCTCTGCTCCTTGGCCTGCGGAAACACCTCCCGCAGCGCCGACCAGAAGCCGAGCGCGCCATCACCGATGGCCAGCACCGGGGCGCGCATCCCGCGCCGCTTGCAGTCGCGCAGCAGGTCGGCCCAGGACTCGGTGGACTCGCGATAGCCGTCGGACAGGGCGACGAGTTCCTTGAGGCCGTCGGCGCGCACACCGATCATCACCAGCAGGCACAGCTTGTGCTCTTCCAACCGGATGTTGACGTGGATGCCGTCCACCCACAGGTAGACGTAGTCCACCCCGGACAGGTCACGGGCGGCGAAGACGCGCTGCTCGCCCTTCCACTGCTCGGTGAGCCTGGTGATGACCGAGGCGGACAAGCCGCTGGCCGAGCCGAGAAACTGCCCCAACGCGGGGACGAAATCGCCTGACGACAGCCCATGCAGATACAGCAACGGCAGCACCTCGGTGACCTGCGGCGTCTTACGCGCCCACGCCGGCAAGATCGCCGAGGAGAACCGCTTGCGCTCGCCCGTCTCCTCATCGATGCGCTTATCGTTGACCCGCGGGGCGGTGACCTCGACCGCGCCGGCCGCGGTAAGGATCTCGCGCGGCGCGTGGGAGCCATTGCGCACCACCAGGCGGCGGCCGTTCTCGTCGCGCTCCTCGGCGAAGGCGGCGATGTAGGCGTCCACCTCGGCCTGCAACGCAGCGGCGAGCATCCGGCGGGCGCCCTCGCGGACGATCTGATCGATCAGTGAGGAAGATCCGGCGGAGCCGGGGTTGCGGTCGTCAGCGGGCAGTTCGGGCACTACGGTGAGCGGCACGGGTGTGCCTTCCCGACCGACGTTGGCGCGTCGGCCTTATCTCGAAACCACATCGGATGATCCGGGAAGGTACACCCCTTCCCGGCAGATCCACAGGTTTCGATCATTGCTCTCGCACGGTCCGGATCCAGCGCTCGGCATAGCAGTTCGCCGTCGGTGTCCGCGGCGGTGTCTTCAGCACCGTGATGCCAACGGCGGCGAACACCTCATCGAAGACGGCGGTGAACTTGGCGTCTCGGTCGCGGATCAGGAAGCGGAACGACGCTGCTCGCTCGCCGAGATCGATCAGGAGATTGCGGGCCCGCTGAGCGGCCCACGCGCCGGTCGGGTGGCAGGTCACGCCCAGGAGGTGGACACGTCGCGTGCGGACCTCCATCACGAACAACACGTACAAGCGCTTCAGGAAGATCGTGTCAACATGGAAGAAATCGCAAGCCAGGGGCCTCTCGCCTGTGACTGTAAGAAGGTCCGCCAGGAGGTGTCGAGATGTCGGGGCGCCGGGCCGAAGCTGCGCGAGCGCAGGATGCGCCGTACGGTCGCCTCGCTGACCTGGAAGCCAAGCCGCACCAACTCGCCGTGCACCCGTCGATGGCCCCATCGGGGGTTTTCCCACGCCAGGCGAATGATCAAGTCTCGAACTTCCGTGGTCGTTCCTGGACGCCCGGGCCGATGCGGGTAGGTCCAGGCCCGGCGCAGCAGACGTCGATGCCACGCCAGCAACATCGCCGGGGTGACCAGCCGATGAGCGCGCAGGACCGCCGGCAACCACCGGGCCAGCGCCGCGAGAACGGCCCGATCGGCCCAGTCCGGCCGCGGGCGTCCAACCTGGCGCCGCAGCACCGCCACCTCGTGACGCAACACTATGATCTCCGCGTCCTTTGACGCTTGGCTGCGGCCCAGCAACATCAGCCAGCCGAACCCTCGAAGCGCGATCAGATAGAGCAGGCCGACAAGCACACGACGCGATCTTGCCTGCGTGGCCGGACTGCGTCAAACCACAGGTCACAGCCACTGTGGCTGTATTTTGACGCGGTACAGGATCGGGCAAGGTGCAGGTCGAGCTGCCGGCGCCTACATTCGGCGCTCGGCTACCGACCACCTTTCGAAGTGCTCAACGAGTCCCTTTCGACCCCGACAGCCGCATGGGCTACGCCCATAAGACGGCTGTCCGGAATCCTCGTGGCCCCTCACTTGGTGCTGGTTGCAAAGCTGTTCGTGCTGGTCAGGACTTGAAACAGTGTTCAGTCTATAGGAGGCAGCGGTTGAGAAGTTCGCGGCGATAGGACTGTACTCACCTCTCGGTGATCGACTTCACTCGGGCCCCCGCTGCTGGGCTGGACATCGCTTTTGCCGATGAGTTGATCGGCAAGATCTTGCCATTTTGCAGTGGTCAGCAACATGTGAGCCATAAGACGCAGGTCCTGCATTTTGCTTGGGTCATCCAGGGCGCGTTGTGCGGCCGTTGCAAATATCTGGGCAAACCGGCTCGCGGCGTCCTCGGTATTGTCGTTGATCATGGGACGGACCACCGTGTCGAAGGAGTCCCATGACTCGAGCAGCTCGCCTTGGCTGAGGTGCTGCTGGAACCACCAGACTCGGGCTATCCGTACATTCGTCAGTGCCGTTTTCTTGAGGTGATCGAGCCTGTCGCCGGCAAGTGTCCGTTCGAGGTGGGCGGCGCGCAGCGCTTCCTCATAGACGACGGCTCGTTTTGCGTTCTCGCCGGTGAGCGTCAGTGTGATGCGCGCCTTGATTCGCATGCCCGAATGGTCCTTGGCCTGCTGCCATGAAGCGAGATCGAGCGCGAGCCGCTGCTCTATTTTGAATACTTCTCTGGGCGAGCGGCACGAGGTACGTGCGGCGGCCACGCTCCAGACCTCGGCCAGAGCGGCGGCTCGCGCCGCCATGGCCGAGGTCAGCGTGCACTCTGCTCCGCCGTATCTGAACCAGACGCGCCCATCCGCCATGACGTGGATCCCGGGTACACATGTCGGCAAGGCCGTACGGAATGCGGCACTTCGCGGCCACGGCAGGAGCCGCATATCACTCAGCCCGTGCTGCTGCCTCGGAGGCCGGTCCCCCGGCAGCCGGCGGGTAGAGGGCCCTGGTGAGGATCTCATGCCAGAGAGTGCCAGGATCAGGGAGCTTCTCCTGTGACAGGAATCTCTTGATGTCCTGGTATCGGTCACCGGCAAATACCGCGCCGAGTATGGCTACCACCACGTGTCTTGGGAGTGCGCCCTTATCGGCTTGGTCGACCCAGTTCCGGATGATGGTGTCGGCTGCTGCTGTGGCCTCGGGCTCTCCCAGAGCCTGGCGAATGCAGTCGATGACCATGGTCTGGGTGTCCTCGGCTTCGAGCTCGCGCCCATTCTCACCGAAGAGCAGCTCGCTACCGACGCCGGTGGAAGCCAGCGCCATGAAGGCCACCAGACCGGCGCGGGGGTGGCGGTCGTCGGTAAGCCACGATGTGACCGCGGCGCGTACGAGCTTCGGATGTGTCTCAGTCAGAGAGACCCATGCCTGAGCGACCGCCTGGCTGCCGAATGCCGAGTGCTCGCCGGCCAAGCGGAGCCGCGCCAACGCACGGAGGGGCATTTCGGCACCAAAGGAGCCACCGCAGACCTCGGCTACGAGGTCGATCACTCCTTGGGCAGGTGAGTCGTACAGCCAGGTATAGAGGCGGCCACGCACGTAGGGACCGGAGCGCTTGTCCAGGGCGGCCGCCGACAGCGCTCGGACCGCCAAGGAACGGCGCCGAGGAGCCAGCGTGTCACGCAATTGTTTGAATACCTCCCCTGCGCGATGGTGGGCCCCAAGTTCTACCAGGGCGTCAACGATCCGCTCAGCATCGTCTACGGGCAGTTCGGCCGCCTGATTGGTGGCCCAGCTCACGAAGCGCTTCTGCTGGGTGGGGAACTCACGCCAGAAGTGGCGGAGGACAGCCGGTGGAAGCCCATGCTTGTCCGGCGGGAGTTGGACGCGATCTCCGGCTTCCTCGATGCGTGCGGCGTCGAATCGCTCGGACGATATGTCCCCGCCTAGGATCTGTGCTGGACTGCGCTTGTCCCCCAATTGTCCGATCAGTGCGTCCGACATCCGGAGCACCGACTCACGGCGTCCGCCATCGCATAGTGCGCCAGCCCAGAGGACGATCCTGGCGTGTAGCGTGCCAGGAAAGTTCGCGAACCAGGATGTCCAACCTCTGTATTCATCGATGATGGGTTGAGGATCGGCATCAGGAGAGGCAGCGATCCTCTTGGCGAGCCGGCAGGCGTCTTCGGCTTTGGGGGTGGAGTCCCAGATCGGCTGGAATCTGTGGTCGTCGACCGTACCGCTGCGATGCGCAGCCTTGAGCACAGTCAGCTCCCGTTTCACCAGCGTCTTCGCGTCCGGGGAGCCGAGTGGCACCACCGCATCGCCGGCTTCGTCGGCCCATGGACCGCTCCAGGCACTCCCAGTGGTAATAACTACGAGGTAGGAGTCCTGTTGCTTGCGCCGCCCCGCCCACTGAAGGAGTGCAATGCCGAAGCCCTTCTTCGGTGACTTCTCGGCGGGCTCGGACATATCCAGCAGGTACCCTCCCGCAGGCACATCTTGCAGACACTTCACGTTGGGCCTCTGCCAGGCGGTTTCCAGGTCGTACAAGGGGGATCCATTGCACTGGTCGGAGAGGAGGCGCAGGGCGGCGGTGCGCCGACCGCTACCGGCCGGTGCAAGAAGCACGACGATCCCATGGCTGGCGAGTGTCGTCGCCGCGTCCTCCCATCCCGAGGCCGGCGGCACGAAGCGTCCTTCTGCGCACGCGGCTAGGTCCTTGTCGGGAACAGGAGTGGGTTCCACGTGGTCCCCGGAGTAGTAGTGGAAGTCTTGCATCCAGGCGGCGAAGGTGGTGTTTCTTTCTCCATCGACCGTGACGGAGATCCCGGTGGTCGCCCCGACCTCCGAAGGGGACGGGGTCCTCTTATCGATCTCAGCAGGGGAGGCCTCGGGGGCGATGTCATCGAACACCTCAGGAGCGGGCTCGGCCTCCCGTAGAGAGGGCTCGCTGCCGTCACTGGTCGCTAGCGGGGGGTTCTCGGAGTCCACCTCGAGATGTTCGGGCTGGGGAGGGGCCGAGGAGGTGCGGTCATCGTAATTGGGGGCGGAGATTCCTGCGGGGGACATGCCGTTCATGCTCTACCTCGATGTCGATTTTGGATGGGTTGTTCAGAGGCTGCGGAAGTCTAGGTTGTGGAATGTTTGAGTTTCGGCCACCCAAGTCGGTCCCGATCCCTTGGTGGTGACCGATATTTTCGTGGTTTTCTTGTTCTCGTCTGGTGCGGGATCTGTTGACTCTCGCCCATCCTGGACGAGTTGAAGGCCGAACCTGCTTCGGAGCACGCGGCGCAGAGATGGCGCATCTATCTGACCGGCCCGTGGTCCATATTCCTGTGCCAGATCGGAGAGGTGCGCGAATAGGTCGACGGCGTTTACTTGGCCGGCAAAACCTGCTTCGAGCTGATCCATTTCCGATCGTGTATCACGACCATCCGGTCCCAGATCGACTTGCCAGACATGCAGGGCGCCGAGTACTCGATGAGCGAGAGCTGCCGCCTCGTCTTCTTCTTGCGCCGCGGCCGCCGACGCAACCGCGGCGACGACGTGGGCGTGGCGATCTCTTATCCGACCGCTGGTGACGTACTCACCCAGTAGCGCGTGCAGAGATTGATGATCCGGCACCGTTCGGGCCATCTCGGTGACTTCTCTTAGCTCGGCGAGATCATTCACTGGTCCTCCTGCGACCAGGCCGAGACGGAGGGCGCCATCAGCGATCTCGGCTTCTTTGTCTCGAACGGCTCTCAAGGCAGCGGCCATAACCTTGATGAAGTCTTCGTCCTTGCCCCGGATATGGATCTTCTGCTTCACCTGTATCTGGATGCGCGGCCCGGTTGGAGCAGGGCGAGCGTAAGCGACGAGGTCGTCGAAGGGATGGCCGGTCACTTGCTGCTGCAGCCCGACGCGGTCGAGTGGAAGCTGAATCGCAATGGGGACATGCGCGCCTCGCAGGAGACGGCTGAGCATGATGGCGGCGAACTGATACTCGAAAATTGTTCCGGCTCCTCCAGTAGCTTTGGGGGAAGAGAGTCGATCATTCACTTGGACCACCCACCTGTTCTCGCGAGCCTCTTGAGCTGTCGCGGTCAGCGTACGAGCTCCCACCGACAAAAATGGCGCCGCGGAGACCGCCGAGATGAGCGAGCAACGAGCCGTTCTTATCGCGCCGCCCAATATGTGCAATTTGTATAGCCAGCAATGCGTCGCATAACTGAAACTATTCGAACTTGTATGCGATAGAATCGCCGGGATGCATGAAGGGGTTATCGAGCCCCGTGATGCACGAACTGACTTTCGATCGCTAACCAGGCGGGCGGGCATGTCGGCTGCCAGCAGCCCAACAACGACCTCGCCACCAGGCCGCGGGTCATGTTCGCATCAATGACACGTCATCTCCGCCCGCGGCCGAGAACCGCGTGCCGGTGGCTGCTCGGTGGTTGCTCGTACGCGTTCGATCCGCCGAGAAGCTCGGGCTTTCCCCACGAAGGCCTGACCATACGCCATCCTGCTAAAGCATGGACAAATACCATATAATGCCGATAGTAAAAACGCGCGGTTGCTCGGTGGTTGCTCGCGTGAACGCGGTACGGCACAGCATCTACCGTCACTTCCCGACACGGCAGCGGGGAGAATTCCGGCCACAGCCACAGAAAACAGCACCCCGCGACACTGAACGGCATCGAGGGAACCGACTCATAATCCGTGGGTCGTGGGTTCAAGTCCCACCCGCCCTACTCTTCAACACCACATCCGACCTGGGGTTTCTCGGTTCTCGTCACCCTCGGATCTTGCCGTTGATCACGGCTGGTTGCTCCGTCGTTGCTCTTGTGTGCGGACCGTGTACGCCGGTAGATCATTCAGACCGCCCTCGTCAGTTCAGACCCCGGCGACGACCACCAGAAGACCAAGACAGAAGGCCTGCACGACCCCGCCCGTCAGCGATGACCTGTTGCAGGGGCAAGTCCCGCCCCAAGCCGCCCCGTCGGGTTCGACAGGCATTTCCAACCAGCAGATAAAAGATCCGCTGCTTCTCTCAGGCGATCGTCCCGATGCGCTTGCAGGATGGGCCAAGGGATTGATCGGCTGCATATCCCGCACAGCGCTGAATAGAAAAGCAGGCCCGCCGAAAAGTCGGCGGGCCTGCTGCGTCCGGTGGTTCGGGTGGTGCTGTGGCCGGTGTGGTTCGGCAGTGTGATCAGCCGGGCGCTATGGGCGCCTGCGGCTGCGGTGTTGATGAGGGCGGCGGTGGATTCGGCGGCGGCGCGGGCCACCTCTGGGTAAACGCTGGTGTAGGTGTCTCGGGTGAAGGTGGATGACACATGCCCGAGCGTCTCCTGCACGACCTTCAGATCGACTCCGGCAGCGAGCATGATCGACGCGGCGCCGTGGCGGAGGTCGTGCAGCCGCACCGGTGGCAACCCCGCCTGGAAGGCCAGCAGGTAGAACTGGTCGCTGACCTGCTGCGGATGCAGTGGCCGGCCGAGCTCGTCGTGAAGGCGAACCCGCTGTCCGTCCACGCCTCCCCCGCGGCCAGCCGCTCGGCCGCCTGCCGTTTGCGATGTGCGCGTAGCGCCGTGACGGTGTCGGCGTCCAAGGCGATGGCGCGATCGCTGGCCTCGGTCTTCGGCCTGCCCTGCACCGGCTCCCAGCCCAGCTGGGTGATCTGCCAGTGCACCCCTGCCGTTCCAGCGGCCAGGTCGACGTCCTTCCAGCGCAGCCCGACCGCCTCACCCCGGCGCAGCCCGCGCAGCGCGATCAACCGATACAGCGCGAACAGCCGATGACCGGCCGCCTGGGCGAGGAAGGCGAACGTGTGCGAGGGCGTCCACACCATCACCGGCGACGGCCGCGCCACCGACGCATACACGTTGATCATGTGGGCACGGCTGAGCCGAGCGCCGCGCCGCCGCTGCTCGACCTCCAGCCGCTCCTGCAGATCCCGGTTCCAGGCGGCGACCCGCTCGTCGGTCCACACCAGCGCCTTCGGGCGCTCGGCGTCAGGGAGTTCGACGACCGCGGCCGGGTTGAAGTCGATCAGCCGATCCTGCTTGATCGCGATGTTCAGCGCATGCCGCAAGGTGGCGCGGATGCGGTGCATGGTGGCCGGACCGACCGGCCGTCGATACCGTACCTGGGCCCGCTCCTCATGGTCACCACTCGTGCGGGCGGTGGTGATGACGTCGTTGAACTCCTCGATCGCATCGAACATGCCCGCCACATCCGACACCCGGAGCCGATCAAGCCGGATGTCGCCGAGGTAGGGGGTGAAGTACAGGCGGATGTGCGCCTCGTACGACCGGCGCGTGGTGGCGTCGATCTTCCGCTTACGGCGCAGGAACTCCTCCATCCACTCGGCGACTGTGACGGTGGGGTTGAGGTCCTGGCGGGTACGGACCTTGCGCCGCACCTCCTCCACCGGCGGCAGCGCCTTGCTGTCCTTGAGCGTGGCCAGCATCAGCTCGGTGATCTTGCGCTGCACGTGCGGATCCTCATCCAGCGCCAGCAGCGCCCGGGCCTGCTCCAGGTCAGCCTCGACCTCCTCCAGGCTGGCGAAGCCGCGACGCCGCAGGGGGTTACGCCGCCGACCGTCAGCGTGTGCGGGCAGCTCCAGCTGGTAGGCCCACGTGCCGTGGGTGCTGCTCCACCGCTCCCCGCCACCGGGGCGGCGCAGCCTCGGGCACGCCTTACCCAGCCTCTTGCCGGTCACCTCGTCCCGGCAGGAACACGTCTTGAAGGTGGTTCCGTTCATCTGCGTCGTCTTGCCCTTCTTCTCCAGATCGACTGCTGACCGCGTCGCCGCCGCTCGACGGCGCCTTTCCTTCGCACCCCCAACGACCGGCTGGACACGCCATCGCCCGTGGGCGATGCGTCCTACACGACCCGACCAACGGATTCCCCTACGCATCGCATAGGCCGCGCCGCAGGCCGTATTGCCGCCCACCAATGGGCAGCGGCGTCCAGGGCGGGATGGCAGCCGTTCCCTGACGGGCATACGCCCGGGACGGCCTTGGGGACCCTAGGGGCCATTGGTCGGGGGCGGTGGTATCGACACCCACCTTCACCACCCACGTCAAGCGATATCCGCTGGTCACGTTCCCTGGGCCACACCCACGATCCCGCCGAGCACGCCACCGGCCTGGCCTCCTGGACATCGGCCGGCCGCAGATGGCCCCGCTTGCCCGCATGACCGCCTCCCGGCCGTCATGGCTGGAACCTTGCGGGAAGGCTCGGCTAAGCGGAAGGAAAGTACTGTCCGCATCCTCGTCCCGATCCGGCGGGCGAACATTGCCTCGGTCACTTACCTAAATACCGACCCGAACAACTGAGTCAGGACAGCGCGGCAGGCCACGCCTTGGTCAAATCGACGTAGGACCCCGCTCCGATCGACCCGAGCACCACAAGCCACAGCGATCTCAGAGCCCTAACCAGAGACACAGCACGTCATACCCACGGCAGCAGCAACGCCAGAAAACGCCCGGCCATGGGGCGGGGGACTCAACCGAGAGCGGGCCTCTGCTCAATCCCGCGTCGCCCGCCCCTCTCAGACATCTCCACCTATTCCTGCGGCTCGCCGGGCCTACCTCCCCGGCCTTCTCCTGCCACCCGGCTCCGCAGCCTGCGCCAAACGCCGCTCCTCAAGCAGATCGAGTTGTGGGACTTGGGCGCGGATGAGCCGTCAATCCGCAATGACGTCGAAGCTGAGATGCGCGATATCGCGATCGCACTGCCTCGCTACGTTTTCCTGGAAACGAGCAATGGCCTGACGACACTTCGCCTTTATGGCTGGGCGTAGCACATAAACGTGTCGCGAGGCCATGTTCAGGCGAGCTACGCCCACAGAGGGCGTTCTGTAACTCTCCACCCAGTCTGAGTTAGCCGATGCGTTCTCGACTGATGGGACGCGAGCAGGCTCGATGAGGCCGGGCGGTCGAGGGCACCCCGAGGTGCAGATGGCAGACGCAACCCTTGATGATCAATGGGTGTCTGGCGGACCCGATCAAGACGGTGACCGCGGACACGACGAGCAGACACCCCGACGGCCTGCTCCGCTCGGCGCTCATGCTCCGACCATCGGGGCCGACGGCCCCTGCCTGTCAAGGACGAGAACACACCGCCCGCGCCGGCGGGCACGTCGCGCTCCTTGGACAACCCGGACTCGCCGGGTCATGACGGCCTGCCGGCGACCTGGGAGCGAGCCCGGCGCCGAGGCGTCGGTCAGGAACGGCGTGGGTCGTAGTTCCGGAACTCAGCCAGGCGAATGTCGCTCCGCATGAGCAGCGGGAGCCCGCTGCTGGAGTCCAGGACCACCCGGCGGCCCAGGGGCTCGCGCAACGTGACGCCGATCCGGTCGATCTTCCCCATCGCATTGCAGAATTCCACCTCGTCCCGCCGGACGTCGACGTCCACGACCACAACTTCGGCCGTCTCATGAACGTGCGAGCCGTACGTCGTGTCGCAGGTGCCGTGCAGATAGCTCAGCTGAAGATCCGTCGGCGCGCGCACCTCGTACGTCTCCACCTCCTGGATCCCGTCGGCCAGCGGTCGCGGTGGCCCGCCCATCGCGGCCGGGTCCACGGCGACCCGCCGGATCGGCGCCGGCACGCCCTTTACGGTGAACTCCCACGTGGGCACCCGCACGTCTCCCCGGCTGCTGGGCGTCGTGGCCTCGCCGCGCGCGACCGCGATCACGCGCAGCGGCCGGCAGCCGTCGGCGGGACACTCCTCGTCGGCGAAGGACTTGGGCTTGCTGAGGCCCGCGTAGACGGCCGTGGCGGCCAGCACCGGCACGCTCATGGTGCCGCCGCCGGCCCAGCGCAGTTCGGCAGGAGCGGGCACCTCGGCCGGCAGCTCGGTCTCCAGCTTCCAGGCGCTGTTCATCATGCTCCGTCCGACCCAGTGGGGCATGCGCGCCCCATCGAGTTCCAAGGTCAAGTTGCGCAGCGGGACGTATCCCTGGGTCCAGGGCCCGCGCTCGGCCGAGCTCCGCCAGCGTTCGGCGATGTGCCGGGCCCGGCCGGTGAACGGGTCGGCCCTGACCGACGCGTCGATGGAGCCGCAGGCCGCCGTGAGCGTAAGGAGCACTACGGCTGGAAAGATCCGCATATCCGGTAGACGTATCAACGGGTGATGTGGTTGCTCGGCGTTCTCGTCGAGCCCTTCACGTCGGATGAGCCTCGGGGGCGCAGGGCGTACACGTTGCCGCCGCCGGTGTAGAGGAGACCGTCGGTGTAGACGAGGGCGTTCCCGGCGATGGCATCGCCGCCCAGCACGTCGCCGGTGCTCATGTGCCATCCGTGGTCGGAACCTGGTCGGCCTCCGGCCGATCGACCACTTCGACACTTGTACGGCCGGACGAACCAAGTGATCTTTCTGGCATGACAAACCGAGGAAAGACTGCTCTAGCCGGGCTAGGCGCCTTCACTCTGGTGGCGGGCCTGTTGTCCACCGCCCAGCCCGCTCTGGCCGCCAGCGCGAGCGCCTGCGTCAACAGCCCGAGCGCTACCAACTGCGATGGGCTCGACGCGGGACTCTCGGATAGCGATCCCCACGGCGGAGCCAGCTGCCTCCGAGGGGCCTTCCAGGTCGGCGACGGGGATCATGGGCCCAGTACTTTCCCGTTCGTCCCGAGCTACATCTATGGCCCTGTCTCAGGGCCTGTCGGCGTCCAGGTACAGCTGTGGTGGTCACCGAAGTGCCAGACGAACTGGACCCGCATAGTCTCCACAGGCTACAGAGGTCCGGCCTGGGTGAAGGTGATGCGCCTCAGCAACGGGCACGCGGAGGGCGAGTTCGTGAACGACCCAGAAGGCCTGACCGATTCCGTCACCGCTTGGGTCAGCCCGATGGTCTACGCCCCCAGCCCGGTCGAGTCCTGTGCCGGCGACAACGTGAGGTGGGGCGAGTGCCGGAGACAGTTGACCTGATTCGTGGCCATAAACAGCCGCCGCATTAACGCGTACGAAACCTCTGCGATCTTCACGCATGCCGCATGGACAGCCTCACCATCCCAAGTTCACTGGAGGGTCAGTGTCTCAACACAAACTGAGGCTCCTTGGAGTTGGCGTCCTCATGACGCTCACGAGCCTCACAGCTACCGCGCAGCCCGCGAACGCCGCCACCGCGAGCGCGTGTGTCAGCAACCCCAGCCCTGCCAACTGCGACGGGCTCGATGCCGGTATCCCCGACTACAAGACGAACGGAGGCGCTAGTTGCCTGCAGGACGCTCGCCAGGTTGGCCAGAGTGCCGGATATCCCTGGATTCCCGGGCTCTGGAACGGACCCGAGGGAATGGGCGTCAAGGTCGAGTTGTGGTGGTCGGATCGCTGCCAGAGCAACTGGGCTCGGGCTGTCCAAGTCTCCCAGTCACCGCCAGGCGGTACCGGAATAACCCTGCCCGCCATTCGGCGCGTAGGTGAGAGCGCCTGGATGCACGACGACGGGGGCTATCTCCACAACATCGGCGACGCATGGATCAGTCCTATGGTCTATTCCCCCGGTCCTGCGGAAGCAGGGTTCTTCATCGGCACCTTTTGGGAACGGGGTCCTGCGTACTGACAGTCCCGCAGTCATCGGGGAGGTGCCGTGCAGGGCGTCTCCCCGATTTCCGACAGCTTGCCGTCGATAAGCACCGCCCCGCGGGCGACCAGGCACCCGTCAGCGGTGCTCAACATCCCGGCCCAATGGGAATCGTGGAGGAATGCCTCGTCGACCCGGCTGGCTACACCGTCGGCCGGCCGTGCGACCTCCAAGAAGATTCTGATGCCCGGTGACTTGTTGTAGATCAGCGCTCCTGTCGGCATGAATCGCGGCCATCCGGTACGGCAGGCGGTCGAGTATCTCAACTCGAGGGTGCCCAGGACATCACGGCCGATCACGATCTCCTGGGCGGCGAGCGTCTCGACCGTTCCCTGTGAGCACCCTGCCCGGGCCGGGTCTGAACCATCCTGCTGAGGCTGGGCCGGTGTCGTGGGCAGCGGCAGAATACGGGTGGCATGGGGAGACCAAACCATCCCCAGAGCCTTGTCCGAAGAACGCCACCACAAGGCCGCGCCAAGGACAAGGACCAACGCGCCCAGAGCGGCGATCCACCAGAGCGACCGCCTCCACCGAGGCGGCACGGGATCATCGCCCTTCACCATCGAGTTCTTGGCGGCTTCGCCGCTTCCTTCCCCCACGGCTTCGGCGCTGGAGTCAACGACCCCCACGACGTTCCCGGCGATATCGTCGGCCGTGCCCGCCACGTCCTCCGCGCCAACAGCGGCCCTGGCCCGCAGATCGTCGACCTCACGGGCAGCCCTGTCCTCCAGGACCCGTTCCCGCAGCCGCACCAACTCGCCGTCCACCAACCCGAACTGTGCCTCATAGCGGGCAATCGTCTCGGCAGGAGGCACACGCCGTCCCTGTTCGTAGTCGGCGACGGTACTGTGCGAGCTCAAATACAGTGCCTTCGCCTGGGCTCGTTGTGATAACCCGTGAGCGACACGCAGTCGCCGCAGTTCCGCCCCCAACTCCACGGCTGCATGGCTCTGCGCCCCTACCTCCTTGTGCCCCATCGCCTGTCCCCTGCCCATCCGTACTGAAGCGGTCCAACCCTGTCAGGATCTTGGTGCGGACAGCAAGGGAGGCGATCCGGCAGTTTTCAGCGATGTTGAGGGTGGGGATCATGGAGAGGTTGGAGCTCCATAATAGTCCGGCGCGATAACACGATCTTTAGAGTTTCCGCAGGTCGCGGAGGCCATCCGCACCATGATCCATCTCATCGCTCATGACTTCTCCGCGTTCCTCGCCCCGGGCCGGCCAGAGCGGAGATGGGTGGCTCTGACGGTGCCCCCGCGTGGCCCTACCCCGCTGGGCTGGTTGGAGACCCGCCTCGACGTGGCTCTTCCCCGGCCGGCGGGCCGGACAGCCGTTGCGGCCCGAGTGGCTCGCCAAGCAGATCCGCCAACTCGGCATCTCAACTCTCCCCGCTCGCGGAGCCGCCCTTCGCCAGCACATCCAAGACAGCCCCGCCCCGATCATCGCCGACGCCCTCGGCTTCCACCCCTTCACCACGGCCAAGCTCGCCGCCGAGACCGGAACCGCCTCCAACCGCTACGCCCCAGGCGACCACACACTGTCACCGCTACCGCGGCCACCCCACCGAACTGACGACACTTGAATAAGCGAGCCCGCCAGTCCGGGACCCCTCTGATGCGGCGCGAGTTGCGGGCATGCGCACGTGGGCGCGGAACGGCTGTTCCGCGCCCACCGTCGATCCATCTGTTTCAGCAGCCGATCGGCGCATCCACCGTGACGGAGGCAGGGCCGTAGAAGCTGGGCCCGCCGGGACCCGCGGGTCCCTGGGACAGCTTGACCTCGGCGCGAATCGTCGATCCGCAAGGGGCGGTCGCGGTGGTGCCCTCAACGGTCACGGTGTTGTTCCAGATGCTCACCGACTGCTGCCGGGAGCCGAGGAACAGGCCACCGACGACTTGGCCGGACACCTCCACCTCTGCGCGCTGTGGGGTGATGACTCCGCCGGGGCCAGGTTCCGCAATGCCGGGCGCGCCGACTGTGCCGTAGAACCGCGCCTGAGTGCCCGTGAGATCCACGCAGGCTTTAGTGGAGAGACCCGAGATCAGGATGCTGTCACTGCAGGTGGTCGTAATCGTGGCGGCGGATGCCGGGCTGCTCAGCGCTAGCGCCCCCGCGGCCACCGCCCCTGCGGCGAATACCGCGGCTCCACGCTTGACGATCTGCTTCAACGATTTCCCCTTTGGTGATCGGGCGTGCAGCCTCGCGCCACACACAGCAGTAGCATGTCACACATGACATGATGAAGTGGTGAGCGCCAGGAGAACTGCCTGAGAACCCATGGGAAAAGGTTTGAGCGTTTAAATCGGGCGCTCCAAAACCGCAAAATCGGAAAATGGGATGGGCTCGAACGCGAAGGCGCAACCCCGGCCGTCAAACTCTCGCCCAGAAAGCGTCCGGGCTGCTTCGCGCCGTGCCTCACCTCCTGTATCTCACCCAAATGCGACCGGTGCAGGGAGTGGCGCTCTCCTCCGGCCGGGAGACGAGCTCTCACCTCGCATTCAATTCATTTCCCATTCATCTGCAGGAGCACTTCGCGACTCTCGGTTCCGCAGGGAAGCGGCGACAGCGGAAGCGGGTCACGTGGGCATGCCCACAGCTCGGTGAGCGCGGCCCCGATCGCGGCGTCGGCGACCTCGGCGAGCGGCCGGTCGCGGCCGAGCCGCGCGGTGACGCGGTCGATGGCCAAGGCGTAGGCGCGGTGCATGTTGGGGTTGGCGGTGGGGGCCGTGGCGAGGAAAGCGTCGAGGGCCGGATGGCCGGTGCCCCAAGGCGACAAGCGGCCTACTTGCCTTACGTGCCTGACAAGCTCACATCGTTGAGCTGCGGGAAGGGCTGCGAACCCAAGATAAACGATGGACGACTCACCGGCCCGCCAGCTCATCACGGACACGACACCCGCCGAAACGCGCGAAGCAAGTGAATACTCGAACGAGCCACCATTATGGTTCACAACATCGGTGTGGCCTTCGTCGTGCGTCGTCCAACTGATCCTGCTCGGGTCGGTGGTGCCACACCTGCGCGGCGTTCACATATCCAGCAGCCGATCAGCCTGCCCCATCATGAGCGCGCCCCTGCTGCTGAGTGCCGCGATCACCGCGCTCAGCACGGCCCCAGGATGTGAAACCTCCACGGCCGCTGTCGGCGTAGCGAGCACGGCGGCCGGGCGTTGCCCGGCGCAGTCAGGCTGGCGCAGTCAAGCCGGCGTGGTTAGACCGGAGGCATGAGCAAGGGCGGCGGCCTCGGTACGGGTGCCCACGCCGAGCTTGGCCAGGATGTTGGCCACGTGGAACTTCACGGTGTGTTCGCTGATCAGCAGGTCTTCGGCGATCTGCCGATTGCGCAGACCGCGCGCCAGCCGTTCGAGCACCTCGAGCTCGCGTGGCCTGAGCGCGGCCAGGGCGGCGTCCGAGGCCGGCGGTGCGGGCGGGGTGAGCGGCAGCGCGGCACTGATCGTCGCGCCCCAGCCGGGGACGGCGTCGAGGGAGAGACGGCCGTCCACGGCGGCTGCCAGCTCGGCCAGACGGCGCAGGGCAAGCGCGCCGGCCGTGAGCGTGCCCGGCCCGTCGTCGCGAACGACGAGGTGGAGCTCGGACTCCTCCGACTCCCAGGACACGCGAACTCTCCTCAGGCCGTCCTGCTCGAGCATGGTGACCACGGCGCCCCGTACCAGGGCCAGGGCGGTGTTGGCGATGTCGGACGGTAGGGCGCGGTCGCGGTCGCGCGGCCCGGCCAGCTCCAGCGACACCTGGCTGTGACGGGCCAGGGGTGCCAGCTTGCCTGCCAACCGGTCGAAGGACGCCCCGGCTGGCTCCTCGCTCAGCATGGAATTCAGGTCGGACGCGGCGCGCAACTCGATCAACGCTGACACGGCCAGGTCGGTGGCGGTGCGCCGGGCGGCGGCGTCGTCGAGCGTACGGCTGCGCAAGGTGCCGAGCAGGGATTGCAGTGTGCCGGCGTGAGTGCTGGTGAGCTCGGCGATGACGCGGGCCCGCTCGCCCGCGGCCACCCGGTTGCCGGTCAGGTCGGCGGGGGGCAGGTTCTCGGCGCGGTGCATCAGCTGCAGGGCGACCAGGTCCCACAGCCGCTGCACCAGCTCGGCTGGCGGGCCGGTGGGCGCGTCCCCGCCGACGGTCACCACCACGAGCAGGCCGCCGGAGGCCCCGGCCGGGCGGGAGGCGACAGCCAGCACCGGCAGGTCCTCGCCGGCCAGGCGCGCCCGGCCGGACCAGGGCCGGCCCACGCCGACCGTGCCGCCCACGCGGGCCAGCTCAGCGCTGGTGATCTTCTCGGTGATCGCCGTCTCGCCGTGGGCCTTCATAGGATGCCGGGCGCAGTCGCCGGTGAGCACGGTCACCGCCCGGTGCGGCAAGAACTCGGCCAGCGCCTGTGACAGCGGTTCGAGCATGGCGCCGGTCGGCGCCCGCAGCACGGATGCGGCTGCCGCCAGCGCGGTGTGCGGGTCGGGCAGGTCCATGCGCTGATGCTAGGCGACGCCGGGCAAGGGAGGTCGCTGCCCGTTCGGGTAGCAGGTGCCGCCCGGACGGACGGTGAGCGGGAGGGCGGGCGGCGAGCAGGCTTGCCCTGCCCGATTCGCCGCCACATCAGGAGCCGCTGATCATGAAAGCTCTCGTCGCCGCTGCCTTGGGCCCCCTGGAGCAGCTGCGCGTCCATGACGTGCCCGACCCGTCACCCGGCCCTGGCCAGGTGCGGGTCCGCGTGCGGGCTGCGGCGCTCAATCCCATCGACGTGAAGCTGGTCACGGGTGAGCTGCGTGCGATGTTCCCGGTGACGCACCCGTTCGTGCCCGGCGTGGGCCACCGGGGTGGTGGCGGCCGTGGGAGAAGGCGTGACGCGGTTCGCGGCCGGTGACGAGGTGATCGCCTACGCAGGCGTGGCCTCGGGGATGATCGCCGAGTATGCGCTGGTCGGCGAGGGGCCGAGCTCGTCCACCGGCCGCGCGCGCTGTCCCCGGTCAATGCCGCCGCGCTGCCCATGGCGGCGATGACCGCGCACTGTGTCCTGGCCGCCGCCGCCCCGGAGCCAGGCGACAGCGCGCTGGTCATCGGCGCGACCGGCGGCGTGGGCGCCCTTGTGGACCAGCAGGCCGCCGAGCTGGGCATACGCGTGCTGGCCACAGCGGCACCCGCCGACACGGCCTACATCCGCGCGCTCGGTGCGCACGAGACCAACGACCACACCGCCGTCGACACTCTGAGCGCGGCCCGGCGGCCGCACCCCGACGGGCTGGCCGTGGTCGTCGACCTGATCAACGCCGGTCCCGCACTCGCGTCCCCCCGCCGGGCTCGTACGGCCCGGCGGCCGGCTCGTCTCCACCCTGTACGGCCCGGCGGAGGTGGACGGGGTCGCGCCCGTCTACGTCCGGATGGAGGCATCGACCGGCGACCTGCACCGGCAGGCCGAACGAGTCGCGGCGGGCCGGATGAGCATCGAGGTGGCCGCGACCTACCCGTTCGACGAAGCCCCGCGGGCCATGCGCGACCTGGCCGAAGGCCAGTACACGCGCGGCAAGATCGTCATCACTTTCTGAGGAGTCCGTCATGCTGTCCCTTCCCACCCGCGCCGGGGACCGTCCCCGTACCGGCCCGTCCGTTCCGCACGTCCAGCTCAGCCAGAACAGCCCCGGCGAGATCCGCGAACAGCTCGCGCAGTGGATGAGCACCCGGCTTCCCGGCACCGAGATCAGGCCGAGCGAAGTCTCTGAGCCAGGCTCGCTCGCCTTCTTCCTGCACCAGGACGCGGTGCCGCCGCGGGGAGCGGTGCTCCTGCCGCCCCGCCTGGTCGACGAGTTCGCCCACGTCCACGTCGACGGCAGCCTGCACATGGCCCTGTCGCAGGAGGACCAGCAAGAGCTCATCGCCAAGGGCTGGGGCGAGCGCCATCCCCTGTACTCACCCACGATCAACGTGGTGATGCTCTACGGTCCCCGCAGCCCACAAGAGCTGGAGACTGCCAGGAGCGTCGTCGCGGCCTCCTACCGATACGCCACCGGCAGGACCCTGTAGCCGCCCGGCCCCGCAGTCAAGCCCTGGCCGCGTCGCCCGCCCGCGGCGCGGAGGTTGACCGCGGCGGCCAGCCAGGCACCGGGTGTGTGCTCCTGCCGCGAACGGCGGCGCCACCCCCTCCCCCTCCCCCTCCCCGGCACCGGCGACGATGCCGCAGTTGGCCCTCAACAGCAGCGCCAGGTCCGCGGAGGCGAAATCGGCCC
>NZ_JBSGCE010000071.1:0-44644 GCF_053601695.1 Nonomuraea sp. NPDC004702
GCCCTGCCACAGCGCCTTGTAGACGGCGATCGCCGCGCCCGGCGCGACGCCGGAGCCGCTGGTCGGCCCGGATCGCGCCGGCCAGGGCCGCGCTGGCGGCCCGCGTGGCCGACCTCGTGCACGGCTCGGCCGACCTGGCCGCCTACGGCGCGGGCGAGCGGGCGCTGTCCGGCGCGCTGGCCGCCGACGAGGCGCTGGCCGCGCTGGAGCGCCGCCAGTCGCGCGTGCACGCCGCCGCCCTGGCGGTCGGAACGCTGGCCCAGGGCCTGACGGTGGCGGCCATCGTGCTGCTCGCCCAGGGGGCGGGCGCCGGCTCCGTCGCGACGGCGGTGCTCGCGCTGACCGCGCTGGTGTCGTTCGAGCCGGTGCTGCCGCTGGCGGCGGCGGGCGAGCGGATGGCCGGGATCACCGCCGCGATCCGGCGGCTGCGCGAGGTCCGCGCCGCCGCGCCGGCCGTCACCGAGCCCGCCGCTCCCGCGCCCGTGCCGTCGGCTCCCCTGACGGTCGAGGTCGACGACCTCGTCGTCCGCCATCCCGACGCCGCGCGGCCCGCCCTCGACGGCGTCTCCCTGCGCCTGACCCCGGGCCGCCGGGTGGCGATCGTGGGCCCGAGCGGGGCGGGCAAGAGCACGCTGCTGGCCGCGCTGATGCGCCTGGTCGAGCCAGAGTCGGGAAGCGTCCGCGTCAACGGGACCGACCTGCGCGACCTGTCCGGCGACGACGTCCGGACGCTGATGACCGGCCTCACCCAGGACCCGTACATCTTCCGCACCACCCTGCGCGACAACCTGCGCCTGGCCGGGCCGGACGCCGGCGAGGAGCGGCTGACGGCGGCCGTGCGGGAGGCCAGGCTCGGCCCGTGGGTCGAGCGCACCGGCTGGGACGCCGAGCTCGGCGAGGACGGCAGGACCGTCTCCGGCGGCCAGCTCCAGCGCCTGGCCCTGGCCAGGGCGCTGCTGTACGACCCGCCCGTGCTGCTGCTGGACGAGCCCGCCGAGGCGCTCGACGAGGAGACCGCCGACCGCCTGATGGCCGACCTGCTGGACGTCATCCGCGACCGCACCACCGTGCTGGTGACCCACCGGCTCAAGGGCCTGGAGTCGGTGGACGAGGTCGTGGTGCTCGACGAGGGCCGCGTCGTCCAGCGCGGGCGGCACGACGAGCTGGTGGCGGTGCCCGGGTACTACCGCGACCTGTGGGAGTCCGAGGCGCTGACCCGGCGGTAGCCGTTCCTCTTGCCCTCGCGTTGAGTTTGCGTCGCCATCAGGTTTATGATGCAAACCTGTTTGCGGGTAAGAGGAGTTGGCATGGTTGACGACGATCGGGCGCGCACTCCCGAGGAGACGCTGCGGCTGATCGAGCAGCAGCGCTCCGCCACGGTCCGGCGCCTGCACGGCGACCCGGTGCTGCTCTACGTGCCCTGGGGCGTGGCCTGGCTGCTCGGCTTCACGGCGCTGTTCCTGCACTACGGCCTCGACGGCGTCCCCTACGCGCCGATCTCCCGCCCGCAGGCGCTCATGGTGCTGTTCGCGGGCATGTCGCTGGCCGGGGCGATCGCGATCTTCGGCATGGTGAAGATGGGGGCGCAGGTCCGCGGCGAGACCTCGGCCAAGGGCATGATGTACGGCTACGCCTGGGCGGCCGGCCTGGTCTCCATGACGGTGCTCGCCATCCGCCTCAGCCCCCAGCTCCCGGCCACCGAGAGCGGCCTGCTGTGGGGCGGCGGGTTCATGATGCTCGTCGCGTTGCTCTACATGGCCGGCGGCGCGATCTGGACGTACTGGCCGATGTTCTTCGTCGGCGTGTGGGCGGCGGTGGTCAACGGCGTGGGCGTCATGCTCGGCGCCGGCTGGCACGCGCTGCTGACGGCCGTGCTGACCGGCGGCGGCTACATCGCGGCCGGCGTCGTGCTGCGGCGGCGGATGTGAGCCCCGACGGGGCCGTCCCCGAGCTCGACCCGGTGATCCACGCGCAGGCCAGGCTGCGGGTGGTCGCCACGCTCAACACCCTCGGCGGGCGCGACGAGATCGCCTTCCCCTCGCTGAAGGACCTGCTCGGGATGACGGCCGGCAATCTCTCGGTGCACCTGACCAAGCTGGAGGACGCCGGTTACGTCCGCATCACCAAGACCCACAAGGGCCGCACCCCCGTCACCTACGTCGCGCTCACCCAGCGCGGACGGCTGGCCTTCGAGGACTACACCAAGGCGATCCGCGCCTTGCTCGACAACGCTGGAGGAACCCCATGACGGCCCTCGCCAGAACGGTGGAGGTCACCCGCCGCTACGGGGACGTGCTCGCGCTCGACCGCGTCTCGCTCGACATCCGGGCAGGAGAGCTGGTCGGCCTGCTCGGCCCGAACGGCGCGGGCAAGTCCACCCTGATCAACCTGTTCGTCGGGCTGCGCCGCCCGACCTCCGGGACGGTCGAGCTGTTCGGCGGCTCCCCTCAGGATCCCGTCATCCGCCGGGGCATCGGCGTGACCCCGCAGGAGACCGGCCTGCCCGAGTCGCTGCGGGTCGGCGAGATCGCCGACTTCGTGCGCGCCCACTTCCCCGACGCGCTCGGCAGGGACGAACTGCTCGACCGCTTCGGCCTGAGCGACCTGGTCAAGCGGCAGGTGGGCGGGCTGTCCGGCGGCCAGAAGCGGCGCCTGGCCGTGGCGCTGGCCTTCGCCGGCCGGCCGCGCCTGGTGTTCCTGGACGAGCCGACCACCGGCCTCGACGTCGAGGCCAGGCGCACCCTCTGGGACGGCATCCAGGCCTTCCACGCCGAAGGCGGCACGGTCGTCCTGACCAGCCACTACCTGGAGGAGATCGAGGCGCTGGCCCAGCGCGTGGTCGTCGTCGGGCAGGGACGCGTCCTGGCCGACGACACCGTGCGGGCCGTGCGCGACATGGTGGGGGTGCGGCGCGTCTCCCTCGACGCCGGGGACCTGCCCGAGCTGCCCGGCGTGCTCAGCACCGAACGCCAGGACGGCCGCGTCAGCCTGCTGACCACCGACCCCGACCGGCTGGTGGTCGAGCTGGTGCGCAGCGGCATCCCGTTCTCGGGGCTGGAGGTCAGGCCGACCACGCTGGAGGAGGCCTTCCTCACCATCACCTCGACCTCGCCCCCCAAGGAGAGCGCGCATGTCTAGCCTGATCGTCGCCCACACCCGGCTGCAGCTCGTCGAGCAGTTCAGGGTGCCCATCGGGATCCTGGCCAGCTCCATGTTCCCGGCCATCTCGATGCTGGCGTTCGTGGTGCCGTTCGCGGGCGGCGACCCGGCGGCGGCGACGTCGGCGACGGGGGCGCTGATGTTCTTCGGCGCCATGTCCTCGGCGGTGATCGGGCTCAGCGCGTCGGTCTCGCAGGATCGCGAGCAGCCGTGGGACCCCTACACGCGCACGCTGCCCGCCGGGCCGTTCCCGCGCCTGGCCGGGCGGATGGTCTCGACGGTGGTCCTCATGCTGCTGTCGGTGGTGCCGGTGCTGGTGGTCGCGGCCCTGCTGACCGAGGCGGTCATCACGCCGGTCCGGCTGGCCCTGGGGCTGGCCGCGCTGGTCGGCGGAGGGGTGCCGTTCATGCTGATCGGCCTGTTCCTCGGCCTGACGCTGCCGTCGAAGGCGGCGCTCGCGGTGGCGCAGATCGTCTTCTTCCCCGTGGCGATCGTGGGCGGGCTGATCCTGCCGCCGCAGATCCTGCCGGACATCGTGGAGGCCGTCTCGCCGTACGTTCCGTCCAGGGGCGCGGCCGAGCTGATCTGGGCGGCCATCTCGGGGGCCCGCCCTGACGGCATCGCGCTGATCATGCTGGGCGTCTGGACGGTGATCGCGGCGGCCGCCGCGACGTGGGCGTACCGCCGCGACGAGGGCCGGCGTTTCGCCTGATGGGGGGGTGTGCCGCCGAGTCCGCAGCGATCTCAACGGCACACCCGTCTCCGGGAGGGGGTCCTTGTGTTTACTTCTTCTCTTGGAGGGTCACGGTGGCCTCCGCGGACCGACCGTCCCTCATATATGTGATCTTGACCTGTTGGCCCGGTTTGAAACCTCTGACCTGTCCAACAACGGTATCGCCTGAGTCAACAGGTGTGTCCCCAATCTTGGTGATGAGGTCGCCCTCCTGCAGCCCGGCCCTGGCTGCCGGGCTTTCCGCGGTCACCTGCCGGATCAGCGCGCCGGGCACGTCGCCGGTGGCGTCGGTGACGCTCACGCCGAGGAAGGCGTGGCTGACCTTGCCGCTCTTGATGAGCTGCTCGGCGACCTGCTTGGCGGTGTTGACCGGGATCGCGAAGCCGACGCCGCCGCCGGCCGCGTCGGAGGCGATGGCGGTGTTGATGCCGACGAGCGCGCCCGCCGCGTTCACCAGCGCGCCGCCGGAGTTGCCGGGGTTGATCGCGGCGTCGGTCTGGATGACGTCGCCGATGGTGGTGCCCTCCACCGGGGCCTGCTGCTGCTCGCCGCCGAACCCGGGGGGAAGCTGCTGACGCTGCTCGCCGCCCAGCTTGAGCGTACGGTTCAGGGCGCTGACGATGCCCCTGCTGACCGACCCGTCCAGGCCGAGGGGGCTGCCGATGGCCAGCACGTCGTCGCCGACCTTGAGCTGGTCGCTGTCGCCCAGCGTGGCCTTGGTCAGGCCCGAGACGTCCTCGGCCTTGATGACCGCGAGGTCGGTGGCCGGGTCGGTGCCCACGACCTTGGCCTTGGCCGTCTTCCCGTCGCTGAACTTGACCGTCATCTGACCCCCGCCCTGCGAGGCGCCGACGACCACGTGGTTGTTGGTGAGGATGAGGCCGTCCTCGGACAGCACGACCCCCGACCCCTCGCCCGTCTGCCCCTGGATCATGACCACCGACGGCTGCACCCGCTCGGCCACCTCAGCGGTGGAGAGCTGGTTGGAGGCGGCCCTGAGCACCGGGCTCGGCGCGCTGACCACCTGCTGCGGCTCGGGCTGGAACGCGGTCGCGACGGCGGCCCCCACGACACCGCCGCCGATGGCCATCGCGGCCAGCGCGAGCCCGGCGACGGCCTTCTGCCCGGCGTTGAGCCGCGCCTTGACGGGGGTGGACGGCGGAGGAGGAGGCGGCTGCTCCATGACGATCGTGTCCCGCCGGGGGAAGCCCCCGGCGGCCGGCGGGGTGGCGCCGAACTGGCTCCACCCACCGGTGCCCTGCTCGCGAGGCTCGTTCGCGTTCATCTGTCATCTCCCTCAAGTCCCTATGACTCAAGGGTGCCAAGAGGGGCGTAAGAGCTGGTTAAGGCGCTGATCGGAACTCTGTGAGACGACTCACTCACACCTTATCTGCGCTGCTCACCGCCCGGACTTCGGCTCACAAAAGCAGAAAAGAATCTACAAACCACGTTCGTACGGGGTGCGGCGCAGCCGGGGGTGGGTTCACCGGCGGCGGTCACGGTTCGCCAGCCTCACCGCCGCGACCACGATCCCTCCCCATGACCAGCGCCATCACGACGAGGACGACCAGCATCCGGTCAGCGGCAGGGGCGGTCAGCGGCGGGCGCGGACGGCCGCTTCGATGCGCAGGGCGAAGCCGCCCAGGGCGATCACCAGGTAGACGAGCAGCCACGCGGTGGGCTCGTCCTGCCACGGCGTGACGATGGTGAGCACCGACAGCGCCAAGCCCAGAAAGATGGCCACGTTGCCGACCACGCGCACCGCCGTGGCGGGGTCACCGTCCCCCCGGTGGACGCCACGAGGACGGGGATCTGGACGGGGACTTGGTCGTCGGCGGGCTCGCCTGCTGAAGAGGTCACGGGTCGAGAGGCTGCCATCCCGAGATCAAGATTCGATAGCTGCCGGGTCCCCGATCCGTTGACGAGGGGCCACGGCCTCCGCCCCGGGCGGGGTCAGGTCTGGAGGGAGCGCCAGGACTCCACCGTGGCTGCGGCGATCGTCTCGATGCGCCGGCCGTAGGCGGGATGGCCGTCGGACACGAAGCTGCCGTCGCGGACCGGGAGGTCGCTGAACGTGGCGCGGAAGTGCCGGGGCGGCCCGCCCGGCGGGAGCGGCGCGTACGCCGACAACGGTTCCAGGTCGTGGACCGGCCGCGTCCCGTGCCTGTTCCTGGCCACCTGGCGGGCTCCCACGCGCAGCAGCGCGTCCAGGCCCCGGTCCAGGCAGAGCTGCAACTGGCGGAACTGCCCGTCGAGGTACTTCGGGTGCGCCCCGGACGGATGCTGCAGGAAGTACGCGCAGACCACCACCGCGTGCCACCGGTACATGCCGGGATCGCCCTGCTCCTCTGCCAGGACGGCGTGATAGTAGTCCACGCAGGCGCCCAGCGGTCCGGCGACCGCGCCGCACTCGCACCGAGTCATGGTGAGACGCTCCGTCATGGCCCGCACCCTAGGCGGCCGGAGCGGCGTTGTCGACGAGGCGTCCGGCGCCGGGGCTACCGCCGGCCGCGGTTGGCGAGTCTCACCGCCACGAACACGATGCCTCCTAAGATCAACGCCCCGAGGGCGAGGATCACCAGAAGAGCGAGGATCTCAGGGACTCCGATGTTGGTCATGCTCGTCTCCCGTCCAGGTCGGTGCGGGGCCGTCACGCCGGCCCGGCCGTCAGGGGCGGCCGGGCGGACGAGGGGTCGCCGCCTCGCGGGAACGGGCCCCCGGGTGTCGGTCCCGGACTGTTCGCCTCCGGCCCGCGGCAGGGCCGGGGGCACCACCGAGCCTCCCTCATCGACCTACGCACGCGCCAGGGGCGGCGACGGACCGGGCTTCCTCTCGCAGCCTCCGCCCGTCCACCAAGGGACGATCCTGGACGCCAGCCGCATGATCGCGGCCCTGTGGTCAGGTGCGGGCGGGCCAGTATTCGTCCCTGAGGAGGCGTTTGTAGAGTTTGCCGGTCGGGTGGCGCGGGAGCTCGTCGCGGAAGTCGACCGACTTCGGGCACTTGTAGTGGGCCAGGTGCTCCCGGCAGTACGCGATCAGCTCCGCCTCCAGCGCCGGACCCGCCTCCGCCGCCGTCATCGCCTGGACCACGGCCTTGACCTGCTCCCCCATCTCCTCGTCCGGTACGCCGAACACGGCCACGTCGGCCACCTTGGGATGCACGGCCAGCACGTTCTCGGCCTCCTGCGGGTAGATGTTCACCCCACCCGAGATGATCATGTACGAGCGGCGGTCCGTGAGGTACAGGAAACCGTCGGCGTCCAGGTAGCCGATGTCGCCGAGGGTGGTCCAGCCCCGGCCCTTCGGGTCCTGCGCCGAGCGGGTCTTGTCGGGGTCGCCGTGGTACTCGAAGCGGGCGCCGTTCTCGAAGTAGACCGTGCCGTGCTCGCCCGGCGGCAGGTCCTCGCCCTCCTCGTCGCAGATGTGCACGACGCCGAGCAGCGAGCGGCCGACCGTGCCCTTGTGCTCCAGCCAGTCCTGGGAGCCGACGTAGAGGAAGCCGTTGCCCTCGGTGCCCGCGTAGTACTCGTGGATCACCGGCCCCCACCAGGAGATCATCTGCTCCTTGACCGGCACGGGACACGGCGCGGCCGCGTGGATGGCGCAGACCAGCGACGACAGGTCGTACTTCTTCCGGGTCTCCTCCGGCAGCTTCAGCATCTTGATGAACATCGTCGGGACGAGCTGCGAGTGCGTCACCCCGTACCGCTCGACCAGCCGCAGGTACTCCTCGGGGTCGAAGCGTTCCATCACCACCACCGTGGCGCCGAGCCGCTGGAAGGACAGGCAGTAGCGCAGCGGCGCGGCGTGGTACAGCGGCGCGGGCGAGAGGTAGACGCTGTCGGCCGACGGCGCGAACAGCGCCTGGATGAGCCGGACCAGCGTGTTCGACTCGGCCAGCGGGGCCAGCGAGGCGGCCACCTTGACGCCCTTCGGACGCCCGGTCGTGCCGGAGGAGTAGAGCATGTCGGCGCCCTGGCACTCGTCGGCGATCGGGGTGACCGGGCAGCCGGCCACCGTCTCCTCGTAGGAGGCGAAGCCCTCGGCGCGGCCGTCGAGCATGAGCCGCAGTTCCACGCGCGGCGTGGCGCCGGTGATCGAGGTGGCCACCTCCGCCAGGTTCGCGCTGGAGATGAAGACCCGGGCGCCGCAGTTGTCCACGATGTAGGCGAGTTCGTCGGTCTGCAGGCGGGAGCTGATCGGCGTGTAGTACAGGCCCGCGCGGTGCGCGGCCCAGGCGACGGCCAGGAAGAGCGGGTGGTTGGCGAGCATGAAGGCGACGTGGTCGCCGGGCCTGAGCCCGGCCGCGCGGAAGGCGTGGGCCAGGCGGTTGGACTCCTCTTCGAGCTCGCGGTAGGTGAGGATTTGCCCGGAGCCCGCCATGATCACAGCGGGCTTGTCGGGGGTGACGGCTGCGATGGCTCCCGGGTACATATTAGAACAGTATTCGGTCCGTCGGCGGCGGCGCTAGGGCGCGCCGAAGCCGCGGCTCCCCGGCGGGGAAGCCGCGGCTTCGGCATCGGCCGACGCCGGGATCACTCGGCGCGAATCACTCGGCGCGAATCACTCGGCGCGGATCACTCGGCGGGGATCACTCGGCGGGGATCACCGAGCCCTCGTACTTCTGCTTGATGAAGTCCTTGACCTTCGGGTCCTGGAGCAGCTTGCCGAGGGTGACGATGTTGGCGTCCTTCTCGTGGCCGGCCTGGACGACGAGCCCGTTGACGTACGGGTTGCCCTCGGTCTTCTCCAGCACCAGCGCCTGGCTGGCGGGCTTGAGCCCGGCCTCGATGGCGTAGTTGCCGTTGATCACGGCGGCGTCCACGTCGTCGAGCGAGCGCGGGAGCTGGGCCGCCTCAAGGGGCTTGAACTGCAGCTTCTTGGGGTTGTCCGTGACGTCGCGCTCGGTGGCCGCGGTGCCCGCGCCGTCCTTGAGCTTGACCAGGCCGTGGTCGGCGAGCAGCTTGAGCGAGCGGCCGAGGTTCGTGGCGTCGTTGGGGACGGCCACGGTGGCCCCGTCCGCCAGCGCCGACAGCGCGGTGATCTTCTTGGAGTACAGGCCGAGCGGCTCCAGGTGCACCGGGGTGACGAAGCTCAGCTTGGTGCCCTTGGAGGCGCTGAAGTCGTCCAGGTAGGGCTTGTGCTGGAAGAAGTTGGCGTTCAGCTGGCCCTCGTCGAGCTGCACGTTCGGCTGGACGTAATCGGTGAACTCGACGATCTCCAGCTTCAGCCCGGCCGCCGGGGCCAGGTTGTCCTTGACGAACTTCAGGATCTCGCCGTGCGGGACGGGGCTCGCGCCCACCTTCAGCACCGTGTCGGCCGACTCGGCGGCGGGGGTGGTGGTCGCGGACTGCGACGTACCGCATGCGGCGAGCAACAGGGACAGCGCAGCAGCACCCAATATCGAGCGAATCTTCATGATTTTTCCCTTACTTATGTGAAATGCGCCGAGCGACCCAGTCGCCCAGACTCTGCAGAATTTGCACGATGACGATGAGCAGGACGACGGTCACGATCATCACGAGCGTCTCGAACCGCTGGTAGCCGTAGCGCACGGCCAGGTCGCCGAGCCCGCCGCCGCCGACGGTGCCCGCCATGGCCGAGTACCCGATGAGCGCGACGATCGTGACGGTCAGCCCCGACACCAGGCCCGGCAGCGCCTCGGGCAGCAGGACCTTGCGCACGATGGCGGTCCGGCTCGCCCCCATGGCCTGCGCGGCCTGGACGACGTCGGTGCCGACCTCGCGCAGCGCCGTCTCGACCAGCCGGGCGAAGAACGGCACGGCCCCCACGGTCAGCGGCACCACCACGGCCGCGGTGCCGATCGTGGTCCCGATGACGAGCCGGGTGAACGGGATGATCGCGATCATCAGCACGATGAACGGCAGCGACCGCCCGATGTTGACGACGATCCCCAGCACGGACTTCAACGCCGGCAGCGGGCGCAGCCCGTCCCGGTCGAAGGCCACCAGCGCCACACCGAGCGGCAGCCCGAACAGCACGGTGAACAGCGTGGCCCAGCCCACCATCTGGGCGGTCTCCCACGTGGCCGGCCACAGCAGCGGCGCGATCTCTTCCCAGGTCATGCGGCCTCCCCCGCGACTTCGACGAGCAACCCCGACTCCCGCAGGAACGACAGCGCCGAGGACGACTCCGCGCCGGTCAGCGCCACGCGCAGGCGGCCGACCGAACCGCCGGCCAGTTCCTCGATCGAGCCGCCGAGGATGTTGACGTCCACGTCGAACTTGCGCGCCATCTCCGAGACCAGCGGGCGGCCCGGGTCACCGGTGAAGGTGAGCGTGACGGAACCGGCCGGAGCCGGCTCGGGCAGCGGGAAGATCTCCCTGGTCAGGCGGGATCCGGGGGTCCTGATGAGGTCGGCGATCGCCCCCGACTCCTCGACGCGGCCCCCGGCCATGATCGCGACCGAGTCGCAGACGCTCTTGACGACGTTCATCTCGTGGGTGATGAGCAGGATCGTCAGGCCCAGCTCGGCGTTGAGCCGCTTGAGCAGGGCGAGGATCGACTGGGTGGTGGCCGGGTCCAGCGCGGAGGTGGCCTCGTCCGACAGCAGCACCGACGGGTTGCCCGCCAGCGCCCTGGCGATGCCGACACGCTGCTTCTGACCGCCGGAGAGCTGGTGGGGGCGGTCGCCGCCGCGTCCCTGGAGGCCGACGAGGTCGAGCAGCTCGGCCACGCGCCGCTGCCGTTCGGCCCTGGGCACGCCCATGACCTCCAGCGGGAAGGCGACGTTGCCGGCCACCGTGCGCGAGGACAGCAGCGCGAAGTGCTGGTGGATCATGCCGATGCGCTGCCTGGCGCGGTTGAGCTCGCGGCCGGGCAGGGCGGTCAGGTCCTGCCCGGCGACGGTGACCGTGCCCGCGGTGGGGCGTTCGAGCAGGTTGACGCAGCGCAGCAGCGTGCTCTTGCCGGCGCCGCTCTGGCCGAGCACGCCGTAGATCTCGCCCTCGCGCACATGCAGGTCGACGCCGTCGAGCGCGACGGTCTGGCCGTACTGCTTGCGCAGGCCGGAAGCCTGGATCACGAAATTTCCCCACGAGTGAGAGCGGCCGGGTGGCGGGCCGCTTCCTTACACGAACATCACCGTCGGAGCGGTGGGATCTAGTGGCTGCCCGGAGGGAACGGCAGGTGGCTCAGCCTGCGCAGCACGAAGCAGAAAGTGTGGATCATGGTGACCTTCGAGGAGAACGGGCGGGGA
Source organism: Nonomuraea sp. NPDC004702 (assembly GCF_053601695.1). Classification (NCBI taxonomy): domain Bacteria; kingdom Bacillati; phylum Actinomycetota; class Actinomycetes; order Streptosporangiales; family Streptosporangiaceae; genus Nonomuraea; species Nonomuraea sp. NPDC004702. The sequence continues at coordinate 11,112 of NZ_JBSGCE010000071.1, forward strand.
TCTGGTCTCTAACGGGCCGGCATTCGCCCCATACGCATGCGACAACACATGGCGTCCCGGTGGGCGCGGTGGTCGTTCGCGTATGCCTCGTTCACGCCGGTGCTAACGCCGCCTTTACATACTCCTATTCCGGGGAATTGTGGTGATCTGCGTCACTCAGCACCGCGGTGAGGAAACCGCCGCGCGGGGCGGGGCGGCCGTACCGGGCGGCGAGGGCGGCGGCTTCGACCGTACGCGTCCGCCAGCCGCAGGCTGTCAGCCGGGCGACGGCGTCCGCGCCCGGGCCGCCCTTCCAGAGGGTGGCGATCCGCCGCAGCTCGGGCATCGTGCGCACCCGCTCGGCGAGCACGGCGGCCGCGGCCGGGTCGTGCTCGAAGGCGAGCCTGCTGCCCGCGGCCGACAGCGCGCACACGCCGTCGAGCAGCCGCCCGGCCTCGGCCGGGCTCAGGTAGATCAGCAGGCCCTCGATCAGCCAGGCCGTCGGCCGCGCCGGGTCGAACCCGGCCGCGCGCAGGCTGCCCGGCCAGTCCTCGCGCAGGTCCACCGGCACCGGGACGCGCTCGCACCGCGCCGTCGCGGCCAGCCCGCGCAGCACGCCGTCCTTGAACGCCAGCAGCTCGGGCAGGTCGAGCTCGAACAGCCGCACGCCCGGCGGCCAGTCGAGCCGGAAGGCGCGGGCGTCGAGCCCGGCGGCCAGCAGGACGACCTGGTCGCAGCCGGAACCGCTCAGATGGTCGTCGAAGAACCTGGTCCTGAACACCAGGTGGGCGCTGAAGAGATCACCCGCTCCGCTCCCCCGCCCCGCGTCCGGCGACCCGGAGTCCGGCGACCCGGAGTCCGGCGACCCGGAGTCCGGCGACCCGGAGTCCGCGGCCGCCACGAAGGCGCCCGCGTACGGGTCCTCGAACAGCCGGTCGGGCCGTTCGCTCTCGCGCGCCCGTAACCGGGCCGCGCCCACCGCCGTCCTCGCCACCCCATTCATATCGCTGACGATACATCTTCAGCGATACAATCGGCCACCATGAACGTGGCACGACTGCGAAGGCTCGGACGACGGCTGGTGGACCTGTCGAAGACGGCGGCCGGCGAGACCAAGGGCCCGCCCCTCACCCCCGGCGAGGAGGCCGTCTTCGAGGACGTGCTGCGCCACCCGGGCGGCACCGTCGGCGAGATCCAGGCCAGGACGGGCTTCGTCCAGAGCCACGTGTCGGCCTCGGTGGCCCGGATGCGCGAGCGCGGCCTCGTCCGGACCGAACCCGACCCCGGCGACGGGCGGCGCACCCTGGTCACGCTGACGGAACCGGCGCTGGCCGCGGTCCACCGCCGGGCGGCCGGACCGGTGGAGGAGGCGGTGCGCGCGGCGGCCGGCGACGATCCCGAACGCGCGGCCCGGGTCATGGCGCTGCTGGCGGAACTGGAGTCGCTCCTGCTCACCGACTGACCCCGCCGGTCCGCACACCGGTCTGTCCAAGCCCCGCCCGCCGGTTCGTTCAGGCCCCGCACGCCGGTTCGTTCAGGCCCCCGTACATGGAGCCGCCCCGCCGCATCCGGGGAGCCGGAGGCGGCGGGGCGGTGCCGGGGCAGCCCCGGGGCGCGGCGTCAGGCCGCGACCGTGGTGGCGACCTCGGCCGGGGTCAGCGCGATGTCGAGGACCTCGCGCACGTCGCTGACCGCGTGGATGGTCAGCTCGTTGCGCACCTCCTCGGGCACGTCGTCCAGGTCGGGCTCGTTGCGGGCCGGGATGAGCACCGTGGTGATGCCCGCCCGGTGGGCGGCCAGCAGCTTCTGCTTGACGCCGCCGATCGGCAGGACGCGCCCGGTCAGCGAGATCTCACCGGTCATGGCGACGTCGGCGCGGACCTGGCGGCCCGACAGGAGCGAGGCCAGCGCGGTCGTCAGCGTCACGCCCGCCGAGGGACCGTCCTTGGGGACGGCGCCCGCGGGGAAGTGCACGTGGACCGAGCGGTCCTTCAGCGCGGTGACCGGCAGCTCCAGCTCCGCGCCGTGCGAGCGCAGGTAGGACAGCGCGATCCGGGCCGACTCCTTCATCACGTCGCCGAGCTGGCCGGTCAGGGTCAGGCCGGTCTCGCCGGTCTCCGGGTCGGCCAGCGACGCCTCCACGTAGAGGACGTCGCCGCCGGCCCCGGTCACCGCCAGGCCCGTGGCCACGCCCGGCACCGAGGTGCGCTGGGTGGACTCGGGCAGCGACGACTCCGGCACGAACCGCGGCCTGCCGATGTAGCCGACCAGGTCGTCGGGGCCGACCGTGACGGGCAGCTCGTCCTTGGCCGCCACCTTGCGCAGGATCCTGGCGACCGCCCGCTCCAGCGAGCGCACGCCGGCCTCGCGGGTGTACTCGCCGGCCAGCCGCCGCAGCGCGCCGTCGTCGACCTTGACCTCCTCGGAGGTCAGCCCGGCGAGCTCCAGCTGCCTGGGCAGCAGGTGGTCGCGGGCGATGGCGACCTTCTCGTCCTCGGTGTAGCCGTCGAGGGTGACGACCTCCATGCGGTCGAGCAGCGGGCCGGGGATGGCCTCCAGCACGTTGGCCGTGGCCAGGAACAGCACGTCGGACAGGTCGAGCTCGACCTCGAGGTAGTGGTCGCGGAAGGTGTGGTTCTGGGCCGGGTCGAGGACCTCCAGCAGCGCCGCCGTGGGGTCGCCGCGGTAGTCGGCGCCGACCTTGTCGACCTCGTCGAGCAGGACGACCGGGTTCATCGAGCCGGCCTCGCGGATGGCCCGGACGACGCGGCCCGGCAGGGCGCCGACGTAGGTGCGCCGGTGCCCGCGGATCTCGGCCTCGTCCCGTACGCCGCCGAGCGCGACCCGGACGAACTTGCGGCCCATCGCGCGCGCCACCGACTCACCCAGGGACGTCTTGCCGACCCCGGGAGGACCGGCGAGCGCCAGGACGGCGCCGCTGCGCCGGCCGCTCACCACGCCGAGGCCCTTGTCCTGGCGGCGCTTGCGCACGGCCAGGTGCTCGATGATGCGGTCCTTGACGTCGTCGAGGCCCGTGTGGTCGGCGTCGAGCACGGCCCGCGCGCCCGCGATGTCGTAGTTGTCCTCGGTACGCTCGTTCCACGGGATGTCGAGCACCGTGTCGAGCCAGGTGCGGATCCAGCCGCCCTCCGGGGACTGGTCGGAGGTGCGCTCCAGCTTGTCGACCTCCTTGAGTGCGGCCTCGCGCACCTTCTCCGGCAGGTCGGCGGCCTCGACGCGGGCCCGGTAGTCCTCCTCCTCGCTCTCGGCGGTGTCGCCGTTGAGCTCCTTCAGCTCCTTGCGGACGGCGGCGAGCTGCTGGCGCAGCAGGAACTCACGCTGCTGCTTCTCCATGCCCTCCTGGACGTCCTTGCGGATCGTCTCGGCGACGTCGAGCTCGGCGAGGTGCTCGCGGGACCACTCGATGAGCCTGGCCAGGCGGTCGGCCGGGTCGGCGGCCTCCAGCAGCTCGACCTTCTGGGCGGTGGTCAGCCACGGGGTGTAGCCGGAGCTGTCGGCCAGCACCGAGGGGTCGTCGATCTGGTTGACCTGGTCGACGACCTGCCAGGCGCCGCGCTTCTGCAGGATGGTGGTGGCCAGGGCCTTGTACTCCTTGGCCAGCTCCTGGGCGCGCTCGCCGGCCGGAACCGTGTCGATCGTGTCGGCCTCGACCCACAGTGCGGCGCCGGGGCCGGTGGTGCCGGTGCCCACGCGCACGCGGTTGACACCGCGGACCACGGCGGCGGGCTCACCGCCGGGCAACCTTCCGACCTGCTCGATCACGGCCTGGACGCCGACGGCGCCGTAACGGCCGTCGATCCGGGGAACGAGGAGGACCCGCGGCTTGTTACCACCGGACGCGCGGGCCGCGTCGATCGCAGCACGCACCTCGGAGTCGGACAGGTCCAGCGGAACCACCATGCCCGGCAGGACGACCTCGTCGTCGAGCGGCAGGACCGGGAGGATCAAGCTCTCACTCATGCGAACTCCAAAGGGTTGAGTTATACCGACTCAATTCATTGGAGCGCGCTGTTGTTCCCAACCTTGCCGATGTTCGCTCACGGCGATCGTAATGTTGTAAGTGATACCTGAGGGTGACGTCAGGATCAGACCTTGGTCTGACGTCCGGCCGCCCGCCTTTCCGTATCCTTGACCAGGTGAATCACCGTGCCCGGCGCTCCGCGCCACTCGCCTCCCGGGGCGACGCGCGCACCGGCCCTCCGGAGTCGTCCGGAGGAGCGGCCGGGCGGTTCGCCGTGGCGCTGTGGCGGGCCTCGCTGGCCGTGCTGCGGCCCTTCACGCTCGCGTTGCTGACGGGCAGCGCCGATCCCCCGTCCCGGCCGCGTTCCCGGTGGCTGCGGATGCCGGTGCCCCGATGGCTGGCGCCGCTGGTCCCGGTGAAGACGTACAGCCTGTTGCAGATCGCCGAGCTCCTGCTGGGCGTGGAGCTGTTCGGCGTGACGCTGTCCACGACCCAGGAGTGGAACGAGCGGGCCGCCGCCACGCCCGGCGATCCCGCGCCGCTCTGGGGCGGCGCCGTCGTCCTCGCGGCCCTGGCCGCCGGCCTGCCGGTGGTGCTGCGCAACCGGTGGCCGCTGGCAGCCTGGCGGGCGGCCGCCGTGCTGACCCCCCTCGCCGTCTGCGCCAGCCTCACGATCGGGCAGGACGAGGGCTACGCGCCCTACCCGATCGCGGTGGGGGTGGCGTACCTGCTGGCGCTCTATTCCGTGGGCGTGCGCTGCGATCGGCGGATCACGGTGGGGGCCGGGATCCTCACCGTCCTGTTGTGCCTGGCCGTCGACGTCGACTCGACGCCGGTGGTGGCCGGCGTGGCCGTGGTCGTCCTGCTGTTCGGCTACAACGTGCGCGCCCGGCGCAACGCCACGGCCCTGCTCATCGAGGAGGAGCGGCGCACCCGGCAGGCCGAGGGCGCGCAGGCGGTGCTGGAGGAGCGCGCCCGCATCGCCCGCGAGCTGCACGACGTGGTGGCCCACCACATGTCGGTGATCGCCATCCAGGCCGAGGCCGTGCCGCTCAGGGCCGGGGGCGACGCGTCCCAGCTGGAGGCGGGGCTGGCCGAGATCCGCGCGTTGTCCCTGGAGGCCATCAACGAGCTGCGCCAGGTCCTCGGCGTGCTGCGCGACCCCGAGGGCCGCACCGACACCGCGCCGCAGCCCGGCCTCGACCGGCTGGAGGAGCTGGTGGCCAACGCCCGCAACGCGGGGCTGACCGTGGCGGTCGACCGGCGGCGGCCGATCGGGCGGCTGTCGCCCGCGGTGGGGTTGTCGGCGTACCGGATCGTGCAGGAGTCGCTCAGCAACGCGATGCGGCACGCGCCGGGGTCGAGCGTCACCGTGGAGATCACCGCCGACGCCGGCACGTTGCGCCTGCGCGTCGCCAACGGCCCCGGCCGCTCCCCCGCGGCGGCGCCCGGCGCGGGCCAGGGGCTGGTGGGCATGCGGGAACGCGCGGCGCTGCTCGGCGGCACGCTCGACGCCGGGCCCACGCGCGGCGGCGGTTACCAGGTGAGCGCCGCGTTGCCGACGGAGCCGCCGGTCGAGTCGTCAAGCGGGCCGGCCGCAGGGCTGCCGGTCGAGGAGAGGGAGGGTGCCGCGTGATCCGCGTGCTGATCGCCGACGACCAGGGGATGGTCCGCACGGGGTTCACCGTGTTCCTGAGCGGCCAGCCGGACATCGAGGTCGTGGGCGAGGCGGCCGACGGCCGTGAGGCGGTGACGCGGGCCGTCGCGCTGAGCCCCGACGTGGTGCTGATGGACGTGCGCATGCCGGTCATGAACGGGCTGGAGGCGACCCGGGAGGTGCTGGCGGCGTGCCCGGCGTCGAAGGTGCTCATCCTGACCACGTTCGACCTCGACGACTACGTCTACGAGGCGCTGCGGGCGGGGGCCAGCGGGTTCCTGCTCAAGGACGCTTCGGCGGCCCAGCTCGCCGAGGCCGTCCGCGTGGTCGCCGCCGGCGACGCGCTCATCGCGCCGGCCATCACCAAGCGGCTGATCCACGAGTTCGCCCGGCTGGGCGGGCCCCGTCCGCCGTCGGGGAGGCGTCCGGAGGAGCTGACCGAACGCGAGACGGAGGTGCTCATCCTGGTCGCCCAGGCGATGTCCAACCAGGAGATCGCCCAGAAGCTGTTCGTGGCCGAGCAGACGGTCAAGACACATGTGGGCCGCGTGCTGACCAAGCTAGGGCTGCGCGACCGCGCCCAGGCCATCGTCTTCGCCTACGAAACCGGCCTCGTCCGCCCCGGCGAGTAACCCGTCCCCGAACAGACACCCAGCGCTGGAACACGGACGGACATGAGGCCGGGGCGGTACCAAGCGCCACAGCACGACACCACAAGAGCCCAACGTACGAGTACGGCGCCGCCAAGGGCACGGCGAGCCGGCAAGCCTCCGGGACGCCCCACCGGCCGGAACGGGAGGACGGCGGTACGCCGACGACCAGGTCAGCCGGCACAGGGAAACGGCGGCACAGGGAAACGGCGGCACGAGGGACACCTACGGGAACGGCGAAGCCGAGAGGCACAGCGACCGGAAGGACCGGCGAAGCCGAGAGGCACAGCGAGCCGGAGGGGCCTGGGAACACTGCGCTCACGGGTACGGGCGTACGGCGGTACGACGGCGACCAGGGAGGCACGAGCCGTGCGCGATGTCGCGCAGCCCGGAGCCATGGAGAGCACGGCCTCCTCGGTGACGGCGGCGCCGCCGATGGTCTTGCCGCGGCCGCGGGCGCGGGCGCGGGCGCGGGCGCGGGCGCATTCGTGCCCTTGATGCCGCGATCACGGGCTGGGACGATCGAGGCGATGGACGACGCCGAACGTCTCGCGCTGACCGTGTTATGCGGCGAGTTGCCTGAGTTGCGTGCCGAATGTGCGCGCCAGTCCGAGCGCCATCAGCGGCTGCTCGGAGCCATCGAGGCCGCGGCCCGCGTGCGGCGGCCGATCATTCCCATGCTGGGGCAGTTGCTCGGGGGCGACGGGTCCGGCGCCCTGCGCGCCCTCGGCAGCGCCCTGCCGGGCAGCGGCCCCGGCAGGGCGCACGAGGAGGAGTTCGGCTGCCCGGACGGCGCGTGTGACCGGCTGGAGGTTCCCCTGCCCGGCGGGCCGATCCCGGTGTGCCGGGTGACCTTCGCGCCGATGCGGCCCAGGTAGCGGCCGTGGGTGATTTCTTCGCCGAGCTGGCCAAGAAGCTCGCCGAGCGATGGGTTTCGCTGCTGCTGCTTCCCGGGGTGTTGTTTCTCGCCGTCGCGGCGCTCGGCGTCCGGCTCGGGCACGCCCACGCCCTCGACGTGGATCTGGCGGCGAGGGAGGTGGTCGGGTTCTCGGAGTGGTTCGCCCGGCGGCCTGCGGGAGGTCAGGTGGGACTGCTGGTCGCTGTGCTGGTGGCGACCGGCGGGGCGGGGCTGCTGGTGCAGGCGATGGCCGGGGTGACGCGTACGTTGTGGCTGGGTCAGTGGCCATGGCCGTTCGGCCGGCTGCGGAACACGCTCGTACGGCGAAGGCGCGACCGCTGGCATGCGCTGCTGAATCGACGCCGCACGCTCACCCGCGCTCACCCTGCCCCAACCAGGACTCCTGAGCAGCAGGAGCGGATCGACCAGGCGGCGGCCGAGGTCAACCGGATGGCCCTGGCCGAGCCGGGGCGGCCGACCTGGCTGGGAGACCGGATCCACGGCGCGGAGGCGGTCGCACGGGATCGCTACGGCCTCGATCTGCCCTTCGTCTGGCCGAGGTTGTGGGTGGTGCTGCCCGAGGCCGCGCGTGCCGATCTCGTGAACGCCGGCACCGCACTGGCCACAGCGGTCGCCGTCGCCAGCTGGTCATGGCCCCTGGTCGCCCTCGCCTTCGTGTGGTGGCCCGCCGCCCTGATCGCGATCGTGGTCGGCGCCGCCGGATGGGCACGCGCCCGCGGCGCCGTGAACGAGCTGGCGTTGCTCGTCGAGTCCGTCGTGGACCTGCACGGCCGTACGCTCGCGACGGCACTGGGCGTGGCCGAGGAAGGCCATGCCGGGCCGCTCACCGTCGAGGAGGGCAGCCGGGTCACCGCTGTGGCACGGAAGGGACGCTGAGGTGGGAATCTCCGGTGTGCCGCGGGGCTTCCAGCTCCACCTGATCGCCCGCCGGATCCGCCGCCGCCTCGCGGCTTACGAACGTACCGGTGACGCGCGGACCGTGCTCGACGAGGACGCTCTCAGGACGCGTTACGGCTGTGGCACGGCACGGTGCGGCGGAACCCCTCGGACATGACCGGCTCGGAACGGAAACGGCTGCTCAAGGCACATATCGCCATCGGCTGGCTCTTTCATGCCCGCTGGGTCGCCACCCGGTCGAACTTCGAGCTGTCCCAGGCCGCTTTCCACCTCACACCGGTCGCGCACATCCCCCGCGTGGTCCCCGAACTGCTACGGCCGCTGATCGGGCCCGACGCCGACCCCGAGGTCCAGGCCGGTACGGCGATGGCCCTGCTCGCCGAGGCGCACACCACGTCCGAACCGTCGTACCTGACCGTCGTCATCACGCTGCTCTCCCAGGCGGCGGCCGGGACGCCGTCCGGCAGCCCGGAGCTGCCGCTGCTGCTCATGAACCTCGGCGTCGCCTTCCGCCACCGCTACCAGCGTCACGGTGATCCAACCGATCTCGACGCCGCGACCCTGGCCACGGAGGAGGCGCTGGGCCTGGTGAGCGAGTCGAGCGCCGAGTGGTTCGCGGCGGCCGCCAATCTTGTCGCGGTCTATCAGCAGCGATACGAGCTGCGTGGCGATGTGGCGGATCTGGACGAGGCGATCCGGCTGGGGGATCAGGTCGTGGACACCGCGCCGGGTGATCATCCGCTGCTGCTGGTCGCGGTCTCGTATCTTGGCATCGGGTACCAGCTGCGGTACCTGAGGGACGGCGGGCTGCCCGACCTGCTCCGGGCGATCACGCTGAGCGAGGTGTCGGTCGAGGCCACCCCGCCGGACGACCCGGACCGGCCGGGACGGTTGAACAACCTCAGCATCGCGTTGCTCCAGCGTTACCTGCGCGGGGGCGGAGTGGCGGATCTCGACCGGGCCATCGAGCTGTCGGAGGAGAGCCTGGCGTCGGTGCCCGGCGATCATCCTGAGCGGGTGATCTACCTCAGGCAGCTCGCCGCCGTTCTGGCTCGGCGACACGAGCACGGCGGGGATCCGGTGACCCTGGATCGCGCGATCGAGGCCGGTGAACAGGGGCTCGCGCTGGCGTCCGGCGGCGCGCTCGCGTCCGGGGGCGCGCTCGCGTCCGGGGGCGGCGCGCTGGCGTCCGGGGGCGGCGCGCTGGCGTCCGGGGGCGCCGACCTGGCCGCCGGTGCCCCCCTGGCCGGTGGTGCGGACCTGGCCAAGCAGCTGGCGGACCTCGCCCATGGCTACTTGTGGCGGTACGAGCGCGACGGCGACGCCGCAGACCTGGCACGCGCGGCGGAACTCGCCCGGAACGCCCTCCCGTTGCTGCCGGACGGCCACCCCGCCACCGCCGGGATCATCTCCGTGACCACCGACATCCACTCGGCACACCGCGCCGCTGGTTCCCCCTCGGTGACGATCGACGAGCTGCGGCGCCTCGCGGGGCTGGCCCGCGGCGCCGTCCGCTCGGTGCCCAGCCACAGCGTCCGCGCCTTCACCCAGCTGGCCACATTGGCTGTCGAACTCGGTGACCCGTCGCTCGCCGCCGACCTGTACGACGCGGCGGTCGCGCTGCTGCCCGCCGCGGTGTCCAGGCGCAACTCCCGCGTCGATCAGGAGGAACGGGTCGCCGAGTACACGCACCTGGTGGGCGAGGCCGTCGCCGCCCATCTGGCCGCGGGCGACCCGGCGGGCGCCGTCGCCGTGGCGGAACAGGGCAGAGGCATCCTGCTGGCCGAAGAGGCCGACCTGCACACCGACCTCACCGAACTGGAGGCACGCGACCCCGGGCTCGCCGCGCGCTTCCGGGACGTACGCGACAGGCTTCGCGCCACGTCACAGGTCCATCCAGGCGGCTTCATGGTGATCACCACCGATCTGGTCAACGACCGCACGCGGCTATGGGCGGAGTACGACGACCTGGTCAAGGAGATCCGGCGTGGGGCACCGCGCTTCCTCGGCCGTCCGGACCTGGCCGAACTGCGCGCCGCCACGGCCGGCGGCGCGGTGGTGCTGGTCAACTCGGCACGCACCCGTAGCGATGCGATCATCATCACGACCGGGGACATCACCCCGGTCGCGCTGCCCGGCCTTTCCTGGGACGACGTGGCGGAGCACGTGGCCGAACTGGTCATCTCCATCCGGGCATCTGCGAACGGAACGCTGACCGGTGCGCTGCGCATGCAGAGGGTGGTCAAGGAGACCCTGGAGTGGCTGTCGGCCACGATCGCCGGGCCGATCGCAGCCGCCCTGCCCGCAGTGGACCGGGTCTGGTGGCTGCCCATCGGCATGCTCGGCGTCCTCCCCCTGCACGCGGCCCTTCCCGAACCTGTGGTGTCCTCCTACGCGCCGACGCTTCGCGCGCTCGCCCGGGCCAGGTCGCGGGCGCCGGCCACAGTACGCCGCCAGCTCACCGTCGCGGTCGGCAGCGCGCCCGAGCTGCCTGCTCTCACCTCTACGGCCGAGGAGGCGGAGGCCCTGCACCAGCACCACCCCGGGGTCCTTCTCGTGGATGAGCACGCCACGACCGACCGGGTACTCGCCGAGTTGCCCGGCCGCACCTGGGCCCATTTCGCCTGCCACGCGGCCACCGACCTGGAGAAGCCGTCGCTGGGCGGCCTCGTCCTGCACGATGACCTGCTGCCCGTCGGTGCGATCGCCGCACTGCCCCTGGACCAGGCCGAACTGGCTTACCTGTCGGCCTGCTCGACCGCCTTCAGCGGGATCTTCCACGCCAACGAGTCGATCCATCTCGCGTCCGTGTTTCAGATGGTCGGCTTCCGCCATGTCGTCGGCAGTCTGTGGCCCCTCGACGACGCGACGGCCGCGGCGGTCGCCCGCGAGTTCTACCGCGGCCTGCCCGGACCGGACGCGGACGACGCCGCCCGCGTGCTGCACCGCGTCATGCGCGACCTACGCCGTACCCACCCGGACAGACCTGATCTATGGGCGGCACTCGTCCACCACGGCCCCTGACCCCCATGCCGGCAATTCCTGTCCTCATGGCGTGCCCCTGGCCCTTACGGCGCAGTTTCCCTTCGCGGGCCATGGGCGGCCGACATGCGACGGTGTCATCCCCTGGACGCGAGGCGACGCGGTACACCCAAGGCGTGACCGCCGCTCGGACGGTGAGGACGGGCGAGGAGTGGTGTCACCATGGGGGCTGGAGACGATCGATTCTTGGAGGGAGGAGGCGTGGGGGCTGGTCCGGGGCGCAGGGTTCCGGGCGGCCGGCCGCGCGTGCCCCATGGATCCCCTTGAGCTCTTCCATCAGGTGGCCGCCACCGTGCCCGCCTACCGTTCGTTCCTGGCCGAGCACGGTGTCGACCCGGCGAGCGTCACCGATCTGGAGCGCTTCAGCCGGCTGCCGATGACGTCCAAGGACACCTACATCCGCCGTCACCCGCTCCCCGACCTCTGCCGGGACGGCCTGATCGGGGACATGATCGCCGTGTCCTCGGGCTCGACCGGCACGCCGTCGTTCTGGCCGCGCTCGGTGGCGGACGAGCGGGTGATCGCGTCCCGCTTCGAGGAGGTCTTCCGGGGCTCCTTCGGGGCCCGCGAACGCCGTACGCTGGCCGTGGTCTGTTTCGCCCTGGGCACCTGGGTGGGCGGCCTGTTCACCATCGAGTGCTGTCGTCACCTGGCCGAACGCGGCTATCCGATCACCGTCGTCGCGCCGGGCACCGACCGCAGGGAGATCGCCCGGGTGCTGCCGGAGCTGGCGCCGCACTTCGACCAGGTGGTCCTGCTGGGCTATCCGCCGTTCCTGAAGAACGTCATCGACACCGAGCCGCTCCCCTGGGCCGACTGGAACGTCAAGCTGGTCACGGCGGGCGAGGTGTTCAGCGAGGAGTGGCGCACGCTGGTGGCCGAGCGGGCCGGGATCGCCGACCCCGTGCGCGGGATCGCCTCCCTGTACGGCACCGCGGACGCCGGGGTGCTCGGCAACGAGACGCCGCTCTCGGTCGAGCTGCGCCGGTTCCTGTCCGGCCGCCCGGACACGGCCAGGGAGCTGTTCGGGGAGTCCCGGCTGCCGACCCTGGTGCAGTACGACCCGGGGGTGCGCTTCTTCGAGGAGCACGAGGGCACGCTGCTGTTCTCCGGCGACAACGGCGTGCCGCTGATCCGGTACCACATCGCCGACGAGGGCGGCGTGATCCCGTACGAGCGCATGCTGGAGTTCGCCGAGCGGCACGGTTTCCGGTCGGACGTCGCCGGCCCGCGGCATCCGTTCGTCTACGTGTTCGGCCGGAGCCATTTCACGCTGTCGTACTACGGCGCGAACGTCTACCCGGAGAACATCGCGGTCGGGCTGGAGCAGCCGGAGGTCAGCAGGTGGGTGACGGGCAAGTTCGTGATGGAGGCGGCCGAGGACGCCGACCACGACCGGCACCTGACGGTCACGGTGGAGCTGATGCCCGGCGAGAAGCCTGCCGACGAGGTCGCCCAGGCGGTGGGCGCCTCGATCCTGGCCCAGCTGCTGCGGCTGAACAGCGAGTTCGCGAACTATGTGCCGGTGGCGCAGCAGATGCCGTTCATCCGGTTGCGCGAGGCCGGGGACCCGGAGTACTTCCCGCCCGGAGCCAAGCACCGGTACACCCGCTGAGGGGTTCAGGCCCAAGTACGCCCGTTCAGGCGCCGGCGGAGTCCGCGTCGAGGGTGCGGCGGACGACGACGAGCGCCACGTCGTCCTCGCGCGCCCCGAACGCCGCCAGCATGCGCTCGGCGAACTCCTCCAGGTCGTCCTCGACGGTCTCGGCGAGCTGCCTGGCCTTCTCCATGCTGTCGTCGAGCAGGATGTGCCGGTCCTCCAGCAGGCCGTCGGTGAACAGCATCATCGTGCCGCCGGGCGGCAGCTTGAGCCGGTCCACCTGGTACCGCTCGGGCACCGCGCCGAGCAGCAGGTTGCCCAGCGTGTGGTACGAGCTGCCGGGCCCGGCGAACAGCGGCGGCATGTGCCCGGCGTTGGCCAGCTCGATCTCGCCGGTGGCCGGGTCGATGAGCATCAGGCACACGGTGGCGGTCAGGCCCCGGTGGTAGCGCCGCATCATCTGGTTGAGCAGGTCGAGGGAGGCGCTCAGGTCGACCTGGGCGATGAGCGAGGCGCGCAGGGCGTGGCGCACCTCGGCCATGACGGTCGCGGCGTGCAGGGAGTGGCCCTCCACGTCGCCGACGGCGATCAGCACGCGTCCGTCGACCTGCAGCACCTCGTAGAAGTCGCCGCCGACCTCGACGTTGTCCACGGCGGGCTGGTAGCGCAGCGCGACCTGCAGGCCCGGCACCTCGGGGATGCGGCTGGGCAGCAGGCTGCGCTGCAGGGTCAGCGCGATGTCGTGCTCCTCGGTGTAGGCGCGCAGGGCGCCCAGCGCCAGGGCCAGCTCCTGGCCGAGCTGGCGCAGCAGGTTCACCTCGTCGGCGTCGAGCGGCGAGACGGCCTCGACGCCCAGGTAGACCGGCGACGGGGAGTTCTTGGTGCGGCAGAGCACGCCGGTGGTGGAGTCCTCGGCGCGCACGTCGGGCAGCAGGCCCTCCCATTCGCTGGTGGCCAGGGTGAACACCCGGGCCCTGGTGGCGTCCTTCAGCGTCCGCTCGGACAGGCGTTCCAGCACGTCGGGGGCGGCGGGCTGGACACTGGCCGGCTCGCCGGGACGGGCGCGGAGGCGCCGGACCCGCCCGTCGGGCAGCATGGCGAGCGTGCCGCTGTAGCGGCCGAGCACCTCGGCGGTGCCCTCGACGGCCACGGTCAGCAGCTCGTCGAACGTCTCGGCCTCGTTCATCCGCAACGTCACCTCGGCGAGCTTGGCCAGGCGCTCGGCCATCAGCTCGGCCCGCCAGCGCGCCCGGTAGTAGCGCAGCATGGCCTCGACGGTCGCGGCGAACTCGGTGGGCTCGATGGGCTCGCTCAGGTAGGCGTCGGCGCCGCGTTCCAGCCCCTCGGTGCGGTCGGCGGGAGTGATCGCGTTGGCCGACACCTGGATGACGGGGATGGAGGCGGTGGCCGGGTTGGCCTTGATCAGCTCGCAGACCTCGTAGCCGTTGATGTCGGGCAGCCGGACGTCGAGGACGACCAGGTCGACCTGGTTGGCGGCGAGCAGGCCGAGGGCCTCCTCGCCGCCCCTGGCCTCCAGCACGTGGTGCCCCGACCGTCGGAGCCAGCTCGACAGGATGTAGCGCTTGGTGGGGGTGTCGTCCACCACCAGCACGCGTGCGGACTCAGGCATTCTGGTCCTCTCCAGCACCGCCGTTCTCGCCCTGGCGGGCGCTGCGGATGGCCTGCAGGAGTTGTTCCCTGCGCAGCCCGTGCTTGGACAGTACCGGCCGGTTGCCGGGAGCGTGTTGCGGGGCGATGGTCACGATGACGACCGGGATGTCGCTCAGCCGCTCGTCCTCGGCCATCTGGTGCAGCAGCACGTGGCCGTCCACGCGGGGCATGAGCAGGTCGACCAGGATCACGTCGGGCGGGGAGGCGGCCATGACCTCCAGCGCGGCGGCGCCGTCGGCGGCCTCGTCCACGTGCACGGTGAAGCCGTAGAGCATGCGGCGGGCGCTGGCGCGGAAGACCTCGTCGTCGTCGGCGATCAGCACGCGCTGGACCTCGGGCGTGCCGCTCTGGTGCGGCAGCCGCAGGGTGGCGGTGGTGCCCTCGCCCGGCGTGCTGGTGAGATCCAGCGTGCCGCCCAGGGCCTCGGCGAGCCTGCGCGCGTACGGCAGGCCGAGGCCGGTGCCCCTGGCCCTGACCTGGAGCGAGCCGGGAACCTGGTAGAAGTCCTCGAACACGCGCGTCAAGTGTTCCTCCGAGATGCCGATGCCGGTGTCCGTGACCGTGATGACGATCTCGCTCTTGGCTTCGTCGGCATGCGCGGCCAGCACTACCTGCCCGCTTTGAGTGAATTTGAGCGCGTTCGAGAGCAAATTGCGCAGAATTCTGATCAGCATGCTCTCGTCGGCGTACAGCTCGGTGGCCTCCGGCGTGATCTCGTGGCTCAGCGTCACGCCGGCGCGCTCGCTGGTCGGCCGCATGGTGACGTGCAACTGCCCGGCCATCCGCGCCAGGTTGACCAGCGTGGGCTGCGGGTCCAGGCGGCCGGACTCGGCCTTGGCCATGTCGAGCAGCTCGCTGACGAGTTCGAGCAGCGTCTGCGCCGAGTCGCCGATCAGCCCGATCTGGTGGGCCTGCTCCTCGGTCAGCGGCTCGCCGCCCTGGCCGGTCAGCAGCCGGACCAGGCCGATGACGGAGTTCAGCGGGGTGCGCAGCTCGTGGCTGACGGTGGCCCAGAACCGGTTGCGCGCCTCGATGGTCTCGCGGAGCTGGGCGGACTTCTCGTCCAGCTCGGCGTACAGGGCGACGACTCCCCTGTTGGTCTCCTCCAGCTCGGCCGAGAGCTGGTTGTACATGGCCAGCACGCCGGTGTTGGTCTCCTGCAGCTCGGAGTTGAGCCGCAGCACGTCCTCCAGGGTCTCGGCCAGCTCCCTGTTCTGCTCGCGCAGCTCCTCCAGCGCGCTGATCGGCGCCAGCTTGGCGAGGTCGGCGCGGATGGCCTCCAGCGGGAGGGCGGTCGCCCGCGGCCGCAGCCGCTTGGTGATCGTGACGTGGCCGTCGCCGAGGGCGATGTCGTCGACGAGCCGGCCGGCCAGCGTCACGCCTTCGGAGCGGTCCAAAGCGGACGGCCTGGTGTGGCGGATGGTGATCGCGAGCACGTCGGGGCCGAGGGCGATCACGGCGGCGGCGTCCTTGCCGAAGGCCTCCCTGCCGACCTCACTGAGGGCGGTGGCGACCCGGATCTGGTCCTGGGACTCCAGCCCGACCAGCTCGGCCGCGGCCCGGCCGAGGCGGCGCAGGACGAAGACGTCCTGGTCGGTCTCGAGCCTGACCCTGATGAGCTCAGTCGCCGCCATTGCCGGGCCTCACCGTCACCACGCAGGCGTCGTCACGCCTGCTGCCCGCCTCGCGCAGCAGGCCCGCGGCGATGACCGCGGGGGTGCGCGCGAACAGCCCCGGCACGTTCCCGGGGTCCCATCGGTCGGTCAGGCCGTCGGAGTGCATCACGACGGTGGCGTACGGGGGGATCTTGTACTCGTACTGGCGGAGCGTGCGTCCCTGGTGGCCGGCGATGCCGGGCAGCGAGATCATGCCCTGCCGGCCGCCGGCGTCGGCGACCCAGCCGGAGACGTTGCCCAGCCCGGCGTAGGTGACGGTGTCCCGGCCGACCCGGGCGACCGCGACGGCGCCGCCGCGGGTCCCGCTCAGTCCGCGGTGCAGGTGTTCCAGGATCGACAGCGGCTCCTGGTCCTGGACCTGCGCGAACAGCTCGATGGCGGTCTGCGCGGCGATGGCGGCGATGTGGCCGTGGCCGAGGCCGTCGCACAGCAGCACCGTGGTGCTCTCGCCGTTCTCGGCGATGGCGTAGCCGTCACCGCAGCTCACCTCGTCGCCGATCGGCCGGGTCAGGCCGCTGGCGCGCAGCGGAGGGCCGGGCGTGCCCTCGGCGGTGAAATGCATGACGAGCACAGTGCCCATGCCGGGCACGGAGTGAACGTCGTATCCGGTGGCGATGCGGGCGATGGCCCCCATCCCGATGCCGAGGGTGCCGGAGGTGGAGTAGCCGTCGCGCAGGGCGCGGGCCACGTCGGCCATGCCGGGGCCCTTGTCCACCGCGACGAGCTCCACGCCGGCCGGGGCCTCGGGGTGCGGCCGTACCAGGACGACGCCCTCCACGGCGTGCTTGACCAGGTTGGAGACGGCCTCGCTGACGGCCACGGCCGTCTGCCCGGTGCGGGTGGTGTCGAAGCCGGCCGCCTCGGCCAGCTCGACCGCCCGCCGCCGGACGGCGCCGACGGCACTCGGGTCCTCGGCGCGCACCCAGGCCGGGTTCACCTCGCCCACTTGGTCACCGTCACGGTCGTGCCCTTCCCGGGGGCGGAGATCAGGTCGAACTCGTCGACCAGCCGGCGGGAGCCGCCGAGGCCGAGGCCCATGCCGCCGCCGGTGGTGAAACCGTCGGTGAGCGCCTTGTCCAGGTCGGGGATGCCGGGGCCCTCGTCGCTGAAGACCAGCTTCAGGCCCCGTTTCCGGCCGTTCTCGACGAGGTCGATGCGCACGTCGCCGCCGCCGGCGTAGACGAGCGCGTTGCGGGCCAGCTCGCTGGCCGCCGTGACGATCTTGGTCTGGTCCACGAGGGAGAGCCCTGCCTCGATCGCGAGGGTCCGCACGATCTGCCGGACCATCACGACGTCCGCGCTGCCCGCGATCGTCATCGTCTCGGTCACGTGGCGGCGCCCCTGACGTGGTCGAGCAGCGCCACTCCCTTCTCCAGGTTCAGTGCCGTGCGCACGCCGCCCAGCGACAGGCCGAGCTCGACCAGGGTGATCGCCACCGCGGGACGCATGCCGACGACCACGGTCTGGGCGTCCAGCATGCGGCACATGGTGGCGATGGTGGCCAGCATGCGGCCGATGAAGGAGTCGACGATCTCGACCGCGGTGATGTCGATGATCACGCCTCTGGCCCCGGTGGCGACGACCCGCTCGGCCAGGTCCTCCTGGAGGGCCAGCACGCTCTGGTCCTCCAGGTCGATCTGGATGGAGACGATCAGGATGTCGCCGAGCTTGAGTACGGGCACCCGGTCCATCAGGCGCCCTCCGCCCGGACGGCGATGCGGGCGTGCTTGGACTGCGTCACCTGCACGCCGCTGCGCTTGAAGGCGTGGGCGAGGGCGTCGGCCAGCGACGCCTTGGTGACGATGTCGCCGAACTCGATGCCGAGCGTGACGATGGTGTGCGCGATCTGCGGGCGGATGCCGGAGATGACGCATTCTGCGCCCATCAGCCTGGCGGCCACCACGGTCTTGAGGAGGTGCTGGGCCACCTGGGTGTCCACGGCGGGCACGCCGGTGATGTCGATCACAGCGTGCTCGGCGCCGGTGTCGACCAGGGTCTGCAGCAGCTTCTCCATCACGACCTGGGTCCTGGCGGAGTCGAGGGTGCCGATCAGCGGCACGGCGACGATGCCCTCCCACAGCTTGACCACCGGGGTGGACAGTTCGAGCAGCTGCTCGGCCTGGTCCAGGATGATCTTCTCGCGGGCGTCGGCGAAGGTCTCGAAGGTGAGCAGGCCGAGGTCGTCGATGAGCCGGGAGAACCAGATGAAGCCGCGCAGGGCCTCGGGCTCGCCGTCGGCCTCGACGATTTCGTACAGGGCCTCCTTGAGCCCGAAGACCGCGCGGGCGGTGTCGGCCGGCTGGTGGCCCGCGCGGGCGCGGGTGCGGGAGAGCTCCGCGAGCAGCCCGCGGACGTCGGCGAGGTCTCCCTTGCCCTGATCGAGCGAGGACCGCAGGGCGCGGTAGATGTCGAGAAGCTCGTCCGACGGGGCCTTGGCGAGCTGCACCCAACGGGTGAGGATCTGCTCCTCGTGCTCACGGAGCAGCTCTTCGATGCGTCGCCTGGCGACGTCGGCTTGGACGGTCAAGGATCACTCCTGGGTTGGCTAGCGAGTGACGGTGTCACCGTATGTTAGAGCGATTTTTCCAGGTAGCGGACCGTTTGACGCCCGCCACTGTGCGCGACGGGCGGCCCCGCCAGGCCCGCCCCCTTGAGCGCCGCCTTCCTGGGTAGATGAACGGCGGAGGCGAGTTTTGCTGACATGCTGTCGCCATCACCTTGACGGAGCCTCCGCGGGTTGTGACACTGTGTCAGAAACATTCGCGCGAGTTGGGGAAGTGCTGTGACGACGTCGTTCTCCGAGACCTTGAGGGCCGCCACCTGGGGCGACCACGAGTCGGCCGAGTCCGAGGGCTACCTCGCCGAGCTGATGAGCGGCCGGTTGACCGAGCACGAGTACGGCGAGATGGTCGCCCAGCACTACTTCGCCTACCTCGCCCTCGACGGCGTCTCCAAGGAGCTGGCCGCCCACCCGGTCGCCGGCCGCTTCGTCTTCCCCGAGCTGTACCGCGAGCCCGCCCTGGAACGCGACCTGGCCACCATCTACGGCCCCGCCTGGCGCGAGCGCGTGGCCCCCTCCAAGGCCACCCGGACCCTCCAGGCCCGCATCCACCAGATGACCGACTGGCCCGGCGGCTACGTCGCCCACCACTACACCCGGTACCTCGGCGACCTGTCGGGCGGCCAGTTCATCCGCATGGAACTGCAGAAGATCTTCGGCTACCGGGCCGGCGGCGGCGTCGACTTCTACATCTTCGACGAGGTCGGCAGCCTGCCGCGGTTCAAGACCGAGTACCGGGCCCGGCTCGACGCCCTCGGCGCGGAGCTCGACGAGCGCGAGCGGCAGCGGATCATCGGCGAGGTGCGGCTGGCCTACCAGCTCAACACCGAGGTCCTGGCCGAGCTCATGCACGTCGTCAGGGCCGCGGCGTAGCCGCCTGCGCCGGGTCGTCGCCGCCGTCCGGCGCCTGGGCCAGGACGGCCAGGCGCGTGGGCAGCCGCGGCGGGCGCTCGGCCCGGCCCTCGCCCGAGGCCAGCCGGTAGGGCACCAGGGTGACCATGACCCCGGGGAGCAGCAGCAGCCGGTCCCGCAGCCGGGCGGTCAGCCGGTTGTGCAGGGCCGGCTCCCACCAGCGGCCGGTGACGTAGTCGACGATGTAGACGGTCACGATCTGGTCGGGGTGCAGGGCCAGCCAGTCGCGTACGTGCCGCAGGATCGGGCCCACGGCGGTCCGGTAGGGCGCCTCGATCATCCTCAGCGGCACGGAGGAGGGCGCGTAGTGCTCCCAGCCCTCGCGCAGCTCGCGGGTCGCCTCCTCGTCGGTGCACACGTGCACGGCCTCCAGCCCGGCCGGGCGGGTGGCCGCGGCGTAGGCGACCGCCTGGAGCGCGGGGCTGCCCAGCCGGGAGACCAGCACCATGGCGTGGGCGCCGCCCGGCAGCTCGACGGGCGCGTCCGGGGTGGTGGCCGCCCGTACCTGGTCGTAGTGCCGCCTGATGCCCTTCATGAGCGCGAACAGGCCCGGGATGGCCAGGCAGACCAGCCAGGCGCCGTTCGCGAACTTGGTGACCAGCACGATCACCAGGACGGCGGCGGTCACCGTCGCGCCGGTCGCGTTGACGGCCTGGCGCCGCCGCACGCCGGGCGAGCGCGGGCCGGTCCGCTGCCAGTGCCGCACCATGCCGGCCTGGCTCAGCGTGAAGGAGATGAAGACGCCGATGATGTAGAGCTGGATGAGCCGGGAGCTGTTGGCGTCGAAGACGACGAGCAGCACGGCCGCGGCCGTCGCGAGCAGCAGGATGCCGTTGCTGAAGACCAGCCGGTCGCCGCGCTTGTGCAGCTGGCTGGACAGGTAGGAGTCGGCGGACAGGATCGAGGCCAGCATGGGGAAGCCGTTGTAGGCGGTGTTGGCCGCCATGATCAGGATCGCCGCGGTGCTGGCCTGGAGGAAGGCGTACAGGACGCCGCGGCCGAGCACGGCGTCGCCGATCTGGGCCAGGGCGGTGGGCTCGACGTACCCGGCGGGCATCCCGGCGAGCCGGCCGGGGTGGTCGGGGTCGGTCATCCGGACGTGGGTGAGCAGGGCCAGCACGGTGATGCCGGAGAACATGGTGACCGACAGCACGCCCATGATCGCCAGGGTGTTCGCCGCGTTCCTGCTCTTGGGCCGGCGGAAGGCGGGCACGCCGTTGCTGACCGCCTCCACCCCGGTCAGCGCCGTGCAGCCGGAGGCGAACGCGCGCAGCACCAGGAAGACGGCGACGAAGCCGACGGGCTGGTAGAGCGGCTCGATGGCGAAGCCGGCGCTGACCGCCCGAGGATGCTCGCCGGTCAGCAGCCGCCAGGCGGCGACCAGGAACATCAGGTAGACCGCGGCGATGAAGGCGTAGGTGGGCACCGCGAACCCGCGGCCGGACTCGCGGGTGCCGCGCAGGTTGACCAGGGTGAGCAGCGCGACGCAGGCCACGCTCAGCGGCGCCGACCAGCGGTCCAGGCCGGGCGCGTAGGAGGTGATGGCGTCCACCCCGGCGGCGACGGAGACGGCGACGGTCAGCACGTAGTCGACCAGCAGCGCGCTGGCGGCGACCAGGCTGGCGTTGACGCCCAGGTTCTCCCGGCTGACGACGTACGCGCCGCCGCCGCCCGGGTAGGCGTAGCAGGTCTGCCGGTAGGACACGATGATGATCACCAGCATGGCCACGATGGCCAGGGCGATCCAGCCGGTCACGTGCAGCAGGGCGAGGCCGCCCAGGGTGAGGGCCATGATGATCTGCTCGGTCGCGTACGCCACCGACGAGATCGGGTCGCTGCAGAAGACCGGCAGCGCCAGCCGCTTGGGCAGGAGCTGCCGTTCCAGGTGCTGGGTCCGCAGCGGCCGGCCGACCAGGGCCCGCTTGGCCCGCTCCCACGGGGAGGCGGTGGTCATGGGCGTTCCCGCCTCCTTCCGGTCAGCCGGCGATCGCCCTGCCGAGCAGGTAGCCGAGGCTGACGACGGCCAGGCCGAGCACCAGGTTCATGGCGATGTTGGCCAGCGCCCGGCCGGTGGACCCGGCGGCCAGCAACTTCCAGGTGTCGGCGCTGAAGGTGCTGAACGTGGTGAGCGCGCCGCAGAACCCGGTGCCGACCAGCGACAACACGGCCGGCGGCAGGGCGCCGTGGGAGGCGATGCCCATCAGGACGCCGAGCACGGCCGAGCCGATGACGTTGACGGCCAGCGTGCCCCACGGCATCGCCTTGCCGGCCGCCTTGGTGACGCCGGCGTCCACGAGGTAGCGGGCCGGCGCGCCGATCAGGCCGCCGACGAAGACGACCAGCGTGAGGATCATCGACGGCCGCCCAGCCGCAGGCCCGCCCAGACGGCCAGCAGGCCCAGGACGACGCTGAGCACGAGGTAGAGCACCGCCCAGCCGGCCGCGCCGCCGACGGTGAGCTCGCGGACGCCGTCCACCAGGTGCGAGAAGGTGGTGAAGCCGCCCAGGAAGCCGGTGCCGAGCAGCGCCTTGACCGGCATGCGGTGCAGCGGGTGGCGGGTCAGCTCGCCGGTGAGCAGGCCCATCAGCAGGCAGCCGAGGACGTTGACCACCAGCGTGGGCCAGGGCAGCGGGTGGTCGGCGCCCATCAGGGTCTGGGTGAGCAGGTGACGGGCGACCGCGCCGACGCCGCCGCCCACCCCGACCAGGACGAGCGCGCGGGCCGGATGGCGGGTGGCGGCCATCAGTCCTCCGTCCCGAGCTGCGCGTCGGTGCCGGCGAGCTGTTCGGCCTCGGTCTCGCGCATCCGGCAGAGCCGGTCCACGACGCGGCCGATGAGGTAGGTGACGACGAAGGAGTAGAGGCCGACGACGACGATCGCGGCGAGCTGCTTGAGCAGCACCTCGATCGGGCCGCCGTACAGCAGGCCCTTGGTCCTGGTGGCGCTGACGCCGGTCGCGAGCAGGCCGATGAGGGCCGTGCCGACGATGCCGCCCGCGCCGTGCACGCCGACGACGTCGAGGGTGTCGTCGTAGCCGAGGACGAGCTTCCAGGTGACCGCGTACGACACCACGACGGCGGCCACGATGCCGACGACCAGGGCGCCCTCGGCGTTGACGAAGGCGCAGGCGGGCGTGATGGCCACCAGCCCGGCCAGCGCGCCGGTGGCCGAGCCGAGCCGGGTGAAGTGCCGGTACCGCAACCACTCCAGGACGAGCCAGGTCAGCATCCCGGCGGCCCCGGCGATCATGGTGGTCAGGAAGGCGTTGACCGCGATGCCGCCGTCGGCCATGGCCGAGCCGGCGTTGAAGCCGAACCAGCCGAACCACAGCAGGCCCAGCCCGAGCATGACGAACGGGATGTTGCTCGGCCGGGGCGGCTCCTTCCTGCGGAAGCGCACGCCGGGGCCGAGCGCGAGGGCCAGGGCCAGGCCGGCCATGCCGGAGTTCAGCTCGACCACCAGGCCGCCGGCGAAGTCGAGCACGCCCCACCGGCTGATCCAGCCCTGCCGGTCGAACACCCAGTGCGCGATCGGGAAGTACACCAGCGTCACCCAGACGACGGAGAACACGATCCACGGCCCGAGCCGGGTCCGGCCGGCGACCGAGCCGCTGATCAGGGCCACCGTGATGATGGCGAAGGTGAGCTGGAACAGCGCGAAGGCGTAGGTGGGGACGCGGCCGTGCAGCATGGTGGGCGTGATGTCGGCGAAGCGCAGGTCGCCGAAGCCGATCACGCCGGCGCCGCCCACGTCGGGGCCGAAGACCAGCCCGTAGCCGTAGCCGAACCACAAAATCGTCACCAGGGCGATCGAGACGAAGCTCATGAACAGCATGCTGAGCACGTTCTGGGCGCGGACCATGCCGCCGTAGAAGAAGGCCAGTCCGGGCGTCATGAGCAGCACCATGGCGGCGCTGACGAGCACCCAGGCCGAATCGCCGGTGTTGAGCCCTGGCGGCATCGCCCGACCTCCCTTCCTGTCCCCAGACAGAGATGATCGGGGGAACCGGAGGCAAAACTCCCTGGTAAAGCGCCTTTGCCGGGCATGTGCATTGTTGAGGCGCTCTTAGTCCTCGACGGCTTTCGCAAAGAATGTCCATCCCACCGCCGCCGCCGCGTGGCCCGCCGCCCGCGGGGGAATGGTGCCGCTCGTCAACCCCGGTTCCGGCGAGAGAGGCAGGCGGACATGCGCGCCGAGATGCCCGACCTGCCGCTCGCCACGCTCCGCGGCGTCAGCCAGGTGGACCTGCAGAACAACCTGGGGACCGCGATCTGCTTCGTCGTCGCGCTGCTCGCCGCCGGATGGCGCTTCGCGCTGTTCGGCCTGGTCGGCGCGTCCGTGGGCACGCTCACCGCCTGGTTCCTCGGCGCGCCCAGGGAGAGCGTGGCCGCGGGGCTCGAAGGGTTCAACGGCACGCTGATCGGCGTCGCGCTGGTGCTGTACTTCCAGGCCCGGTGGATCACGCTGCTGCTGGTCGTCGTCGGCGCGATCATGGGCAGCGTCCTGACGTCGGCGCTCAAGACGCTGCTCGGGCCGCACGACCTGCCGGGGCTCACGGCGCCGTTCTGCGCGGTGGCCACGATCATGGTGGTCGGCGGCCCGGCCTACGAGCGGGTCTGGCGCCGGCACGTCCTGGCGGCGCCGCCGTCGGCGACGTCCCCGGGGACCGCGGTGACGTTCGCCGACCTGTGGCAGGGGCTGCTGAACGGCGTCGGCCAGGTGTTCTTCCAGGGCAAGTGGTACGTCGGCCTGATCTTCCTGATCGGCCTGGCGTTCGCCGGGTGGCGGGTGGCGGGGGCCGCGCTGGCCGCCAGCGCCGTCGGGATCCTGGTGGCCGTGCTGCTCGGCGCGCCCGCGGCCGACATCGGCGCCGGCCTGTACGGCTACAACGCGGTGCTCACCGGCATCGCGCTGTGCTGCGCGTTCGTCGTGCCGACCGTCCTCGGCCTGCTGTACGCCCTGGCCGGCGTGGTGTCGGCGACCGTGCTGACGGCGTTCGTCGGCCACCTGTTCGCGCCGGTCGGCGGGCACACCCTGACCTGGCCCTTCGTCCTGGTCACCTGGATCTTCCTGGCGGCGGTCCCGGCGTTCTCCGGCGTCCGGCGCGCTTCCACCTAAGGAGAGCTCATGAACCTCGCACCGCGCGAGATCGACAAGCTGCTGATCTACGTCGTCGCCGACCTGGCCGCCAAGCGCCGCGAGCGCGGCGTGAAGCTGAACTACAGCGAGGCGGTGGCGCTGATCAGCGTCGCGGTCCTGGAGGCCGCCCGGGACGGCAGGACGGTGGCCGAGTGCATGGAGCTCGGCAAGCAGGTGCTCGGCGCCGGGGACGTCATGCCCGGGGTGCGCGAAATGCTCAAGCTGATGCAGGTCGAGGCGTCGTTCAAGGACGGCTCCAAGCTCGTTTCCTGCCACGACCCCATCGGCGGCTGACACCGCCGCGACCAGAAAGGAGCGGTTCGCCATGACGGACACGGACCGGATCATGTACGGGGACGAGCCGATCGAGATCAACGCCGGTCGCGCCACGGTCACCCTGACCGTGCGCAACACCGGCGACCGGGCCATCCAGGTCGGCTCGCACTTCCACTTCTTCGAGGCGAACCGGGCGCTCAGCTTCGACCGCGAGAAGGCGTACGGCATGCATCTCGACATCCCGGCCGGCACCGCCGTACGCATCGAGCCGGGCGACACCCACCAGGTCACCCTGGTCGAGTTCGCCGGCGGCATGCGCGTCGTCGGCTTCGCCGGCCTGGTGGACGGCGGCCTGCGGGCCCGGGACAGCCGCACCCGCGCCCTGCGCCGCCTGGCCGAGCTCGGGTACGCCGACCAGCCGGAGCCGGGGGCCACGGTCCGCGCGCCGGGCGAGGAGCCTCCGGCGCGCAAGGAGCCGCCTACGCGCAAGGCGTCCGCCAAGAAGGCCGCCCCCAAGGAAGCGGCCGCCAAGGAACCGGCCGCCAAGAAGCCGGCCGCCAGGAAGAAGAAGGCCTGAGCCGATGAGCACCATGAACCGCAGGCAGTACGTCGCCATGTTCGGCCCGACCGTGGGCGACCGGGTCCGGCTGGCCGACACCAACCTGGTGATCGAGATCGAGAAGGACCACACGGCCGGCTTCTACGGCGACGAGGCCGTCTACGGTGGCGGCAAGACCGCCCGCGACGGCATGGCGGCCGACCCCGGCTCCCAGAACGCCACGATCGCGCTCGACCTGGTGATCACCAACGCGGTCGTCCTGGACCCGGTGCTCGGCGTGGTCAAGGGCGACATCGGCATCAAGGACGGGCGGATCGTCGGGATCGGCAAGGCGGGCAACCCGCACACCCAGAACGGCGTGGACCGCCGCCTGGTGATCGGCGCCGGGACGGAGGTGCTGGCGGGCGAGAACATGATCGCCACGCCGGGGGCGATCGACCCGCACGTGCACCTGATCGCGCCGCAGCAGGCCGAGGCCGCGCTCACCAACGGCGTCACGACGCTGATCGGCGGCGGCACCGGCCCCACCGACGGCACCCGCGGCACCACCTGCACGCCCGGCCCGTGGAACATCGGCCGCATGTTGCAGGCCGTCGAGGCGCTGCCGGTGAACATCGGTATCATGGCCAAGGGCAACGCCAGCCTGCCGGCCGCGCTGGCCGAGCAGATCGAGGCCGGGGCGTGCGCGCTGAAGGTGCACGAGGACTGGGGCTCCACCCCGGCGGTGGTGGACTGCGCGCTGCGCATCGCCGACGAGTACGACGTCCAGGTGGCGCTGCACGCCGACAGCCTCAACGAGGCCGGCTACCTGGAGGACACGATCAGCGCCATCGACGGCCGGGCGATCCACACCTTCCACACCGAGGGTGCGGGCGGCGGTCACGCGCCGGACATGATCCGCATCGCCGGCGAGCCGAACGCGCTGCCGTCCTCGACGAACCCGACGCTGCCGTACACCATCAACTCGGCCGACGAGCTGCTGGACATGGTGATGGTCTGCCACCACCTCAACCACGACATCCCCGAGGACGTCTCCTTCGCCGACAGCCGGGTGCGGGTGGAGACCATCGCGGCCGAGACCGTGCTGCAGGACATGGGCGTGATCAGCATGTTCTCCTCCGACTCCCAGGCGATGGGCCGGATCGGGGAGACCTTCACCCGCGCCTTCCAGACCGCCCACCACTGCAAGGACCAGCGCGGCCGGCTGCCGGAGGACTCCGAGCGCAACGACAACGCGCGGGTGCTGCGCTACCTGGCCAAGCTGACCATCAACCCGGCCCGGACGACCGGCATCGCCGAGCACGTCGGCTCGCTGGAGGACGGCAAGCTGGCCGACGTCGTGCTGTGGCCGTTCACGTCGTTCGCGGCCAAGCCGGCGCTGGTGGTCAAGGGCGGCCTGATCAACTGGTCGCAGATGGGCGACCCGAACGCGTCGCTGCCCACGCCGCAGCCGGTCTACTACCGGCCGATGTTCGGCGCGATGGGGATGGCGCAGCGCAAGAGCAACGTGACGTTCCTGCCGGACGCCGCCATCGCCGCCGGGGTGCCGGAACGGCTCGGCCTGCAACGGCTGATCGCCAGGGTGCGCCACACCAGGACGGTGGACAAGCGGCACATGATCCGCAACAACGCGCTGCCGAGGATCACCGTGGACCCCGAGACGTACAAGGTCACGGTGGACGGCGAGCACGCGACCATCGCGCCGGCCCGCGAGCTGCCGCTGAACCACCTGTTCTTCCTGGCATGAGCCTGCTCGCCCAGCTCCAGCTCACCGACTCGGCCTTCCCGGGCGGCCTCTACACGCTCTCGCACGGGCTGGAGGCGTACGCGCAGGCCGGCCCGGTGGACGTCGCCGCGCTGCTGGAGGACCTGCTGCTGCACGCGGCGGGGCCGGGCGACGCCACCGCCCTGGTCCTGACCCACCGGGCGGTGACGGCCGGCGACTGGGACGCGGTGACCGAGGTGGACCGGCGGCTGCACGCCGTCAAGCTCGGCCGGGAGATCCGGGCCGCCGCCACCAGGACCGGCAACCAGGTCCTGCGCACGGCCGCCCTGGTCTTCGCGACGCCGGCGCTGGCCCGCCTGTCGGAGCTGGTGGAGGCCAGGGTCACGCCGGGCAACCACGCCGTCGTGCTGGGCACGGCCTACGCCGGGCTGGGCGTCCGGGAGGCCGACGCGGTGACCGGCGACCTGTACGCGTTCGCCGCGAGCTGGGTCAGCGCCGCCGTACGGCTGCGCCTGCTGGACTTCCGGCAGGCCCAGGCCACCCTGTACGGCGCGGCCGGCGCGATCGCGCGGGCCGCCGGGCACGCCCTGGCCGCCCGCGGCCCGCTGGACCTGCACGCCGCCACGCCGCTCGCGGACACGATGAGCGCCGCCCACGAACGGGCCGAGGCCCGGCTGTTCACCACCTGAGAAGGGAACGGCCGAGGCCCGGCTGTCCACCACCTGAGAAGGGAAGCGTCCCGATGCATCACCACCACCCGCACCCGCACCCCGCCGTGAACGTGCCCGCGGGCACCACCATGGACCGCGTCTTCAAGATCGGCGTCGGCGGCCCGGTCGGCTCCGGCAAGACCGCCCTCATCGAGGCGCTGGTGCCCGTGCTGCTCGACCGGGGACGCAGCGTGGCCGTCGTCACCAACGACATCTACACCCAGGAGGACGCCCAGCACGTCCGGCGCACCCTGGACGGCGTGCTGGACCCCGAGCGCGTCGTGGGCGTCGAGACCGGCTCCTGCCCGCACACCGCCGTGCGCGACGACCCGACGATGAACCTGGCCGCGGGGGCCGAGCTGCTGGAGCGCTTCCCCGACATCGACACGCTGCTGTTCGAGAGCGGCGGCGACAACCTGACCCTCACCTTCAGCCCCGTCCTGGCCGACGTCTACGTCTTCGTCCTGGACACCGGCGAGGGGGACAAGATGCCGCGCAAGCGGGGCCCCGGCATCACCGACTCGGACCTGCTGGTCATCAACAAGATCGACATCGCGCCGTACGTGCGGGCCGACCTGGAGGTCATGGCGCGCGACGCCGACCGGGTCCGCGACGGGCGGCCGGTCGTGCTCACCGACGCCCTGCGCGGCACCGGTGTGACCGAGGTGGCCGACTTCGTCCTCAGCGGGGCGCCGGCGTGCTCGCCGGCCCGGTAGACCGGCTGGCCGCCGGCCACTACACGATCGACTCGGTCCCGGCGGACGTGGCCCGGCACGCCGGCGTGCCCGACACGCTGCCGGTCGGCAGCCCCGGCAAGGTCGGCGTGCTGGAGCTGGCGTTCGAGCGGCGGGGCGGGCGCACCGAGCTGACCGGCCACTTCCAGAAGGCGCCGCTGCAGATCATGCGGCCGCACTACTACGACCCGGCCCGGCCCGACCTGCCGTACGTGATGGTGATGTCCACCGGCGGCGGGGTGCTCCAGGGCGACCGCCACCGGCTCGACGTCACCTGCGGCGCGGGCGCGTCCGTGCACGTCACCACGCAGGCGGCCACCAAGCTCTACCGGATGGAGCAGGACTACGCCACCCAGCTCGTCACGCTCACCGCCGGGCCGGACGGCTACCTGGAGTACCTGCCGGACCCGGTGATCCCCTTCGCCGGGTCCCGGTTCTACCAGCGCACCCTGGTGAGCGCCGGGCCCGGGGCCACGGTGATCCTCGGGGAGACCGTGCTGGCCGGGCGGCTGGCCCGCGGCGAGCGGCACGCCTACACCGCGTACTGCACCGACCTGGACGTCCGCGACGCCGGCGGCGGGCTGCTGTTCGCCGACCCGCTCAGGCTCGTGCCCGAGCGCGCCCCGGTCACCGGGCCGGCGATGTTCGGCGAGCACGGCGTGCTGTCCACCCTGTACGTGATCACCTCCGCCGTGCCCGCGGCCGAGCTGGCCGGCGCGCTGCACGAGGTGGCGGCGGGCAGCGGGCTGCCCGGCGGGGCCAGCACGCTGCCGAACGGGGCGGGCGCCTGGGCCAGGCTGCTCGGGCCGGAGTCGCCGCCCGTCCTCGCCGCCCTGGAACGCCTGTGGGACCTCGCCCGGCGCGCCGTCACCGGCCACCCGGCCCCGGACCGGCGCAAACCCTGACCCCGGCGCGCACCGGCCCGGGGCTCCCGGGAGCGGTCACGGGTGCGCCGGCGCGGGGCTCCCGGGAGCGGTCAGGGGTGCGCCGGCGACGAACCGGCCTACCATGGGCCTATGCCCCGCATCTCGGCCGCCACGATCGGCGAGCATCGCGCCCAGACGCGCGACCGCATCCTGCAGGCCGTCTCGCGGCTGTCCAGGGCCCAGGGCATCGACGCCATCTCCCTGACGGACGTGGCCCACGAGGCCGGCATCACCCGCACGGTCCTGTACAACTACTTCCCCGACAAGGCCGCGCTGCTGCTGGCCTTCACCGAGCGCGTCACCAGCTACTTCATCGAGAGCTACGAGCGGGAGCTGCCCGAGCACGCCTCGCCCGCCGACCGGTTGCGGGCCTTCGTCCGGCTGCAGCTCGCGGGGCTGCTCGCCCACCCCCACCCCGGCGCGGCCGACCTCGGCGCGGCGCTCGGGCCCGACGCCTACCAGCAGCTCGCCGAGCACGTCGCGCCCATGCAGCGGGTGCTGGTGGAGATCCTCGACGACGGCGTGCGGGCGGGCGACTTCCAGGTGCCCGAGGTGGGCGCGACGGCGCGGATGGTGCTGGCCGTCATCGGGGCCGAGCGGGTGCCGCTGATCAGCGGCGAGGTCACGGTCGAGACGGCCGAGCAGGCCGTGTCCGGTTTCGTGCTCCGGGCCCTCGGCGCCCGCACGTAGGGGCCGAACGCCGGGGTGGCCGCCGGAGGCCGCCGGGCACGGTGACAAGATTGTCGGATGGGACAGAACGGTCACATCCAGGTGAAGTCGGCGCGCGGGCGGTGGATTCTCGGCGCGACCGTGCTCGGCTCCGGGCTGGCCCTGCTCGACAGCACCGTGGTCAACGTCGCGCTGCCGTTCCTCGGCAAGGAGCTGCACGCGGCCATGGACGGCCTGCAGTGGACCGTCAACGCCTACACCCTCACCCTGGCGGGCCTGATCCTGCTGGGCGGCTCGCTCGGCGACCGCTACGGGCGGCGCAAGATCTTCCTCATCGGCACGGTGTGGTTCGCCGTGGCCTCGGCGCTGTGCGGCCTGTCGCCGAACATCGAGTTCCTGATCGGGGCGCGCGCGTTGCAGGGCGTCGGCGGCGCGCTGCTCACGCCGGGGTCGCTGGCCATCATCCAGGCGTCGTTCGTCAGGCAGGACCGGCCGCGGGCGGTCGGCGTCTGGTCCGGGCTGGGCGGCGTGGCCAGCGCGATCGGGCCGCTGCTGGGCGGCTGGCTGGTGCAGACGGCGGGCTGGCGGTGGGCGTTCCTGATCAACCTGCCGTTCGCGCTGATCGTGGTGCTGGTGACGCTGCGGCACGTGCCGGAGAGCCGCGACGAGCAGGCGGCCGGGCGGTTCGACGTGCTGGGCTCGCTGCTGGCCGCGCTGGCGCTGGCCGGGATCACGTACGGGCTGATCGAGAAGGGCGCGCCGGTGCCGCTGATCGTGGGGGCGCTGCTCGGGGCGGCGTTCGTGGTGACCGAGCGGCGCAGGTCGCCGCAGGCGCTGGTGCCGGTCGCCATCTTCAGGAACCATGTCTTCACCGCGGTCAACGTCGTCACGCTCATCATGTACGCCGCCATGGGCGTGGTGTTCTTCCTGCTGGTGATCCAGCTCCAGGTGGTCTCCGGGTTCTCGCCGATCGCGGCCGGGCTGTCGATGTTGCCGACCACGATCCTGATGATGCTGCTGTCGTCGCGGGCCGGGGAGACGGCCCGGCGGCTCGGGCCGCGCTGGCCGATGACGATCGGGATCCTGCTGGCGGGGGCCGGGTTCGTGCTGATGAGCATGATCGGCCCGCACGCCTCCTACCCGCTGCTGGTGCTGCCCGCGGTGACCGTCTTCGGGCTCGGTCTGTCGGCGGCCGTCGCGCCGCTGACCGCGACGGTGCTGGCCACGGCCGACGAGCGTTACGCCGGCACGGCCAGCGGCGTCAACAACGCCGTGGCCCGCACCGGGAGCCTGCTGGCGGTGGCCGCCGTGCCGCCGCTGGTCGGCCTGGTGGGCGACGCGTTCGAGAACCCGCCGGTGTTCGACGCCGGGTTCCGGGCGGCCATGCTGATCAGCGCCGCCATGATGGCGGTCGCCGCGGCCGTCACGTTCTTCACCATCAGGACGAACGTGCTGGCCGGGGAGCCGGAGACGGCTAGTACGTGAACGCCTGACTGCGCACGCTGTTGTCGAAGTTGGACAGCAGCAGCTCGGGCTCGCCGACCGAGCGCACGCCGGGCAGCCGGGTCAGCAGTTCCCGGAACATCGTGCGCATCTCCTGCCTGGCCAGGTTGGCGCCGAGGCAGAAGTGCGGGCCGGGCCCGCCGAACCCGACGTGGGGCTTGGTGTCGCGGGTGATGTCGAAGGTGTCGGGGTCGGGGAAGACCGACTCGTCGCGGTTGGCCGAGCCGTAGAACAGCACGACCTTGTCGCCCTGCTTCAGCTCCAGCCCGCGCAGCGTGTAGTCCTCGGTGACCGTGCGGCGGAACTGCATGATGGGCGAGACGTAGCGGACCATCTCCTCGATCGCGCCGTTGATGTGGGCGTCGAAGTCGGAGGTCAGCAGCTCGCGCTGGGCCGGGTTCTCGGTGAGCAGCCGGATGCCGTGGGCCATGGTGTTGCGGGCGGTCTCGTTGCCCGCCACCAGCAGCAGCGAGAAGAACGAGCCCAGCTCCTTGTCGGTCAGCTTCTCGCCGTCGGGGTTGGCGTTGACCAGGAGCGAGACCAGGTCGCCCTTGGGCTCGGCGACGCGCTCGTGGCCGAGCTTGATGACCATGCGCTGCAGGGCCAGCAGGGCCAGCATGTTCTGGCCGGCCATCTGGACGCTGCGGGCCAGGCTGGGACGCACGCCGGTGTAGGCGGTGGAGATGTCGACGTGCTGGTGGACCTTGGCGCGCAGCTCCTGCGGGATGTCGAGCATGTCGCAGATGACGTGGATGGGAAGCTTGGCGGCCACCTGCGTGACGAAGTCGCGCGGGCCCTCCTTGACGACGTCGTCGACGATGCGGGCGCAGGCGGCCTCGATGTCGCCCTGGAGCCCCGCCAGCATCCTGGGGCTGAACGAGCGCGTCACGATGCGGCGCAGGCGGGCGTGGCGGGGGTCGTCCATGTTGACCATGGACTCGCCGAACACCTGCTTGACCCAGCCCGGCGGCTCGGGGTTGGTCACGGCGGGCTCGCTGGAGAAGATCTTGGCGTTGCGGCTGGCCTCGACCACGTCCGCGTGCCGGACGAGGGCGTAGAAGCCCTTGCCGGAGCGGAGGAAGGGCACCTTCTTCTCCGGGAAGAACACCGGGTGCTCCAGTTGCCGGAGCCGGGCGAATGCCTCATTCCGCTCTTTGAGCGGTTTGCGCCAGAAGTCCAGATCAGCGAGGTCGATGTCCACCCGTCTATCCTGGCACGCTCCCACGCCCCGGCGGACGGGCCGAAAGTCCCTTCCGAAGCGGATGTGCATCGTGCCCTCCTGGGCCGTTCTCGTGGTGTTAAGTCCGGGTTCGGCCTGGACGGAGATGACTGTCGGTATGAACGCGTTGCTCGCCGTCTGCCTGGTCGCTCCCCTCGTGTCCGGTGCCGCACCCGCCGCCGCACCGGGATGCGGCGGGCACCCCCTCGACTTCGACGGCGACGGCCGCGCCGACATCGCCGTCGCCGCTCCCTACGACGACTCCAGGGCCGGTTCGGTGACCGTCATGTACGGCTCGGGCCGGACCGTCAAGCTCACCCAGCCCGGCGCGGAACCCGGGGACGCCTTCGGCTCGGCGCTGGCCGTCGGCGACTTCGACGGCGACCGCTGCGCCGACCTGGCGGTCGGGGTGTCGGAGGAGTTCGCCGGGAAGCGATCTGTTCGGCGCCCCTGAGCGCCCCGGACCCGATCCGCAGGCCGGGCAGCTCGGGCAGCGGGCCGCCGAGCGTGTAGATCAGCTTGATGCC
>NZ_JBSGCE010000072.1:0-43068 GCF_053601695.1 Nonomuraea sp. NPDC004702
ACGCCGGCGAGATGCGGGCCGACATCCAGCGGGCCATGTCCGGCATGCCGGTCGACGCCCAGACGATGGCGATGACCGGGAACTTCAACCAGGGCCGACTTCAGCACCGGCCAGTCGCTCATGAGTCCCCTCTCGTCATGGCCGAGATGTTAGTCATCATTAACGTAATCGTCTAGCATGTGAGACGTGACCACTGCCTCCCCACCTACCCGCGAGCGCGGCAGAAGGCGCATGGAGATCCTCGCCGCGGCCGCCCGGCTGTTCGCCGCCCGCGGTTTCCACGGGGTCTCCATCGAGGACATCGGGGGCGCGGTCGGCGTCTCGGGTCCCGCGCTCTACCGGCACTTCAGCGGCAAGGAGGCGCTGCTCGCCGAGATGCTGCTCGACGTCAGCTCGCGGCTGCGGGAGTCGGCGGTGGCGGTGGCGACCTCCTCGGACGGCCCGGCCGAGACGCTCGACGCGCTGCTCAACGTGCAGATCACGTTCGCGCTCGACCAGCCTGCGCTGATCACCGTGCACGACCGCGAGCTGGGCAACGTGCCCGAGCCGGAGCGGCGCAGGATCAGGCGGCTGCAGCGCCTCTACGTCGAGGAGTGGGTGACCGTGCTGGCCGAGCTGCACCCGGCGTGCCCGCCGGCCCGGCTGCGCGCGGCCACGCACGCGGTCTTCGGCCTGCTCAACTCGACGCCCCACAGCGCGGGCGAGCTGCCCCCGCACGACATGCGCCCCCTGCTGCACACGATGGCCCGCGCCGCGATCGAGGCCAGCGTTAACAATCACTAACTGACCGATGGCCATTCACGCCGTACGAAAACCCCCGAAATGCCGTAGATCTCCGCAAACGGTCCTGGATCAGGGTTAAACGGACCGGACCACAATCTGTCATGCACTCCGGCAGACGGCGGCGGCGATGACGGACATAATCAGGGTGTGGCGCGCGACACTGTTGAGACACATTTCATCCAATCCGTTGAGGCGCTGAAGTCAGGCCCCGCCCGAGATCCCGGCGGCCCGGTGCGCGAGGGCACGTCGCTCACCGGCGACCGGTGCCGGACCCTGTTCCAGCGCCAGCTCGACAGCCGCCTGCTCGACATCGCCGCCCGCTGGCTCCGCGAGCAGAATGAGGGCTTCTACACGATCGGGTCGGCCGGCCACGAGGGCAACGCGGCGGT
This sequence comes from Nonomuraea sp. NPDC004702, assembly GCF_053601695.1. Lineage (NCBI taxonomy): Bacteria > Bacillati > Actinomycetota > Actinomycetes > Streptosporangiales > Streptosporangiaceae > Nonomuraea > Nonomuraea sp. NPDC004702. The sequence continues at coordinate 1,173 of NZ_JBSGCE010000072.1, forward strand.
CGCCGCCGCGGCCAGGGCGAGCGACCCGGCGCTGCTCCACTACCGGTCCGGCGCCTTCTACCTGACCAGGTCCGAGCAGGCCGGCCGGCTGCCCGAGCAGGGCCTTCGCGACGTGCTGATGGGCCTCACCGCGGCGGCCGACGAGCCGATCGCGGGCGGCCGGCACAAGGTCTTCGGCCACCCCCACCTGGCCGTCATCCCGCAGACCTCGACGATCGCCAGCCATCTGCCGCGCGCCGTGGGCGTGGCCTTCGCCATCGAACGGGCCGCCGCGCTCGGCGACCGGTCGGCCTGGCCGCCCGACGCCATCGCCGTGTGCAGCTTCGGCGACGCCTCGATCAACCACGCCAGCGCCCTGACCGGGCTCAACACCGCCTCCTACGCCACCTTCCAGGGGCAGCCGCTGCCCATCCTGTTCGTGTGCGAGGACAACGGCATCGGCATCAGCGTCCGCACCCCCAAGGGCTGGGTGGAGGCGGCGGCGCGGCGGCCGGGCATCGCCTACTTCGCCGCCGACGGCTGCGACCTGGCCGACGCCTACGACGCCGCCACGCTCGCCGTCCAGCACGTCCGCGCCAACCGCTCACCCGCGTTCCTGCACCTGTCCACCGTGCGGCTGATGGGGCACGCCGGGTCCGACGTCGAGTCGGCCTACCGCACCCAGCGGGAGCTGCGGGCCGACATGGAGCGCGACCCGCTCGTCCGCACCGCGCGGCTGCTGGTAGAGGCCGGCCTGGAGACGCCGGAGGACCTGCTCAAGACGTACGAGTCGGCGCGCGAGCACATCCTGCGCATCGCCCTGGAGACCACCCGCGCCCCGCGGCTCGGCTCGGCCGCGGAGGTCATGGAGCCGATCGCGCCGCGCCGTCCCGACCTGATCGCCAACATCAGCCCGACCGCGGCCGAGGGCCCGGTCAGGGAGAAGGCGTTCGCCGGCACGCTGCCCGAGACGGAGAAGCCGCTGACGTTGTCGCAGACCATCAACCGCACGCTCGCCGACGCGCTGGTGGTCTACCCCGAGATGACGGTCTTCGGCGAGGACGTCGCCAGGAAGGGCGGCGTCTACGGCGTCACCCGGGGGCTGCAGAAGCGGTTCGGCGGCTCGCGGGTGTTCGACACGCTCCTCGACGAGCAGGCCATCCTCGGCCTCGCGCTCGGCTCGGCGGTGTCCAACCAGCTCCCGGTGCCGGAGATCCAATACCTGGCCTACCTGCACAACGCGCTCGACCAGATCCGCGGCGAGGGCGCCACCCTGTCGTTCTTCTCGCGCGGCGCCTACACCAACGGCATGGTCGTCCGCGTCGCGGGCTACGCCTACCAGAAGGGCTTCGGCGGCCACTTCCACAACGACAACGCGGTGGCCGCGCTGCGCGACATCCCGGGCCTGGTCCTCGCCTCGCCCGCGCGTCCCGACGACGCCGCCGCCATGTTGCGCACCTGCCTGGCCGCCGCCCGTACGGCCGGGTCGGTCTGCGTGTTCCTGGAGCCGATCGCGCTCTACCACACGCGTGATCTGTTCGAGGAGGGCGACGGCGGTTGGCTGGCGCCGTACACGCCGCCGGGGCGCTGGCGCGAGACGCACGTGCCCGTCGGCCGGGCCCGCTCGTACGGCGAGGGCCGTGACCTGACGATCGTGACGTTCGGCAACGGGCTGCGGATGAGCCTGCGCGCCGCGGTCCGGCTCACCCAGGAGGGCTACGGCTGCCGCGTCCTCGACCTGCGCTGGCTGGCCCCGCTGCCGGTGGACGACCTGCTGCGGGCGGCCGAGCTGACCGGCAAGGTGCTGATCGCCGACGAGACCCGCCACTCCGGCGGCGTGTCCGAGGGCGTGACGGCCGAGCTGATCGACGCCGGGTTCACGGGGCAGGTGGCCCGGGTGACCTCGGCCGACAGCTTCATCCCGCTGGGCGACGCGGCCAACCACGTGCTGCTGTCGGAGGAGGAGATCGAGCAGGCGGCGCGCAAGCTACTGGGCTGAGCGCGCCCCTCTGACGCAGGCCGGCTTCGACCAGGCGACCGTGGTGGCCGCCGAGATGCGCAGCGGCACGCCCACCAGGAAGCAGTAGCCGGTGTCCGGGTCGAGCCCGGCGACGCGGCCGCTGGTGGCGCCCGTGCCGAGGGCGACGACGGTCACCTCGCCCCCGCCCGCCCGCGAGCGTTGCAGGACGACCGGGTAGCGGCGGGCGTCGGCCGGGAGCGCCCAGCTCAGCTCCACCAGGGCGCCGCGGTCGGCGGTGACCTTGAGCCTGCGGGGGGCGAGCGCGGCGACGTCCCGCTTGCTGATCGGCGGCGGGGTGGTGGCGGCGGTCGCCGCAGGGGTGGCGGCCTCGGGGCGGCGCTCGGCGGGGCCCGGACCGGCGGGCGGGCGCAGCGACAGGTAGACGGCCAGGCCGGTGCCGCCGATCGCCACGGCCGCGACCGAGCCCCCGATCAGCAGGCGCCTCCCGAGGCTCCCGCCCCCGGCGGGCGGCGTCGTGACGGCCTCCCGCCGAGCCCCGCCCATGTCCCCCGCCGTGGGGACGTCCCGCCTCGCCACGCCCGCGTTCCCCACCAGGCCCGGCCGATGCGGGGCGGGGGCTTGGGGGTGGGGGAGCCGGCTGCCGGTGGCGGGGAGTGAGGAGTCGCCGGGGTGCGGCGGAGGCTGCGGGCCGCCGCGCGGGCGGCGCGGGACGGTGGACGTCGCCGGCCCCGGCCCCGGATCCTGGCCCACCAGGTCGGTCACCGACAACCCCAGCTCGGCCTGCACCTCCTGCAACCGCCGCGCCAGCTCCCTGGCCGAGCCGGGCCGCAGCTCGGGCTGCTTGGACATCGCGTGCAGGATCGTCCCGAACACCGCCGGCGGCACGTCCGGCCGGTTGATCGGCGGCGGGTCGAGGCTCAGCACCCGGTACATCAGCGGCGCGATCGACGGGTCGGCCGGGTTGTGGAAGGCGGGCTGCCCGGCCAGCAGGTGGTAGAGCGTCGAGCCCAGGGAGTAGATGTCACCGGAGACCGAGTGCGGCTGCCCGGTGAGCACCTCCGGGGCGGCGTGCAGCGGGGTGAACGCCTGGGAGGTGGCCGAGATCTCCGCGTTGTCCACCACCCTGGCCACGCCGAAGTCGGCGATGGCGGGCTCGCCGTAGCGGGAGATGAGGATGTTCTGCGGCTTGATGTCGCCGTGCAGCACCCCGGCCTCGTGCACGGCGGCCAGCGCGCCGGCCAGCTTGACGCCCGCGCGCAGCACGTCGGGCACCGCGAGCGGCCCCTCCTTGCGGACCTTGTCGCGCAGCGAGCCGTTCTCGAAGAAGTCCATCGCGATGTACGGCTTGCCCGAGCGGGTCACGCCGGTGTCGAAGACGGTCACGACGTTGGGATGGCCGGTCAGGCGGCCGGTGAGCCGGAGCTCGCGCTGGAAGTGGCGCATGGTGCGCTGGTCGACCCGGTCGACCGACAGGACCTTCAGCGCCACGATCCGGTCGAGGCGCTCCTGGTAGGCGCGGTAGACGACGGCGAAACCGCCCTGGCCCGCCTGATCGAGCACCCGGTAGCCGGGCGCGTCCTCGGCTGGCAACACGGCACTCCCCCCTGTTGCCGGTGAGTTTAATGTGAAATTTCGGCTTTCAGGGAGTCAACGGGTTCATCAGGTACGCGCCGAACACCACCGACACGGCGGCCACGACCAGGAAGAAGAAGACGTAGAAGCCGCCGGGCAGGAACGTCAGCCGGGCGAGCTGGTCGGCGTCGGAGTCTCTGGCCTGCCGCCTGCGCCGCTTGCGCTGCAGCTCGACGATCGGCCGGACGCCGCCGAACAGCAGGAACCACGTCGCGACCATGGCCACGATCTGCTGGACCTGGGCGGGGGCGTACATGGACAGGGCGAACACCGCGCCGCCGGTGACCAGCAGGATCAGCGCGCCGTAGAGGTTGCGGATCAGCAGCAGCATGCACACCAGGAAGAGCAGCACGCTCCAGATCAGCAGCGTGATGCGGCCCTGCTCGGTGAGCCAGGCGGCGGCCAGCCCCAGCAGCGACGGGGCCAGGTAGCCGGCGAGCGCGGTCAGCACCATGCCGGGGCCGTTGGGGCGGCCCCTGGTCAGCGTGACGCCGGAGGTGTCGGAGTGGAGCCGGATGCCCTCCAGCTTGCGCCGGGTGAGCAGCGCCATGACCGCGTGGCCGCCCTCGTGGGCGATCGTGATCAGGCCCCTGGACACCTGCCAGGGGGTGCGGAACGCGACGACCGCGAGCGCGGCCAGAGCCGAGACCAGCACGACCCAGGGGTCGGGGTCAGGCTGAACCTTGATCAGGTGGGCCCAGAGCATGTCCATCGAGGAGAAACACTAGCCGGGTAAAGTCCCGGCTGTGGCCGCAGAACTACATTCTGACGCGGACGTTCCGGCGTGGTGGCGCGACCTCGGGCTGCCGGGCCTGATCGACCTGCATGTGCACTTCCTGCCCGAGCGAATGGAACGCCGGGTCTGGCATCACTTCAACCACGGCGGCCCCTTGATGGGCGCCGGCTGGAAGATCGAGTACGAACGCCCGGTCGAGGAACGGCTGACGAGGCTGCGCGAGATGGGCGTACGGCGCTTCCCCGCCCTGGCGTACGCGCACCGGCCGGACATGGCCCGCGACCTCAACGCCTGGACGCTCGACTTCGCCCGCCGCAACCCCGACTGCCTGCCGTCGGCGACGTTCTACCCCGAGCCCGGCGTCGCGGACTACGTGCGCGCGGCGCTGGCGGACGGCGTCCAGATCTTCAAGGTGCACCTCCAGGTCGGCGGCTTCGACCCGGCCGCGCCCGAGCTGGACGAGGTCTGGGGGCTGCTGGCGGAGTCGGGCGTGCCCGTGGTCGTGCACGCCAGCTCGGTGCCCGTGCCCGGCGGCCACGTGGGGCCGGGGCCGATCGGCGCGGTGCTGGCCGCCCATCCGCGGCTGCGGGCGGTGATCGCGCATCTGGGCATGCCCGAGTACGAGCCGTTCTTCGAGCTGGCCGTCCGCCATGAGCGGGTCGCCCTGGACACCACCATGGCCTTCACCGACTTCTCCGAGCGCGGCATGCCGTTTCCCAGCCGATTGCGCCCGGTTCTGCGTGATCTCGGGCTTTCGGGGAAGGTGGTGCTCGGCAGCGATTTCCCGACGATCCCGTACCCCTACGCGCACCAGCTCGACGCACTCGCCCGCCTGGACCTCGGCGAGCAGTGGCTGCGGGCGGTGTGCTGGGACAATGGTGCGGCCATGATTCGATAGCAAGGTGAACGATCGGCACGTGGCGCTCATCAGCGCCTTCTACGACGCTCTGGGCCGCGCGGACTTCGCGGCCATGGAGCGCTGCTACCACCCCGAGATCAGTTTCGGCGACCCCATCTTCCAGGAGGTCGAGGGCCGCGACCGGGTGATGGCGATGTGGCGGTTGCAGCTCGGCGTGCGCGACGGACTGAGATCCGGCTACCGCGACGTCCAGGCCGACGAGTTCAGCGGCTCGGCCCACTGGACGGCCAGCTACACCTTCTCCTCCACCGGCCGCACGGTCGTCAACGAGATCGACGCGCTGTTCAGGTTCGAGGACGACCTCATCGTCCGCCACCACGACGAGTTCGACTTCAGGCGCTGGTCCAGAATGGCTCTCGGCAGGCCGCAGGGTCTGCTGTTCGGCTGGACGCCGATGTGGCGCAAGACCATCAGGGACCGGGCGACCCAGGAGCTCGACAGCCTGGTGTCCTCGCAGTAGTCGGCACGGCAACCGGATCGGAGGGTGCATGGCCAGGGTGAAGGGGTTCAGGCGCAGCGGTGACCACCGCGAGGAGGCGCCGGAGCACTCGATGGACCCGCGCGCCACCGAGGAGCACCCCTACCGGCCCACCGTGATCGACAACGCCGTCTACCAGAACGGCGAGCGGGTCGACAACCCCGGCTCGCTCGCCGACGCCTTCGAACGCCTCAAGCAGATGCCGGACAGCATGGCCTGGATCGGCCTCTACCGTCCGAAGGAGTGGGAGCTGGTCAAGCTCGCCGAGGAGTTCGAGCTGCACGAGCTGGCGCTGGAGGACGCGATCGTCGGCTCCCAGCGGGCCAAGGCCGACCGCTACGGCGACACGCTGTTCGTGGTGCTGCGCGCCGCCCGCTACCTCGACGACGTGGAGGAGGTGGCCTTCGGCGAGCTGCACGTCTTCGTCGGCCCCAACTTCGTGATCACCGTGCGTCACGCCGAGGCCCCCGACCTGCAGGGGGTGCGCAAGCGCATGGAGTCCGACCCCGACCTGCTGCGCCAGGGCCCGCAGGCCGTCCTGTACGCGATCCTCGACGCCGTGGTCGACGGCTACGCGCCGGTGGTGGCCGGGCTGCAGAAGGACATCGAGGAGATCGAGGTCGAGGTCTTCAGCGGCGACCCCTCGGTGTCGCGGCGCGTCTACGAGCTGTCCGGCGAGGTGATCGAGTTCCAGCGGGCCACCGCGCCGCTGGTGGGCATGATCCACGGCTTCATCGCCGGCGCCGCCAAGTACGGCGTCAACGACGAGCTGCAGAGCTACCTGCGCGACGTCGCCGACCACGCGATCACGGTGACCGAGCGCATCTCGGCCTTCCGCCAGATGTTGCAGAACATCCTGGTGGTCAACTCGACGCTGGTGACCCAGGCCCAGAACGCGGAGATGGCCCGCATGACCGAGGCCAGCATCCAGCAGGGCGAAGAGGTCAAGAAGATCTCGGCGTGGGCGGCCATCCTGTTCGCCCCGACGCTGGTCGGCACCATCTACGGGATGAACTTCGACTTCATGCCCGAGACCCACTGGGTGTTCGGCTACCCGTTCGCGATCCTGCTGATGGGGGCGGTGTGCATGGTGCTCTACATGGTCTTCAAACGCCGCGACTGGCTCTAGGGTCCGCTGCGTCCGCCGCGGGCGTGGGCCGCGAAACTAACCACGTGGTAGATTCTTCGGCGAGCCGGTGGACGGCCGATCTCGCCGTACCCCGGCACGTTTGCGCAGCCCGCGTGCCCCCCAGACCGCCAGAAAGGGCCGGCCGGTGACCGAACCGACGCCACGCCGAGGGCGCAAGGGCGAGCGCACGCGCGCCCGCATCCTCGACTCCGCCACAGAGCTGTTCTCCCGCTCGGGTTTCCACGCGGTGTCGCTGCGCGACATCGCCGCGCACGCGGGCATGACCCACGCGGGGCTGCTGCACCACTTCCCCGGCAAGGAGAGCCTGCTCATCCAGGTGCTCAGCCGCCGCGACGAGGTGGACGGCGAGCTGATGGGCGGCCCCGACGACGGGCTCTCGCCGCAGGAGCTGCTCGACCGCGCGGTCGCGCAGGTCGCCAGGAACATGGGCACGCCCGGCCTGGTCGGGCTGTACGTGAAGATCTCCGGCGAGGCCGCCGATCCCGGCCATCCCGCCCACGACTACTTCGTCCAGCGCTACCGCAGGCTGCGCCGGCAGGCCGCGTGGCTGCTCGGCGCCCTGTTCGAAAGCGCCACGCCGCCGCTCGACCACGATCCCGACGCCGTCGCCCAGCAGCTCATCGCGCTCGTCGACGGCCTGCAGACGCAATGGCTGCTCGACCCGGACCAGGTGGACATGCGGGCCGCCGTCATCACCTTCCTCAAGCAACTAGGACTGCAGTCCAGATAACGAGGTGTTCCATGGCTCTTCCCCCCGACCTCACCACGGCAGAGAAGGCGTCGCTCACGTCCGGGAGCGACACCTGGCACACCACGGCCGTCCGCGACGCGGTGCCCGCGATCACGCTGTCCGACGGGCCGCACGGCATCCGCCGCCAGCGCGCGGACGCCGGAGACGCGCTCGGCCTGACCCGCAGCGAGCCCGCCACGTGCTTCCCGCCCGCCGTGGCCCTCGGCTCCTCGTGGGACCCGGCGCTGGCCCGCCGGGTGGGCGCTGCGCTGGCCAAGGAGGCCGCCGCGCTGGGGGTGGACGTCGTGCTGGGCCCTGGGGTGAACATCAAGCGGTCGCCGCTGTGCGGGCGCAACTTCGAGTACTTCTCCGAGGACCCGTACCTGACCGGGGTGATGGGGGCGGCGCTGGTCACCGGCGTCCAGTCGCGCGGCGTCGGGGCCTGCGTCAAGCACTTCGCGGTCAACAACCAGGAGACCGACCGCATGCGGATCAGCGCGGACGTCGACGAGCGCACGCTGCGCGAGATCTACCTGCCCGCCTTCGAGCACATCGTCCGGGAGGCCCGCCCGTACGCGATCATGTGCTCCTACAACCGCGTCAACGGCGTGTACGCCTCCCAGCACCGCTGGCTGCTGACCACCCTGCTGCGCGACGAATGGGGCTTCGACGGCCTGGTGATGTCGGACTGGGGCGCGGTCAACGACCGGGTGGCGGCCCTCGAAGCGGGCCTGGACCTGGAGATGCCGCCCACCGGCACCGACGGCCTGATCGAGGACGCGGTGCGCTCGGGCCGCCTGCCCGAGTCCGTGCTCGACCTGGCGGCGGGCCGCGTCGCCGGGCTCGCCGAACGCGTCGCCGGCCGCGAGCGGCACGACGGCTGGGACGTCGACGAGCACCACGAGCTGGCCCGCGAGGCCGCCCGCGCCTCCGCCGTGCTGCTGAAGAACGACGGCGTGCTGCCGCTGGCCCCCGGCCTGCGCGTGGCCGTGCTGGGCGAGCTCGCCCGCACCCCGCGCTACCAGGGGCACGGCAGCTCGCACGTGGTGCCCACCCGCCTGGACACCGCGCTCGACGCGCTCGGCCGGGCCGTCGAGGGGCTGACGTTCGCCCCCGGCTACCGGCTCGACGGCGAGGCCGACGACGATCTGGCGCGGGAGGCGGTGGAGAGCGCGGCGGCGGCCGAGGTGGCGGTGGTGTTCCTCGGCCTGCCCGAGGCCGCCGAGTCCGAGGGCTTCGACCGCGCCTCGATCGACCTGCCCGGCGTCCAGGTCGAGCTGCTGCGGCGGGTGGCCGAGGTGTGCCCGCGGGTGATCGTCGTGCTGTCCAACGGCGGGGTCGTGTCGGTGGCCGGGTGGCGGCACCTCGCCTCGGCCGTCCTGGAGGGCTGGCTGCTCGGCCAGGCGGGCGGCGCGGCGCTGGCCGACCTGCTGCTCGGCACCCACAGCCCGTCCGGGCGGCTCACCGAGACGATCCCGCTGCGCCTCGCCGACGTACCGTCCCACCTGCACTTCCCCGGCTCAGACGGCCACGTCGTGTACGGCGAGGGCCGCTACGTCGGCTACCGGCACCACGACACGCTGGGCACCGAGGTCGCCTACCCCTTCGGCCACGGGCTGACCTACACCCGGTTCGAGTACTCCGACCTGGACGTGCGCGAGACCGGCCCCAACACCTGGGACGTCGCCTTCACCGTCACCAACACCGGCGACCGCCACGGACAGGAGGTGGCCCAGCTCTACGTCGCCTTCGAGGCCGAACACCCCTCGCGGCCCCGGCACGGGCTGCGCTCCTTCGCCAAGGTCGGCCTGGCCCCCGGGGCGAGCGAACGCGTACGGCTCGCCCTCGGGCCGCGCGACCTGGCGCGGTGGTCGGTGACGCGCGGCGGCTGGCGGATCGACCCCGGGCCGTTCACCGTCGAGGTGGGCGCGTCGTCACGGGACATCCGGCTGCGCGCGGAGCTGAGCACGCCGGGCGACGGATATGTGGGCGAACTGAGCGAGATGTCCACGCTGGGCGAGTGGCTGGCGCACCCCGTGGGCGGCCGGGTGCTGAAGGAACGGCTCCGGCAGGCCCCCGGGCTGCCCGACCTCGACCGGACAGATTCGCCTCTGGTGGGGCTGGCGCTCGGCATCCCGTTGATCAAGTTCCGGACGTTCGGGATCGGGCTGACGGCCGACGTCGTCGCCGACCTCGTCGCTGCTGCTCGGAGCGCGCTTCCGGCGAATGATCGCTAGGTCGTCCCGTCCTGGCGGACCCCATGTGCGTCCGTTCTCCTGAAGGACCCGCCTCCCCGGCACCCCCATCTCCCCAGCCGCACCAGCAGCACCCCGCGCCGCCTGGTGCGCTGAACGGGCGGCGGGTCCCTCCTCCCCGAAGAACGCCCCTCACCCCCCACCCAGCCTCACCCACCAGCCCTTCCACGCGCCCCCAGTCCAGTCTTTCGGCCCCCACCCGCCACCCACCCGAGCCTTTTGGCCCCTCACCCGCCCCCCACCCAGCCCGTAGCACCCTTCAGCCGACACCCAGCTCAGTCCGTAGGACCCTCAGCCGACGCCCCCACCCGCCGCCACCTCCAGCCACCCTCACCCCCAGCACCCCCAGCACCCCCAGCACCCGCAGCACCCCCAGCACTCCCAGGACCTCAGGACCCCCAGCACCCAGCCTCGCCCCCAGCGCTCATCTCCCCTCACCTGACACCACCCCAAGGCTTTCCCCTCCCTCTCATTCACCAAATACACCGAAATAACGCACTTAGCCTCTTTATCATCACAAACCTTCGCCTAATTCATCAGCCCAGAGCCGAATCGCGCGAGGACTCCTTTTCCATTTCACCGGCGCCGACGCGGCGGGCTAATATTCCATCGACCCCCCCTCCCCCGCCCCCCAAGCGCAACGAAATCGGGTGATGATGGCGACGCAGCACGAAATAACCGCCGCCCGGCGTCACATCGAACGACTGCGCGACGAACACGCCAACGACCTGACCGCACTGATCCGCCTGGTGGACGGCGGCGCACTCAAGGGCCCCGCCGGCGACAGCCTCGCCGCCGACCTGCGCACCTGGGACCACGGCTTCAAGGACCTGTTCACCCGGGCCCTGAGGCTGCTCGACACGCTGCACCCGTCCGAGCCCGCCTCATGACCCCTCCCGTGGGCATCGACCCCGCCCTGATGACCCAGCTCATCAACGGCATGAAACGAGCAAGCAGCACACTTCCCGACATCGGTCTCCAAGTCGAACGAGCCCTCACCGACCTCGGCGTAGCCCTGTGGGGGCCGGCCCAGCTGTCGACCATCGGCCGCCGGCTGCACGACCAGATCCCCACACTCCAGGGCCGTCTCGACCTCATCCTCGCCACCCCAGACCGGCGCCCCGGCGAAGACGGCGTCCTCTGGGCCGACGAATCCCCATGGCTGTCGAAATCCCCCTCCGAAGGCGCGGTCGCGGCCACCGCACTGGCCACCCGACTCCGTGCGCAAATCGCGTCCCATTCACTCGACGCAGAATCAGTAGCCGAACTCGAACGTCACAAGAACGACCCGTTCTTCGCCGTGGCCTTTCTCACCCTGATGCCGCCGCGTGAACTCAAATCGCTCATCGCCCGCGCGTACTCCTACGACCTCCCGCCCGGCGACCGCCCGCTCCTCTACGACACGGCCACCCAGGACCGGTTCCTCACCATGCTCAGCACCCTGCTCGGCACCGCCTCCCACGGAGTCGGCCCGATGCGACTGGCCGCCGACTACACCGACCGCCTGATCGAGGACATCGACCACCCCCAGGACGCGTTCGCCGTCAAGAGACTCCTCCAGGACGGCGACTTCGATCACACCTTCCTGCTCACCCTGGTCCGCAAGCTGCACGACCTGGACCTCGCCCATCCCCCCGACCTGTCCCTCCCCCGAGACCCCTGGACGCTCCCCGGCCCCAGAGACGTCTCCCCCGGCGACCTCAGCCCCATGGGCGCCGCCCTGATCGCCCTGGCCCACCACCCCGCCGTGGCCCAGGACTTCTTCACCGACCCCGCCCGCAAACCCCTCGCCTACCTGATGCGCACCCACCCCTGGCTGGGCGACGCCGACGCCGACCTCGGCTGGGCCATCCAGGCCGCCACCACAGAATTCCGCGACCACGACCTGCCACCGGGTGGGTCACGCGGCTACAAGTCCGCCCTGATCGCCTCCTGGGCGGTCCGCTTCTGGAGCGACCCCAAGGTCCAGACCAACCTCCCCTCCACCCGCCCCCACCTCAGCACCGTCCTCAGCCAGTACATCGGCGACGTACACCGCTCCGCGCAAATCTTCAGCAAGGAGGTGCCGGGTGTCGTAAGCGGTCTTGATCCCGCCAAGGAACTGCACGGCTGGAAACCCTATGGTTCGAGGTTCGACGCGGATGAAATCCAGAAGGCCATGACATGGGCCTTCGAGGACGAAGAAACATTCCGGGCCGTCGCCGCTGCGCATGGCCTGTACGCCGCCAGGATGCTGGACGAACTCGCGGCCAAGGTCGCCACAGAGGTGGAACGCGACTTCATTACATGGCAACAGGCACACCCAGAGGCAACACAGCAGCAGCGAGACAACATGCGCCAGGACATCCTGGAGGAGCGCATGGCGCGTAGCGGAGGGGCGGAGTTCACCGCAGCGGTGGGGAGTCTCGGCATGACGACCTGGTTGATCATCGATGCCGCCAACATTTCCTCGATCGCAAAGGCGAAAGCGGACGACGTCCGCCTGAACTCTTTCAAGAGGTTGACCGAACAGGTGGTCGGGCTGATCCCGATGCCGTCGGGGAAGTTCGTCGGACTCATGGCCGACACAGCCAAGGGGTTGATGTTCGACAAGGTTTCACCGAGTTATGAGGAGCAAGCTCGCCAGGACGCCGACACCGCGCTGGGCGCGGCCAAGCACATGTTCACCGATCTGACGGCTTCCGTAATGATGCGCCACGGCCTCTTCGGAAAAGCTTCCGCCCAGACTCACCCGTACTACTACAAGGATTTCTCGCCTGGCGCGCCGGGGCATTTCATTACGGACAGGTCCATCAAACCTTGGGCTGAGATGAACGCCGAACAACGTTCCGCCTACGATGAGTGGCTGTCACTGCCTGTAACTGCCCGCGTCTTTGGCCAGCCCGATGTCGCCATCGCACTCAGTTTCAAGGCAGCGGAAAAGCACTATGGCGGACATGGCTCATGAGAAGGAAACTGTCGCTGATGTTCCTTGCCACCCTCCTGTTGCTCATGGCGGCATGCTCATCACCGCCCGACACGGCATCGGACACCCGGCCGCTCGGGAACATCACCGCTACCCCGCGCGAGTGTGGCTTGATCTCGGCGAACGCCATCCAGATCGCCACCGGCTTCAAGGATTATCGGGCCATCGGTACAAGAATGAGCGGAGGGCGGCAGTTCGCGTCCTGCTCGGTTGTCGACGGTCTTGCCTTGGAAGGCGAGCTGGGGTTGGTCATCAAGGTCCATGAGCCGTCTCCGGTCAGCCCCGAAGGACTCGAGAACACGAAAGTGGCCACGGGGGGAAACGACCTACCTGCTGGACTGCGACCGGGATTCGCGTCACGACGCAAGGATGCCACCGGCCAAGTGATCGATTTCGTCTACGGCTGGACTCCTGACTACCAGCGTCTCCTCAGCATCGAGGTGACGGAGGGGGCGCCCGGGAGGGATTCGTTGGCGGATGCGGTGGAGTTTTTTCGGCAGCTCAAGCCGCTGCTGCTCACGTCGTCTCGATAGTGGGTTGTCTTGCGGTGGTCGGAGCGGGTGGGCGGCTGTCCAGGGCGTCCGGCGGGTCAGGTGGGGAAGTTGGTGAGGTGGGGTTCGGCCTCGGTGATGGATTGGCGGAGGTCGGTCAGGAGGGACGGGAGGCGGTCGGGGGTGTAGCGGGCAGAGGGGATCGAGATGGACAGGGCTCCCACAGGGGTGCCGCGGCCGTTGCGTAGCGCCGCTCCGATCGCCGAGACGCCCTGTTCCGTGTCGTCGAGGTTGAGGGCGTAGCCGCGGGGGCGGATCTCGTCGAGTTCGCGGAGCAGGGACGCGCGTTCCTGCTCGGGCAGGTCCTGGTAGAGGTCGGCGAGCTGGTCGCGAGGCAGCGAGGACAGCAGGACCTTGCCGCCGGAGGCGCGGTGGGCGGGCAGGATCGTGCCGCGGCGGTCGCCGACGTACAGGATCTGCGGGGACTCGATGCTGTCCAGGAAGCGTACTTCGGTGCCCATTCTGACCATGAGGTTCACGGTCTCCCGGACGCGGGCGCACAGGGCCTCCATGGCGGGCCGGACGTGCGCGCGCAACTCGCGCAGGGACGAGCCGCCGCCGTCGCCCGCCGCCGGGCCGAGGAAGGGGCCCGGCAGGTAGGTGTGGTGCTCGTCCTGGACGGCGAAGTCGCGATAGACCAGCATCGCCAGCAGGCGGTGCGCGGTCGAGCGGGCGATGCCGAGCTCCTTGGCGACGTCGGTGACCTTGAGACGTCCTTGGTCGCGCAGCATGTGGAGGAGAAGCAGCGCGTTGTCGACCGAGCCCAGGGGGTACGCGGGCTTGTTCTTCACAGCAGAACGCTAGTGCAGTACGCGGAATTACTCCCTAGCGTTGGGCAGCATGAATCCCGATGAGACGTTGTACGTGGACGTCGCTGTCGTGCATCTGTCCTGTTCTGGGTGCAGGTCGGCTACTTGATGCCCGTACGTCCTGGGTTCAGGGCGCGGCTGCATGGGAGACGCTCCATCCGGCGGTTCAACGGGCGGTCCAGCGGACGGGTGAGGTGGGTTCGGTGGGTGGGGGTGGCGAGCGGCGGGCCGTCGTGCCGGCCCCCTCCGGTCTGGACGGGCTGCCGGGTGTCACCGCGGCCTTCGATGCGGGCATCCAGTGTTCTGAGGCTGTTGTTGCCTGAGCACCGCTGTGTCCGGGGGCGTGGCTGGTACAGGCGCGCGGGCCGGTTCAAATTGTTCTGTTTTCCGACACGCCCTCTTGAGGGCCTGCACCAGTATCGAGAGGAGCTCGCGTGAAGCTCGCGACGCTGCGACTGCCGCGCCGTACGGCCGCCGTCCGGATCGACGGGGAGCACGCCGTTGAGGTGGGGGCGCCCGACGTCGGGATGTTGCTGGCCGACCCGCGCTGGCGGGAGGTGGCCGCCGCGGCGGACGGGGCACGGCATCCGCTGTCCACGGCCGACCTGGCGCCCGTGGTGCCGGTGCCGGGGAAGATCATCTGTGTCGGGCTCAACTACCGCGATCACATCCTGGAGATGGGACGGGAGTTGCCGCGGTATCCGACGGTGTTCGCGAAGTTCGCCGAGGCGCTGATCGGGCCGTACGACGACATCGAGCTGCCCGCGGTGTCGGACTCCATGGACTGGGAGGGCGAGCTGGCCGTGATCGTCGGGGCGGAGGTGCGCGACGCCTCGCCTGCGGAGGCCGAGGCGGCCATCGCCGGGTACTCGGTGCTCAACGACGTGACGGCCAGGGACTACCAGAACCGTACGGCGCAGTGGCTGCAGGGCAAGACGTTCGAGGGGACGACGCCGTTCGGGCCCTTCCTCGTCACGCCGGACGAGATCAGCGGGGCGATGACCCTGGAGTGCGAGGTGGACGGGGAGGTCGTGCAGCAGGCGGACACGGCCGGCCTGGTGTTCCCGCCGGGTGAGCTGATCGCGTACCTGTCGCAGATTCTCACGTTGCGGCCGGGTGACGTCATCGCGACCGGCACGCCCGGGGGCGTGGGGCATGCCCGGAAGCCGCCCCGGTATCTGATGGACGGGAGCAAGGTCGTCACCCGGATCGCGGGGGTCGGCGAGCTGGTGAACACGGCTCGCCGCCTGGCCTGACCCGGCCTCACTCCCGGACCGCCGCGGCCCGGCCTGCTCTCGCTGGGTTACGACCTATTTCGCCGGTTGCATGTGGGCAGCCGACCTCGACCGTCTCTCGGTGATGCCGGGGTGCGTGGGGGCTCGGCGGCCATCGTGGGCCTCTACCGAACTGCGCGAGGGTTCGGCGGAGGCCCGAGAGACGGGACGCAGGGGCGGTCACCGTGGGCGGGTGCAGTGGCGGTCCCGGCGGACGAGTGGGTGGCCGGCAAGGCGCGCGGTCGCGTCCCGCCTGCGGGTGTCGTGGCGGCGCCAGTGGATGGGGGCAGTCGGGGCGGTGAGCCCTGGGGCCGGTCCCAGGTCGGTACGTGGGGCAGGGCCGCCTGGTCTTTCCCTGGTGACGATGTGCGGGCGGTGTCTTTCCGCGGTGACGAGGTGATGCGGTGTCTGGTGGGCGACATCGCGCGCGCCCGGTGCCGTGGTTTCTGGTCCAGGGCATGCGCCGGGTCGTAGGGGCTGGTGGTGACGAGGGTGCGGTGGCTGGGTGCCTGAGAAGGTGCACGGGTTGTGGGTCAGGGAGAAGGGGGCCATGGCAGGGGTAGGTGGGTGGTGGCTGGGGTGTCGGTGCCGGGGAGGATCACGGTCAGTACCTCGGCTGCGCTTCCTGACGTGACCGTCACCGCCTCCGCCGTGCGCAGGTAGCCGGTGGAGACCGTAGTGGTCCCCACCTCCATGCCCGTCGCGGGCCGCTGGAGCAGTGTGACGCGCCAGTCGCCGTCGCCGAGGACCACGGCGTCCGTCCGCCGTTCGACCAGTCGTAGCGCGGGGTCGAAGTGCCACAGGCTGCGCAGCGTCCCGGACGGGACCGAGTCGCGTACGGCCATCACGTCCTCGCCGTGCCCGACCAATACGCGGCGGGTCCTGGTCACCCCGTAGGCGTCGTCGGCCAGCTCGAACTCCTGGCGTCCGGGGGCGAGGTCGGCGTGCACCAGGCGGGTGGCCGTGCCGGGACGGAAGTCCCCGTCCGGGACGGGCACGTTGTGGGCCTGCGGGGTACGGGTCCAGGCCGCGTACTCGGTCCGTTCGTAGGAGTGGAACCCGGCCTCGACCAGGATGCGGCGGCCCTGAGCGCTGTAGGTGACGCCGAGGTGGTCCTCGTGGCCGTGCAGGCGGCGGCCGGGGCCGAACCTGATCGAGTAGTGGGCCGAGCGCGGGTCGTCCCAGGCGGTCCTGCCGAAGACGTATCCGGCGTCGAAGACGCGTACGAGAGGGCCCTCGTGGGGGAAGCCGGGGGCGCGGGTGTCGGCCGGGCTGTCGCCGATGGGGGTCAGGCAGCCGTCGGGCTGGGTGGCGTGCGCGATGTAGCCCTCCAGGGCGGTCCGGCGGGCGGCGAGGCGGGCCGGGGGCTCGGCGCCGCTCTCGCTGATCGCGCGCAGGGCCACGCCGAGGCGGCGGTGCACGTACAGGCCGTAGCGGGGGGCCTGTTCGTGCAGCACGCCCTGGGCGTCGACGGCCAGTTCGGCGGACCCGGTCATCCTGCGTACGGCCAGGTCGCGCCACTTGGCGCGGCCGAGGCGGCAGCCGATGAGCAGCAGCCCGATGTCCTGGTCCAGCCCGTGGTTGTGACCCGCGCGGTAGAGCGCGGGGTCGGCCAGGACCTCGCCGTGCTCGGCCAGGCTCGCCCACAGCCGCGGGGTGCGCACGTGCTCGCTCAGGCAGACCAGCACGGGCGCGCGCAGGGCGACGGCGTGCTCGGCCCACGCCCACGGGCTCAGCTCGTACCCGCCGCGCGGGTTCCGGCTGATCCACTGCGCGGTCACGTCGGCGGCGCGCTCCAGGCAGGCCCGCTCGCCCGTGCGCTCGTACGCGGCGACCAGCCGGCCCGCCCAGCGCAGCGTGTGCAGGTTCAGCGCCCAGGAGCGGTTGCCGTACGGGTCGGCGGTCCAGTCGATCTCCGTGCCGAGGTCGGCGGGCGGCAGGCCGGCGAAGCGGACCCGTCCGTCCATCACCTCCGCGACGTCGGCGGCGGGGAACTGGTCGCTCAGGCAGATGGCCCTGCCGGTGGTCGTGCGGGCACGCCAGAACACGTCGCGGCTCCTGTTTCGGGGCGCGCTGAACTCGCCGTGCGGCGGTCACGCGCCTGCCGGGGTGGGGTCAGTGCAGGTCGGGGTGGGGAACGCGGGTCGGGGCGGGGGTCAGTGCAGGTCGGGGTGGGGAACGCGGGGCGGGGCGGGGGTCAGTGCAGGTCGGGGGCCTGGTCGGTCCAGCCTGCCGTGAGGACGATCTGCGAGCCGCCGGTCCCGCCCGCGTCGGTGCCGGCGAGGACCTGGGAGGTGGCCGGATCGATGATCAACGTCCGACGGACGCCGGTGGGGAGCGGATAGCTGAACGCCTCCCCGGGACGGCCCAGGGGGTCGGCGCGACCGCCCAGGTAGCGGACGTCGGGCAGGTCGGCCAACGCCCTGTAGGCGGCGGCGCGTACGGCGGGGGGTGACGGCTTGCTCCACAGCAGGCCGCTGAGCGCGTCGGCGAGCAGGCCCGCCGAACCGGCGGGCAACATCGCGGCCACCCGCTCCTTGAGCGCCGCGGCGTCGGCGGGCAGCTCCTGGATCTGGCGGAACGTCAGGTCGCGGCCCGCCATGGTGAACGGCGCCCGGCCCGTCACCGGGACGACCCGCCCACGCCCCGCACAGCTCCCTTCATAGGCCGGTCCCGAGGGGGGCGCGGGGGTGGCGACGCGGCCCGGGTGCGACGCGGAGGCGGCAGGGGTGCGCGTGGAGGTGGGAGCCGCAGGGGCGGCGGTGGAGGTGGGAGCCGCAGGGGTGGGAGTGGAGGTGGGGGCCAGGGTGGAGGTGATGGTGAGGGCGGAATTGGCGGCCGGGGTGGAGGTGCAGGTCCAGGCTTGGCCGTCTCTGGTGGCCCAGAGCTCGGTGAGGCGGTCGCCGTCGTGCAGCCGGCTGATGTGCCAGTAGGTCGCCTGCTGCCCGGAGGCCGCCGTACTGGCCGCCGCGAGCAGGATCGAACGGCCCGGCACGGCGGACGGCGTCCCTCTGACCAGCATGAGGGCCACGGCGAGGGCGGCGGCCGTGGCCAGGGAGAGCGCCGACAGCCGCGTCAGGCGCCGGCGGCGGCGCGCGGCCGCCATCCGCCGCCACACCCTGACCTGGGCGTAGGGTGCGGGCGCCGGATGCCCGTACAGGTCCCGGACGGCCCGTAGGTCGTCACCGCCAGGGAACGAGCGCGGGTCAGGAGCGGGCTGGAGCTGCTCGGGAACGGAGGACGAGCGCGGGTCGGCAGGGGACCCGGACTGCTCGGGAACGGAGGGCGAGCGCGGGTCGGGAGCGGGCCCGGACTGCTCGGGAACGGAGGACGAGCGCGGCTCGGGAGCGGAGTCGGGCTGCTCCGAGGCGGGAGGGCGGGGGTCAGCCATGGGCGGTCTCCAGGACGTGCGTGCCGAGCAGGCCGCGCAGCTTCTTGCGGGCCCGGCTGAGCCGCGACCCCACGGTCCCGTACGGGATGCCGAGGACGGTGGCGATCTCGTCGTTGCTCAGCCCGGCGAGCGCGACGAGCAGCAGCACGTCGCGGTCGCGCCGGTCGAGCTCGGCCAGGGCGGCGGCCAGGTTGGGACGAAGGCTCTGGGCGCTGACCCGCAGGGCGACGGCCTCCTCGTGGCCGGGCGCGTCGCCGTCGGGGCCGCAGCGTCCGAGCGCCCGCAGCGTGCGGGCCTCCAGCCGGCGCTGCTTGCCGATGAGGTTCGTGGCGATGCCGTAGAGCCAGGCGCGCACGCCCGCCCGCGACGGGTCGTAGTGCGCGCGCTTGCGGAAGGCGGTCAGGAAGGTCTCGGCGACGATGTCCTCGGCGTGGTCGGGGCCGAGCCGCTGGGCGACGTAGGCGTGGATCTCGCCGAAGTACCGGTCGAACACCTCCTCGAAGCGCTCGTCGAGCGTGCGCTCGCCGGGCGCGCGGGCGGCCCACGGCACCGCCGTCGTGATGGTCTCCCCCGTCATGTCCAGCCTCCGTGCGTCAAGTGGTTCTTCTCTTATCACCCGATGTGCCGGATCGCGTTCACGACAATTCCCTCTCAACGGTCACATGCCTTTCTTCCGGGTAGGCGGATGGCATGGGGGAGCTGGTCATCGCCCTGGTCGGGGTGGGACCACGGGGGTTGTCGGTGCTGGAACGGCTGCTGGTCCGGCTGGCCGGGCTCGACCGCGCGGTGACCGTGTGGGCGTTCGACGCGGTGGGCCACGGGGACGGGCGGGTGTGGCGGGCCGGCCAGCCCGCGTGGTTCTGGGCCAACACGACGGCGGGCGAGAGCACGGTGCGCTCGCCCGACGGTCTCCTGCCGGAGGAGCGGTTCGGGTCGCTGGCCGTCTGGAGCGGCCTCGACCCGGCGGAATGCGCGCCGCGCCGGCTCTACGGGCAGTACCTGGCCGACGCGTTCGCGGCGTTGTGCGCGTCGGCGCCGCCGCGGGTGGGGGTGCGTCCGGTGGTGGCCGAGGTGACGCGGATCGTGCGGGCGGCGGACGGGCTCCGGGTGAGCGCGGGCGGGACGGCGTACCGGGTGGACAAGGCGGTGCTGACGACCGGGCACGCCGACGTGGAGGTCACGCGGGAGCAGCTCACGCTGGCCCGGCACGCCGAGCGGTGGAGCGGGGCCGTCTACGTCCCGCCGGGGCTGGCCGTGGAGATGCCGCTCGACGTCCTGCCGCCGGGGGCCGAGGTCGCCGTGCGCGGGCTCGGGCTGACCTTCTACGACGTGCTGCGGGCGGTCACGCTGGGCCGGGGCGGCCGGTTCGCCGGCGGGCCGGGCGGCCTGCGTTACCTGCCGAGCGGCAACGAGCCCCGGCTGCTGGCGATGTCGCGCGGCGGGCTGCCGTTCCTGGCCCGGCCGTCCGTGCCCGTCTTCCCGGCGCCGGCGGTGCCGCTGCGGGTGATCACCGAGGAGCGGCTGGCGGGGCTGCGCGCGGACGCGACGGCGGCGACCGGCACGCCGCAGCTCGACTTCGGCCGCCTGGTGGAGCCGCTGATCCAGTACGAGGCCGACCTGGCCTGCATGACCGGGGCAGCACGGCCCCTGGGCACGCTGGCGCGTCCCTTCGCCGGACAGCGCTTCGCCACCCCCGACGCCTACCGCGCCCGCCTGGCGGCCCTGCTGCGGACCGACGCGGGACGGGCGCGCGCGGGCTGCGCGGGCGGCGTGCTCAAGGCGGCGACCGAGATGCTCCGGGCGATCAGGCCACTGCTCCCGGCGATCGTGGACTTCGGCGGCCTGCTGCCGGAGTCCCACCGCGACTTCCTCGGCAGGTTCGCGCCGGAGAGCTTCGTGTTGTCGGCCGGGCCGCCCGCCGCCCACGTCGAGCAGCTCGCGGCGCTGCTGGAGGCCGGCATCGTGCGGCCGGTCGGCCCGGCGGGCGTGGTGCTGCCGGTCGAGGACGGGTTCGCGGTGTCCTCGCCGCAGGTGGGCGGGTCGTGGCGGCACGCGCGGGCGCTGGTGGAGGCGAGCGCGCCGCGCCAGGACGTCACCCGGGACGTCTCGCCGCTGTTCCGGCGGCTGCTGGCGGACGGGATGGTCAGCGAGTTCGTGAACGTGGACCCGGTGACGGGGGCCCGTTTCCGCACCGGCGGGCTGGCGGTGACGCGGGCGCCCTACCGGGTGGTGGACGCGCGCGGCCGGCCGGACCCCGACATCCACGCGCTGGGCGTGGCCACCGGCAACACGCGCTGGTTCACCGAGGTCGGCACGGGCCGGCCGGGCCGCGACAGCCCGTTCCGCAGGGACGCCGACGCGGTGGCCGCCGCCCTGCTCGGCCAGGACAGTCCCGGCGAGGACGGGCTCGGCCAGGACGGGCTCGGCCAGGGGAAGCTCAGCCAGGAAGAGCGCGGCGAGGACGCGGTCAGCGGCCGCTGAGGAAGCGGCGGACGTCCTCGATCTCCGCCCGGACCGGCTCCTCGGGCAGCTCGCCGAACGGCTGCACGCTCACCTGGGCGCCCTTCCTGGACCACACGCCCGCGACCGTCCCCCCGGCCAGCACGACCGGGCGCAGGACGCCGCCGCCGGGGAACACCTTGGCGGCGTGCTCGGCGGCCAGGACGCCGTCCCGGCCGCGCCAGCCCATCAGGAACTCGTCGAAGGCGGGCGCCAGGCGCAGCACGGGCTCGCCGGGCTCGGGCGGGTCCTGGGCGGCGCTCGTCCGCCAGGCGGCGCGGGCCTCGCCGAGCGGCAGGCCGGACCAGGCGGCCAGGTCCTCGGGGGTGGCCGGGTGGTGGGCGCGGCGGTAGCGCACGGCCAGCTCCTTCAGCGCCTTCCCGCGGTCGGGCTCGGGCACGACGGGCGCGCCGAGCCAGTCGCCCGCGTGCACGTACGTCGGCTTGCCCGCCCTGGAGGGGCCGAGCACCGCCAGGCCGTGATGGGCGGCCAGCGCCATCAGGTGCACGACGCCCTGGCCGCGGGCTCGTCCGGCGAGGCGTTCCGTCAGCTCGGCCTTGGTCAGCGGGCCCTGGCCGGCGAGCGCGTGCACGGCGAGCGGGAGCAGGTCGTCGCCCGTGACGCCCTCCTGCCGCAGGCGGCGCAGGGCCGCGGTGTCGCTGCTGGTGAGGGTGTGGACCCAGGGGAGGTCGTCGGCGTGCACGAAGTGCAGCGTGCCGCGCGGGCCCCACGTCCTGACGATCTCGCGGGCCTGCCAGGCGGCCTCGATGCCGGACGGTGTGAGGGTGGCCGAGCGGGCGCGGAAGGCGAGCAGGGCGGAGGGCACGTCCTGGGCCTGGATCGCGGTCAGGTGCCGGACGACGTCGGCCGCGGTGAGGCCGGGCGGGCGGTGCAGGAGCTGGGCCTCGACGCTTCTCATGGACGGGATCATCGCAGGAGGAGCCGGTCGCGCAGGCGGGTGGGGAGGGGGGTGCGCGAGCGGACGGCGCGGCGGACGGCGTCGCTGCTGTCCCATGCGCGGGCGGCGTCGGCGTCCGTGACGTCGTCGGGGGCGTACCTGACGAAGTTCGAAATTTCGGCCAACGGCCTGAGATGGGTGGTGATGTCTGGTGGCTGGCCGGTCAGGACGTCCTCGGCGGTCAGCGTCCGCCTGCCGCCCAGCCGCAGGTCGTCGCAGGTCTGCCGCCAGGCGCCGAGCACCCGGTCGCCGGGTGCCCCGCCGCGTCTCCTGGACCGCCTGCGCCACCAGGGCAGCACGGCGGCCGTCACCGCGTACGCCACCAGCAGGCCCCCGCCCACGGCGGCGGCGAGCACCCAGGGCGACGGCCCGCCGCCGGGCCGCGCGCCCTGTTCCCCGGCCTTCGGGCGGACCGTGCCGGACCGGTCGCCGCCCCCGCGCGTGAACTCGCCCTCCAGCTGCTCGCTCTCCTTGATCGACGAGGAGACGACGTCGTGGTCGTCCTTGGCGCCGCTGCGGCCGGGCGTGGGGTAGAACGGCCGCCAGCCCAGCCGTTCGAACTTGATCTCCGCCCACGCCATGACGTGCCCCGACCTGACGTGGTAGACGCCCCCGGACGCCTGTCCCGGCCGGAAGCCCACCACCACCCGCGACGGCAGCCCGAGCGTCCTGGCCATGAGCGCGAACGTCGCCGCGAACTGCTCCGAGGTGCCCCGGTGCGTGGTCCGCAGGAAGAACTCCAGGCCCTTGAGCGAGTGGCCGGGCGGCGCGGTGACGTCGTAGGAGGCGCTGGTGCGCAGGTAGCTCTGCAGCCGGTACGCCTGCTTGATCGGCGCGTCCGCGCCCTTGGTCGCCTCCTGCGCGAGCTCACGGAACAGCTTCTCCTGCGGCCCGGGCGGGAACGCGGTCAGCGCGGCGTCGTCGTGCGCGGGGGTGGCCGCCAGCAGGTCCTCCTTCGACGGCTCCGGCACCCTGGACGTCACCTCGTAGGCGAAGCCCTTGCCGGGACGCCTGCCGGTTCCCGCGGCGGGGTCGGCCAGCAGGGCGCCGCTCTGCGGGTCGGCGGCCAGCCCGGGGACGCCGTCGACCTCGACCGGCCGCTCTGCGGCGGGCAGCCACGTCCCCGGCAGCCCGGTGAAGGTCACCCGCTGCCGGACGACCCGGGCGGCCCCCGTCCACTCCCCTTCCGGGACCCGGCCGCCCGTGGGACGGAAGCGGGCCCCGGACGTCCAGCGCACGCCGTCGTAGCGGTCGAGCACGGCCAGCCGCCAGTTGAGCGGCTTGTCCGCCTTGACGGTGAACAGCTCCCTGTCGGGGATCTGCAGCCAGCCCGACACGCGGTCGAGCGGGCTCACGCTGTCCACCCGTCGGGGCGGCGGCAGATCGGCGTCCTGCCTCGGGTCGTACGGCTGCGCCGCCACGGGCAGCAGCGGCCCCA
The DNA here is from genome assembly GCF_053601695.1 of Nonomuraea sp. NPDC004702. Taxonomy (NCBI): domain Bacteria; kingdom Bacillati; phylum Actinomycetota; class Actinomycetes; order Streptosporangiales; family Streptosporangiaceae; genus Nonomuraea; species Nonomuraea sp. NPDC004702. The sequence continues at coordinate 24,918 of NZ_JBSGCE010000072.1, forward strand.
CCACCAGCGCCAGTGCGGCCAGGACGGCGGCGGCGGGCAGGCCGCCGAGCAGCCAGAGCGGCGAGCGGTCGTCGCGGACCAGGGCGAGGGCGGCGACGAGCACGAACAGGGCGGCGGCGACCGGCAGGTTCGAGCCCTCGCCGTCCACGCCGAGCAGCAGCGCGGCGGCGAACACGGCCAGGGCGGGGACGGCGGCGGCGATCCTGGTGCGGGTGCGGGTGAGGGTCTCGGCGCCGATGACGGCGGCGGCCCAGACGAGCGTGTGCACGAGGACGAGCAGGCGCGGCTCGGGCTGGGCGGGGAGCAGTGTGGTGAGCAGCGCGTGCCAGGCGTCGGCCACGTCGGCGAGCACGCCGGGGGCCAGGCCGTGGTAGAGCGGGATCGTCCCGGTGAGCCAGGCGACGAGGTCGAGCGCGAGCGCGAGCCACAGGGGCCGCCGCGCGGTGAGCGCCGCCACCAGGACGGGGGCGACGGCGGCGGGCGCGATCGCGAGCAGGAGCTCCGCACCGGGGAAGACCCGGTGGAACCCCCACCCGGCGACCCCGGCCACGGCCGCCACCACCACCAGCCCGACCCCTCCCCGCCACCCCACCCCGGACGCGCGCGCAGAAGGGACAGGAGCGGACGCGGGCGCAGAAGGGACAGGAGCGGGCGCGGGCGCAGAAGGGACAGGAGCGGGCGCGGACGCGGGCACGACAGGCGCGGGAGAAGCGGGGGCGGGCGCGGGAGAAGCCGGAGCGGGCGTGGGGGGTTGCGGGGGTGTCATCGGGGGGTCCAGGCGAAGGGAAGGGCGGCCAGGTCGGTGAGGGGGATGACCGTGACGCCGGGCACGCTCACCGGCCCCGGACCGGTCAGCACGCAGATCACCCGGTCGAAGCGCCGCCGGACCCCCGCGGCCCGTCCCGCCTCGGTCGCGTCACCGGTGACCAGCACCAGCGACCCGCCGCCGCGCGCCACCCGCATGATCTCCCCCACGCCCGCCGAGCCCGGCCGCGCCAGGGCGAGCCGGTCGAGGATCGCGTCGGGGTCGGCGTCGGCCTTGGCGTCGGCCGCCGCCCGCTCGCCGGCCAGCACCCGCACCGGGAACCCCGCGCGGGCGGCCGCCACCGCCACGGACGCCGCCGCGTCGACCGCCAGTTCGGTCAGCTCCCGCGTGTCCAGGACGACGGTCGTGGTGGGCAGGCTCGCGTCGATGAGCTGGCGGACCATGAGCGTGCCGGTCCTGGCGCTGGAGCGCCAGTGGACGTGCCGCAGGTCGTCGCCCACGACGTACTCGCGCAGGGTGTGGAAGGTGACGGTGCCGCTGGGGGCGTTGTCGCTGGTGGGACCCTCCAGGTGGTGGGCCCGGCCGGACGGCGGCACGGACAGCGCGACGGTGCGCGGGCGGACCAGGAGGGTGACGGCGTCGCCGTACCGTCGCACCCGGCGCGTGAGGCCGAACGGGTCGGCCCGGACCAGCAGCAGCGGCCCGACCGGGATCTCGCCGCGCACGTCGGTGGGCAGCGGGTAGGAGACGGTGCGCGCGGCGTTCCTGGGCAGCCGCGGCAGGCCGATCAGGTGCTCCGACGTCCCGACGCGGTCCTGGACGCGCAGCCCCGACAGGCCGCGCCGGCCCCGGTTGACCACGTTCAGCACCGCGACCGCCGCCTCGCCCCTCGGCACCTTGAGCGGCGTCACCTCGCGCCGCACCTCCAGGTCGGGCGCGGGGGCCGTCCAGGCGAGGGCGGCGGCCAGGGCGAGCACGCCGCCGGTGGCCAGCACGACCGGCTCGGGGTAGCCGAGGGCGAAGCCCGCCGCGTAGAGCGCCGCCGAGCCCGCGAGCGTGGCCCACCCGAGCGGGGTGAACAGGGCCGTGAGCCGCATCTACGCCGCCTGCGGCACCGGCATCCCGGCGAGGATCTCGCCGAGCGCGGACGCCGCGCCGATCTCGCGCAGCTCGGCCTCCGGGGTGACGATCAGCCGGTGCGCCAGCACCGGGACGGCCAGCGCCTTGACGTCCTCGGGCACCACGTAGTGGCGCCCGGCGGCGGCCGCCCTGACGCGGGCGGCGCGCAGCAGCGCGAGGCTTCCCCGGGGGCTCGCGCCCAGCCGCAGGTGCGGGCTGGTACGGGTGGCCGCGCACAGCCCGACGATGTAGTCGTAGACCGGGTCGGCCACGTGGATCCGGGAGGCGAAGTCGATCATCCCGGCCACGTCCGTCGCCCGCGCCACCACCGGCAGCCGCTCGACCTGCGGCCCGGTCGGCCCGCCCTTGAGCACCTCGACCTCCGAGACGTGGTCGGGGTAGCCGACGGAGATCTTCATCAGGAACCGGTCGAGCTGGGCCTCGGGCAGCGGGTACGTGCCGTCCATGTCCACCGGGTTCTGCGTGGCCACCACCAGGAACGGCCGCGGCACCGGGTGCGGCTCGGCGTCCACGGTGACCCGGCGCTCCTCCATGACCTCCAGCAGGGCCGACTGGGTCTTGGGCGAGGCCCGGTTGATCTCGTCGGCGAGCACGATGTTGGCGAACACCGGGCCCTGGTGGAACTCGAACTTCTGGTGCGCCTGGTTGAAGATCGACACGCCGGTGATGTCGCTCGGCAGCAGGTCGGGGGTGAACTGGATGCGCCGCCACTCGGCGTCCACGCTGGCCGCGACCGAGCGGGCGAGGGTGGTCTTGCCGGTGCCCGGGACGTCCTCGACGAGCAGGTGGCCCTCGGCGAACAGGCAGATCAGGGCCAGTTCGACGGCCTCGCGCTTGCCGCGGACGACGCGCTCGATGTTGCCGGCCAGGAGCTGGAACCGCTGGGCGAACTGGCCGGCCAGGGCGGCGGGCTGCTGGGCCACCTGGTCCGGGTAGTTGTACTGGGTCAACCGGTCCCCCTCCTCAGTCGGTGCACTCGAAGAGCGGCGGCGCCGGGAACGAGCCGCGGGGCGTGGTCATGAGCGTCTCGCTCAGATAGGCCACGCCGCCGTTCCACTCGATCCTGTTCCAGACGTCGCTGGTCTCCTTGCTCTCGTCCTCCGTGACGCTCTGGCCCTTGACCTGGCAGATGACGGTGATCGAGACGTACTGCCCCTTCGGGATGCGGCCCGCCTCGCCGGTCTTCGTCGCGGCGGGGCGGACCAGCGTGTCCACCACGTTGTTGTTGGCGTTCTTGTACTGCTGCCTCGGGTAGGTCAGGTCCACCTCGACGGAGGCGACGTCCGGGCTCTCTCCCGCCTGGTTCGTGGCCTTGAGCTTGAAGGCGTACTTCGCGTTGTTCTTCAGCCCGTCCACGCTGAACGACGTCCCCTTGATCGCGTCGTTCGCGACCGCGCCGCTGAGCTGGTAGGTCACGCTCGGGTCGCCGTTCTCGGGGGCGCTCCAGGTCAGCTCGGCGCCCCGGTTCCTGGGCCTGGCGGCGAAGTTCGACGGCGCCGCGGGCGCCACGCAGGGCCTGGCCCCCGCGCTCCGCTCCGACTCCACCTCCCCGCCCGGCCAGTGGGCGACGACGACGAAGGTGTACTCCTGGGCGCAGTCGCCGCCGGTGAACTCGAACTGGAAGGGCCCGTCGGCGTTCACCGACTGCGGTTCCGGCCGTCCCTCGCCGGACGCCTTGAGCGTGTAACGCTCGACCTTGCCGCCGGTGGACGGGCTGAAGGTGACGGTCACCCGGCCGGGGCCCGACCGCGCGGTCACCGCGCCGGGCGCGCCGGGGGCGGCGGTGGGCGTCGGGGTCGGGGTCGGGGTCGGGGTGGTCGCAGGGGTCGGCGTGGCCGTCCTGGCCGGGTGGCGGGGCCGCTCGGTCTGCTTCGTCCTGGTCGGGTCGGGTTCGCTGGTCTCGGGCGGATCGTCCGGCGGCGGATCGGGGATCGTGGGGTCGGGGCGCGGGGTCTGCTTGGGCTTGGGGGGGTTGGTCGGCCCCGGTACGTCGGAGTCGTCCTTGTCCACGTCGTGCTTGCGGCCCTCGGGGTCGATGACCAGGGCCTTGTCGCCGTTCTCGTCGTTGGCCCAGAGCAGGCCGTCCTTGACGAACACGTCCACCGGGCCCGGCCCGTCCGCCACCTGGAGGGTGGTGGGCCGCCCGCCGGCGGCGCTGTCCCAGACGATCAGCGCGCCACGGCTCTTGTCCGGTACGTACACCTTCGACCCGAGCACCTGCGGCACCCCGAGCCCGGCCGGGTCGCCGGTCGCGAACCTGGTGCTGAGCACGGCGTTGGAGGAGGTGTCGAGCACGACGAGCAGCCCCGAGCCGCCCGGCGTCAGCACCGGGACGAGCGGGCCCTCGGTCGAGGCCGGGGTGAGCACGCCGCCCTTGGCCGCCCGCGCGACCTCCTTGGGCAGGGCGATCTCGCCGACGCCGCCGTCCGCGCCGACGGTGACGGCGGTGGCGGCCCGCGTGTTGACCACGACGGGCAGGCCGCCGGCGATGGTCACGGCCAGTTCCTCGCCCGGTTCGCCCACCTTGATGGGGGTCGCGGCGACGCCGCCGGACACCGGCACGACCTGGCCCCTGGCGGTCACCGGCACCCAGAGCCTGCCGCCGCCGTCGATCCTGGCCGCGCCGAGCGGGCCGGGCAGGGTGACGGGCGCGCCCACGGCGTTCAGCGTGACCGGGTCGATGCGCTGGACGCGGCCCGCCGCCGGATCGACGGCGTAGGCCGTGCCGCCGGAGACGGCGAGCTGCGTCCCGGCCGCGCCGAGGTCGCGGGTCTGGGTGACGGTGAGCTGGCTGGGCTCGACCCGGCTGACGAAGCCGGTGCGGTCGTCGACGAGCAGCACGTTCGTGCCGTCCTGGACGACGCGCAACTGCTTGCCGGCCTTGTCGTCGAGGTAGCCGTCCACCTCGCCCGACAGGCCGTTCACGTGCACGACCCTGCCCTTGGCCTTGGTCCACAGCCACGCGCCGACGTCGGCCAGCTCCGGATTGGCGCTGGAGACGCCCACGCCGAACCACGCCGCCGCGGCCACCAGGAGCATGGCCGCCCCACCGGCCATCAGGGCCGTCGCCCGGTCCCCGCCGAGCATACGGATGGACAACCGTTACTCACCCCGTATGTGCGATCACAGAGAGTTTGCCCCGCTTTAACCTGGATCACCCTAGCGGGCAGGAGTCCCATCCGCGTCCGTACCGGCTGGTAGCCCGCGCCGGGTTCCGTGTCTGTCGGTGTGAAGCCGTACCTTAGTGCGCGTGTCCGAACAGCCCCTGACCCTCGACGCCGCCCTCTCCGAGGAGGCGGTGCTGTCGACCTACCGCCGCATGTTCGCCGCGCTGGCCCGCGACAGCGGCGCGGTGGTCGACGACCCCGCCCTGGTCGACATCGCCGAGACGCTGTTCGCGGCGTTCGCCGAGGCGGGCGAGGAGTGGCTGACGCACGAGCAGATGCGCTTCGCCTGCCGGGCCTACCCCAGCGACCAGTTCGACAACCGGCTACGGGTGCTCAAGGGGCTCGGCGCGATCCGCGAGGTGTTCCCCAAGCCCAACCAGCTCCGCTACCGCGCCTCGTTCACCAGCGTCGTCGGCCTGATGTTCATCCGCCGCATGATGGACGACGGCGGCCAGTCCGAGATGCACCGCCTGCTCGCCCTGGAGGACCTCAACGTCGCCGACCCCCGCACCACCAGCGAGGAGGCCCGGCAGAGCGCGGTCAACCTGGCGCGCGCGTTCCGGCTCTGGGCCCTGGAGCTGATCACGCTGACCACGGGCACCATCGAGGAGCTGCGCGAGCAGGCCCCCAAGCTCTGGGGCACCGAGGAGATCGCCCGGCGCGCCCAGGGCCTGCACGGCACGATCCTGACCCGCTGGCCCGAGCTCGACCGGGTCTGCACCGACCTGCGCGCGTCCATCTACTCCTACAGCGACGCCTCGCGCCGCGCCGCCGGCCGCCTGGCCGACTCGGCGGGCACGACCCGCAACCTGACGCTGCTGCCCACCGAGACGTGGCGCACGTTCGCCCAGACCGCCTCCAAGGAGCGGCTGGCCTCGGTGCTCGACGGGTTCGTCTTCGACGCGCCCGCGCCGTGGCACGATCCGGCCGCCGTCGCGCGGGCGGTCGACGAGGCGCCGCGGCCGGCTCCCGTCCAGCCCACTCCCCCGCGTTCGGCGCTGCCCGACCCCGGGCCCGAGGGCTCGCTCGACTCCTCGCCGGGGGCCGCCGTCGAGCGGCTCACGCAGGTGGCCGAGTCGCTGCTCGGCGCCGCCTCGCGGGTCGCGCTGGCCGACGTGATCGGCTCCGACTGGCCCGCCGCCCGCCGCCTGCTCGCCGACCTGACCACCGCCGACCTGCGCCCCGAGCTCCCCTACCGGCTCACCTGGTCCGACGGCCTGACCGTCGACCCCGACGGCGAGCCCGCCTGGCTGTCCCACGGCTACCTGGAGCGCACCTCATGACGTCCACCGGTTCTCCGGCCTCCGAGCGCGGCCGGCCCGCCGGTCAGGCGCTCGCCCACGCGCGGGCGCGCTCCGGCGGGCCGCTGCGGCTGGGGGCGGGCGTGCCCGCGCCCGCCGGGATGACCCGCCTGACCCGGCCCGACTCCACCGGGCACGCGCTGCCGGTGTGGCCCGACGGGGTGACACCGTCGCTGCTGGAGGAGTACCAGATCGCCGCCGTCCCGGTGGAGCGGGCCGGCGAGACGCGGCGGGTGCTGGCGGCCACGCTCAAGTGCTGCTGGAACGATCTCTCCGTCGATCCGTGGCCCGGCGACCCGGCGCCCGTCGAGCTGGTGCTCGACACCTACCGGGCGCTGATCGGGCGCACCGACGACCTGATGCGCAACTGGGCGCGCGGCGCGCTGCGGCGGTTGCACGACTCGGCGTGGATCGTCCTCGACGACGGGGTGGTGACGCTCGGGCCGCGCTGCGCGCTGTGGCCGGCGGAGTCGCACGCCCAGTTGCAGGAGCTGGTCCGCCGCCTGCCCGAGCCCGAGCGGCCGGAGCTCACGGTGGTGGGCGACGCCGACATCGTGGCCGCGGCGGTCCTGCCCCTGCCCGGCGCGGGCGGGCGGGCCGAGCTCGGCGTGGCCGAGTTCGACGACCTGCTGGGCGCCTACGACGAGCGGCGGCGGGCCGAGCTGGTGGCCGCGTTCATGGTGGTCGAGCACGCCGCCGAGCCGGTCGCCGAGGGCCGCTTCGCCGCGCTGCGCGACCCGGCGCTGCGCCACACGCTGGGCGAGATGCTGGCCCGCCGCGGCCGCGTCCTCATCCAGCTGCGCGAACGCTGGACCTCGGGCTACGACGACACCTGCACGGCCGCCCTGGCCCAGCCCCCGTCCCCCGCCCCCGAGCCGGAGGCGGCCCTGGAGACGGCGGGCGCGGCGGCGGCGGATCGCCCGCCGGCGGTCGCGCAGGGCGCGGGGCTCGGCGTGAGCGAGCGGGCGGTGCTGACGCTGGTGCTGGTCCACTCTGTCGCGATCCCCCGGGCCGAGGGCCTGCTTCCGGAGGACTCCTGGCTGTCGCCGCACCCCACCCCGGTCGAGGAGCTGCGCCGCCACACCCAGGTCCCGATCGGCGAGCTGGAGTCGGCGCTGCGCACGCTGCGGCACGCCGGTCTGCTGGCCCAGGTGAAGGCCGGCGAGGAGGCGGGCGGCTACGTCCCCGGCCCGCAGTTCCACCGGCTCACGCCGGCGGCCCGGCGGCGGCTGCAGGAGGAGCTGATCCTCGCCGCCGGCCCGCACACGCCGCTCGCGGCGGCCGTGCGCGCCCGCAGGTCGGCGCAGTGAACGTCATGACAGATGGAAGGGTTACGGGGGTTCGGGTGTCGCAGATGGAGAACGTCGTCGGAGACCGGGTGCTGATCGCCGTGCAGGCGGTCAACATCTCACGGCTCTCGACCCATCCGGTGCCCACGGTCCCCGGCACGCTCATCGTCGTCGCGGGCGCGGGCCCCAAAGACTCCAACGGCGCGGGCAAGTCGTCGTTCATCGCCTCGATCACGGCGCTGCTCGGCGACGAGCAGTGGCGCTTCGCCTCGGGCGCCAAGGCGGTCTCCGAGCTGCTCTTCAACGCCGAGCTGGCCAGCGGCGCGGGCGCCCGCCAGTGGGCGAGCGCCGACCATGGCTACATCGTGGGCGTCTTCGGCCCGCCCGGCATGGACTCCTTCGCCCCGCCGCCGGCCCCGCCCGAGCCGGTCGCCGCGCCCGGCCTCACCCTGACCGAGGCGGGCGAGGAGGGCGAGCAGGACAGCGGGGAGCTGTTCGAGGTGCCCGACACCTCGGGCGGCGCGATCACCGTGTGGCTCAAGGTCAACCAGGAGGCTCCGCACCTGGAGATCCGCTGGCGGGAGGGCGTCCATCTGGCCGCCTCGCCGTCCGAGGCCGAGCGGGTGGCGCGGGCCGACGAGATCTGGGCGTCGCTGCCGAGGTCGGCGGGCAAGCGCGACGTCGTGGCCCGCGACCTGACCAAGGTGCTCTACGGCGACCGGGTCAGGTGCGTGTCGTTCCTGTCCACGTCCGTGCGCAGCAAGGTCGCCACCAACCTGCTCTCCCAGCCGCTCAACGAGATCTCCCCCGAGCGCGTCTTCGAGGCCATCGCGGCGCTCACCGGCCTCGACGCCGAGCTGGAGCAGGAGCGCGAGGCCCGGCGCGACGAGCACGCCAAACGGGTGCGGGCGGCGCAGGCGGCCGACCGGCTGGCCGAGTTCGAGGTGGAGTCCAAGGCGCTGCTCGGCACGTTCGACCGCCGCGACCAGGCCCGGGTGCGCCTGGCCGAGGCGTTGCGCTGCTGGCGCGGCAGGCAGGCGCGCAAGCTCGCCGACGCCGCCGCCAAGGACGAGTTGCTGGCCGCCGACCTCGGCCGCCACCGCGCCGCGGGCGAGTCGGCGACCGAGGAGATCGCGCTGGTCAAGGCCGAGATCGCCACGCTGCGCGAGGACACCCTCGACCGCCAGGTGTCCCAGGCCCGCAAGGAGCTGGCCGCCCTGCAGGCCCGTACCACCAAGCTCGACGCCGACCGCGCGGTGGCCGAGAACTCCGCCGACGAGCTGCGCGCCGCGATCCCGGCGCTGGAGGAGACCCGCAGGTTCGCCGACGGACGCGACGTGCCCGCCGCCGAGGCCGAGCTGCGGCAGGCCGGGCTCCGGCTCAACGAGGCGCTCAAGGCGCTCGGCGTGGCCGACCAGGAGGTGTCCTCGGCGCGGGCGGCGCTCGACGACGCCGAGGGCGGCCCGGCCGCGGCCCAGCTCGACGCGCTGTCGGCGGCGGGTGTCGGGGCGACCGGCCTGCTCGACGCCCTCGACGTGGCCGAGCAGGCCCGCGACGCCGCCCTTCCCGGCGCCCGCCTGCGCGGCTGGCCGCACGAGCACGCCGTCATCGTCGACGCCGCGCGGCTCGGCGAGGCGGCGCGAGCCCTGGCCGACCTGCCCGGGTCCGTGCTGGTCAGCGCGGCCGGGGTGAGCGTGGTGGGGGCGTTCGACGGGGTGGCGACCGGGCGGGAGGCCCGCATCAAGGCCGCCGGCCAGCGGCTCAACCGCGCCGAAGACGCCCAGGAGAGTGCCGCGGAGGTGGTGCGCGAGGCCGAGGAGGCCGTCGCCGAGGCGCAGCGGCGGCTGGAGGGCGCGCGGGCCGGGGTGCGGCTGGCGGAGCTGGAGGCCAGGCTGGCCGAGCGGCGCGACCGGCTGGTCGGGCTCAACGCGGCGATCGAGGAGCTGGCGCCGAAGGTCGCCGAGGCCGAGCGGCAGGCGGGCGCGCTCGACTTCCGGGCCCGTACCCGCGACATGGAGATCGAGCGGCTCGACGGGCGGCGGCAGCGGCACGAGAGCGAGCGGGCGCAGGCCCGCGAGCAGGAGGCCAAGGTCACCGCCGAGCGCGAGGCGCTGCGGCTCGACGCGCTGGCCGCCGACTGGGGCGGCACGGTGGAGACCGCCCGCGAGTGGATCGCGGCGCTGCCGGAGGAGGAGCGTCCGCGCGCGGCCGAGGAGTGGTGGCGCGTCGCCGAACGCCACTTCGACCAGGCGCTGCGCGACACCTTCCCCGAGGAGGACGCCGAGATCCCGGAGGAGCTGGCGTTCCTGCTGTCGGAGCGGGGCGGCAGCACGGCGCGCGAGCAGGCGACGTTCGCGGCGGTGTGCGGATCGCTGGCCTCCTACCTGCGCGGCCAGGAGGAGTACGAGAAGCACCAGCGGCGGCAGATCGAGGCGCAGGTCGTCACCCGGCAGCGCGACCTGGCGGCGGCGGCCCGGGGCGCGGAGGAGGCGGCGCAGTCCACGGCCGTCCACCGGGCGGCGCTGACAGCGGCGATCAAGGCGAGGCTGACGCGGGTGGCCGAGGAGTTCGAGAAGCTCGACACCTCCTACGGCGGCTACGGCGCGACGCTGGAGTTCCCGGTGCCGCCCGCGCCCGCCGACCCCGAGCAGCGCTGGCAGTGGCGGGTGACGCCGAAGTGGCGGCGCGGCGAGGGGCAGGGGTTCGTGCCGTACAACCGGCGGGCCAACACCGCGCTCATGGACGAGAAGGCCGTCAAGCTGGTGTGCGCGGCGGCCATCGCCTCCTCCGGCGGCGGCCATCTGTGCCTGGTGCTCGACGAGCTCGGCCGCAACCTGGGCAAGGAGCACCGCAGGGAGGCGGTCGCGCTGTTCCGGCGGATCGGCGAGACGTACGGCATCACGGTGATCGGCGCGCTCCAGGACGACATGGAGCCGTACGCGATCGACGCCTGCGGCCAGTACGTCAAGCTGCGGCGGTCGTCGGACGCGATGCCGTACAACGAGCCGCCGGTGATCGTCGGCCACGACCAGCACGCCGAGCGGGTGCGCGCGCTGGCCGCGTACGTCGACCGCGGCCAGCCGGTCAGCCGGCCGGTCGAGCAGCCGGTGTAGCGGGCGCGGGGAGGGCGGGTCAGGCGGCGCGGCCGAGGTCGTCGGCCGCCAGGGCCCGGCGGAAGTCCTCCCCCGCGTGCTCGACGGCCGTGAGCTGCACGGCCTCCCGCCGGAACACCATCGACAGCCCCCAGTCCGCCAGCACCCGCGCCTTGTGGTTGAACGTCGGCACCCAAGCCAGGTGGTACGCCCGGTGCGCCAGCCACCCCAGGAACCCGGTCAGCCGGATCGCGTGCACCTGCGCCACGCCCTGGTGGTGGCCGAGCCCGGCCACCGACCCCAGATACGCGTGCCGGTACGCCTTCAGCCGGCCTCCCCTGACGTGGGCCGCCAGGTTGCGGGCGAGCAGCTTGGCCTGGCGCACCGCGTGCTGGGCGTTGGGCGCGGTGAACCGGCCCGGACGGGTCAGGTCGGGCACCGCCGCGCCGTCGCCGGCCGTGAACGCGTCCGCCAGCCCGGCCACCGTCAGGTATTCGGTGGCCCGCAGCCGTCCGGCCTCGTCCACGGGCAGCCCGCTGTCGGCGGCGAGCGGGCTGGGCCGGCCGCCGGCCGCCCACACCAGCGTCCCGGCCTCCAGCGACGTGCCGTCCGACAGCCGGGCCATGCCGCCCTCGGCCGAGTTCAGCCGGGTCTCCAGCCGCACGTCCACGCCGCGGGCGCGCAGCGCGTCCACGGTCCAGCGGCCGAGGCCGGGGTGGAGTTCGGGCAGGATGCCGCCGGTCGCCTCGACCAGGGTCCAGCTCAGGTCGGCTGGCTCGATCCCGTCGTGGTAGCGCAGGGCCTCGTCGGCCAGCCCCTGCATCTCGGCCAGCGCCTCGACGCCCGAGAACCCGCCGCCGACCACCACGAACGTCAGCGCCCTGCGCCGTACCAGCGGGTCGTCGGTCGAGGCGGCCGCGGCGAGCTGGGCCAGGACGTGGTTGCGCAGGTGCACGGCCTCGCCGAGGCTCTTGAACCCGACCGCGTGCTCGGCCAGCCCGGGGATGGGCAGCGCGCGGGTGATCGACCCGGCCGCCATCACGAGGATGTCGTACGTGAGCGTCCTGGCCGGCCCCTGGACCGGCTGGAACCGCGCGGTGCGGGCCTCGTGGTCGACGCGGGTGACGTGGCCGGTGAGCACGCGCGCGCCCTTGAGCACCCGGTTGAGCGGGGCGACGACGTGGCGGGGCTCGATCGTCCCGCCGACCGCCTCGGCCAGGAACGGCTGGTACGTCATGTACCCCCGCGGGTCGACCACGGTGACCGTCACCTCACCCGACCGGATCAGCCGCCGCAGCCCGCGGGCCGCGTACATCCCGACATATCCACCGCCGACGATCAGAATGTGCTTGCTCATCGTCCGCTCCTCCTCATCAGGCTCTTCACCAGGAGGACGGGACAGCCCCGGCGGATGTGACAGGAGAACCGGGTTCATCGCAGGGAGATGTCGCCGGTCTCCGGCAGGGCGAGCAGGCAGAGCAGGCTCAGCAGGGCCATCGCCGAGACGTAGAGGCCGACGCCCATGACGCCGAGGCCGCTGGTCTGCAGGCTGGTGGCGACCAGCGGCGGCACCGCCCCGCCCAGCACGCCGCCGAGGCTGTAGGCGACCGAGGCGCCGCTGTAGCGGAACTCCGTCCTGAACAACTCGGGCAGGTACGCCCCCATCGGCCCGAAGATCAGCCCCATCAGCCCGAGCGCGCCGGCCAGCGCCACCCCGGCCAGGACGACCGACCCGGTCTCCATCAGCGGGAACATCACCAGCCCCCACACGACGGCGACGGCCGTGCCGGTGAGCAGGGTGCGGCGGCGGCCCAGCCGGTCGCTGACCACCGCCGAGACGACCGTGCCCGCCGCCATGAACAGCACGCCGACCATGGTCAGGGTCAGCATGGTGGTCTTCGGGATGCCGAGGGTGGCGGTGCCGTAGGACAGGCAGTAGGTGGTGGCGGTGTAGAAGAGCGTGTAGGCGACGGTCATCGCCCCGGCGGCGAGCAGCACCCGCCGCCACTGGTGGCGCATCAGCCCGGCGAACGGCACCTTGGCGATGCGGCGCTGGTCGAGGGCGGCCCGGAAGACCGGCGTCTCGGAGATCCGCAGCCGCACGTACAGGCCGACGACCACGAGGAGCAGGCTGGCCACGAACGGCAGCCGCCAGCCCCAGCCGCCGAACTGCTCGTCGGTCAGCGTCTCGCCGAGGATCAGGAACAGCCCGTTGGCCACGATGAACCCGGCCGCGGGGCCGAGCTGGGGGAACATCGCGTACAGGCCGCGCCTGCCGGGCGGGGCGTGCTCGGTGGCCAGCAGCGCCGCGCCGCCCCACTCGCCGCCGAGGCCGATGCCCTGGGTGAAGCGCAGCAGCACCAGCAGCACGGGCGCGGCCACGCCGATGGCCGCGTACCCCGGCAGCAGGCCGATCGCCACCGTGGACAGGCCCATCACCAGCAGCGAGACGACCAGCATCGACTTGCGCCCGACGCGGTCGCCCCAGTGACCGAACACCGCGGAGCCGAGCGGACGCGAGACGAACGCCACCGCGAACGTCGAGAACGCGGCCAATCGGCCGGCCACGGGGTCCATGCCGGGGAAGAACGCGGTGTTGAGCACCAGCGCGGCGGCGGTCCCGTAGATGTAGAAGTCGTAGAACTCGATCGCGGTGCCCATGAGGCTGGCCATGGCGATCCTGGTCGTGCTGGGCGCCGAGACCCGGGGGGAAGTCTTCACTTCATGTCTCACTATCCGGACTGACATCTTGTCAAGCGGTACAACGACGCTACCACCTGCGCAATGTCACACAGCCGCCCGATAGATTCGTCGGCAAACGTCGCCTTTTGGGAGGACCGCACCTTGGCCGTGGAACTGGTCATCTTCGACTGTGACGGGGTACTCGTGGACAGCGAGCGCATCTCGGTGCGCGTGGGCACCGCCGCCCTGCGCCGCCTGGGCTGGACGATCGACGAGAGCGAGTACGCCGAGCGCTTCGTCGGCTGCAGCAACGAGTACTGGGACGAGCAGGTCGGCGAGACGCCCCCGGGCTGGCACGACCAGATCACCCAGGAGTACCTGGCCGCGATGGAGGCCGAGCTGCGCGCCATCGAGGGCATCGAGTCCGCCCTCGACCGCCTGGACATCCCCTACTGCGTGGCCTCCAACGGCCGGCACGCCAACGTCCGCAACAGCCTGGAGCTCACCGGTCTGGCCCGGCGTTTCGACGGCCGCGTCTTCAGCGCCGAGGACGTCGCCCGCGGCAAGCCCGCCCCCGACCTGTTCCTGCACGCCGCGGCGACGATGGGGGCCGCGCCGGAGGGGTGCGTGGTGATCGAGGACAGCCCGTTCGGGGTGCGGGCGGCGATGAGCGCGGGGATGCGCTGCCTGGCCTTCGCGGGCGGTCTGACGCCACCCTCACGCCTGTCCGGCCTCGGCGCCACCCTCTTCCACGACCCCACCACCATCCCCGACCTGATAGCCACCCTCCCCTGACCCCACCCACCCCTCTCAACGCCCCCACCGGACTCCCGTCCTACGTGGCACCCCGCCTCCCGACGCCCCGCCTCCCCGGCGGAGGCAAGGGACGGGCAACCGGGCCGAGGCGATGGAAGACGCGAGGAAACAGGGGCTGCCCGGGTCTCACGAGGGCCGATCACACCTCGCCGCACCGGCCGAACGGTCCAGCCCGGTCGGCCGGGAAGCCTCGGGTCGGGGCGACGGGCAGAGGGGACATCGGGGCTGCCCCGGCCTCATGAGAAGGGCCGCTCACAGCTCGCCGCACCGGGCCGACGGTCGAGCCCGAACGGCCGGGGGCTCAGGTAGGGGCGACCGCCAGGCAGCGGGCCGCCCGCTTCTCATGGGAAGCGGGCAGCCGCACTTCGCCGCGCCGGGCGGACGGACGAACCCGAATGGCCAGGACGCCTCCAATCTGCACGCCCCGGCAGGGCGGCGACATCGGGGCTGCCCTGGCCTCATGAGCAGCAGCGGCCGGTCACAGCTCACCGCGCCGGGCCGACGGTCGAGCCCGAACGGCCGGGGCGCGTCCCATCTGGGTGACCGGCGGGGGGACGGCGGGGCGGCACCCGGGGCACATGGAAGGGGACCGGTCACAGCTCGCCGTAGCGGGTGGGTGGGCAGGTGGGGTCGAGGCGGTCGGCGGTGCGGCGTAGGGAGTGTGCGAGCCGGGCCCGTACGGCCACCCGCTCCGGATCCCGCCTGCGCGGCGCCCCCGGCAGGGCCGCGTCGAGCGAGTCGCGGAACCCCATCGCCGTCCGGTGCGCGAGAACCTGCATGGCATCCATCTCTCTCCTCCTTAATCAATTAAGACCTTAATCAATTAAGAACGCACCGGCAAGGCCGTTCGATACGGTTGGACGATGGCAAGGGTCACCCTGCAGACGATCGCCGACAGGCTCGGCGTGTCCCGCGCCACCGTGTCGTACGCCTTCTCCCGGCCCGACCAGCTCAGCGACGGGCTGCGGCGGCGCATCCTGGAGGTGGCCGACGAGCTCGGCTACGCGGGCCCCAACCCGACGGCGCGCTCACTCCGGCTCGGCCGCGCCGGCGCGCTCGGCCTGCTGTTCAGCGAGACGCTGGCCTACGCCTTCGCCGACCCGTACGCGCTCGGGTTCTTCCAGGGCCTCGCCACGGCGGCCGAGGAGGCGGGCGTGGGCCTGCTCATCCTGCCGCTGCCGCACGGCGACCGGCGCAGCGACACCGTGCGCGACGCGGTGGTCGACGCGTTCTGCGTGGTCTCGCTGCCCGACGGCCATCCGGCGCTGGCCGAGGTGCTGGCCAGGAAGCTGCCCGTCGTGGTGGTGGACGAGCCGTACGTGCCCGGCCACCCGTTCGTCGGCATCGACGAGCCCGCCGCCGGAGCCGCCGCCGCCGCGCACGTGCTCGGCCTCGGGCACCGGCGGGTCGCGGTGGCCATGGTCGGCCTGCACGACGACGGCCACACCGGCTGGGCCGACCGCGCCCGCCAGGAGGGCGCGGTGTTCGCGGCGATGCGCGCCCGGCGCGGCGGCTACCAGACGGCCTGCGAGCAGGCCGGCCTCGACTGGGACGACGTGCCGTTCTACGAGGTCGCCAGGAACTCGCGGGAGGCGGGCAGGAAGGCCGGCCACGCGCTGCTGCGGCTGGACCCGCGGCCCACGGCGATCCTGACCAACACCGACGTGCTCGCCCTCGGCGTCCTCGACGCCGCCGCCGACCTGGGCCTCGACGTGCCGGGCGAGCTGTCGGTCGTCGGGTTCTCCGACAGCGCGGCGCGGGAGGCGGGGCTCACCACGATCCGGCAGGCCAAGCAGGAGATCGGGGAGGCGGCCGGGCGGCTGCTGCTGTCGGGGGCCGCGGCCCGGCCGGAGCGGCGGCTGTTCCCGTACGAGCTGATCGTGCGGGCCTCGACCGCGCCGCCGCCCAGCTGACCGCTTAGCTGACCGCTTAGCTGACCAGGGTCGACCCCCTGCGGGTCTTGCCCACCTTGAGCTGCACGGGGATCCGGGTGCGCAGCTCGCCGACGTGGCTGACGATGCCGACCGCGCGTCCGCCGTCGCGCAGCCCGTCGAGGATGTCGAGCACGTCGTCGAGGGTGTCCTCATCGAGGGTGCCGAAGCCCTCGTCCACGAACAGCGTGCCGGCCTCCGCGCCGCCCGCCTCCGCCGTGACCACGTCGGCCAGGCCGAGCGCGAGCGCGAGCGAGGTGATGAAGCTCTCGCCGCCCGACAGGGTCGCCGGGTCGCGGTCGACCCCGGTCCAGGCGTCGGCCACCTTCAGGCCCAGGCCGCCGCCGGACCGCGCCCGGGATCCGGCGGTCTTGCGCAGGTCGTGCCGGAGCAGGTAGCGGCCGGACGACATGTGGTCGAGGCGCTCGTTGGCGGCGTCGACCACCTGCCTGAGCCGCTCCCCCAGCACGAACGACGTCAGGCTCATGTTCCACTGGTTGTCGCCGGACGTGCCCGAGGCCAGCGCCGCCATGCGTTCGGCCAGCCGGTGCCGCTCGGCCGCGGGACGCCACCGCTCGATGCGCGCGGCCAGCTCCTCGCGCAGCTCGGCGAGGCGGGCGGCTCTGGCCGCCGCGCGGTCGCGCTCGCTCGCCAGCCTCGTGTGCGCCTCCTCCGCCGCGTCTCTGCCGGCCTCGGCGGCCGCCAGATCGGGCGCGGGCTCGGCGGCCGCGGCGATCAGCTCGGGGTCGGCGAGCAGGGCGGTGACGGCGGCGTGCTGGTCGTCGAGCCGTCGCAGCAGCTCCGCCTTGCCCTCCCGCTCGGCCGGGCTCCGGTACGCCTCCTCGGCCTCCCGCACGTCGGCGAACCCCGCCTCGGCCGCCGCCCGCCCGGCCGCCTCGGCCGCGGCGTCGAGCTCGGCGGCCGCCGCGACCGCCGCCCTGGTGGCCTCCAGCGCCTCGCGCAGCAGCTCTGCCTCGTCGTGCAGCCTGGACAGGCGGGCCGTCAGGGTCGGGTCGCCGCCCCGGGCCGCGTCGAGCCGCGCGCCCAGCCGTCCGGCGTCCGCGCTCAGCTCCTCATGTCTGGTACGGCCGGCCGCCACCCGCGCCGCGACGCGGCGTCCGCGCTCCTCCAGCTCGGCACGTTCGCGGCCGAGCGCGGCCACCTCGGCCGCGAGCCCCGCCTCCTTGGCCGCCACCGCGGCCAGCCGCCGCAGCTCCTCCTCGGCCGCGGCCAGCACCCGCCTCCCGTCGACCCCGTCCGGGGTCTCGGGAAGGGCGTCTGCCGTGAGCGGACGCTCGGAGAGGAGGGTCTCGGGGTGCAGGGTCTGGGCGAGACGGGTGTGCAGACGGGTGCGTTCGGCGGTGAGCCGGGTGCGGTGGGCGTGGTGGGCGGCGAGCGCCTCGGCGATCTCCCTGGCCCGGTCGCGGACGTGGTCGCGGTCGCCTTCGAGGCGGTCGAGCGCGTCGGCGAGGGCGGGCTCGCGGTCGGCGACCGATCGCAGCCGGGCCAGTTCCTCCTCGGCCGCGAGCACGTGCCCGGCGGCGGTGTCGGCGGACAGCCCCTGGGTGGCCTCCGAGGCGTCGGCGAGCCGGGACTCGATGGAGGCCAGAGCGCGTTCGGCGGCCTCCCGGTCGGCGGCGGCCGCCTCGTGGGCCGTCTCGGCGGCGTGCTCGTCGTCGGGCGAGGGCGCGCTGGGGGCCGCGGCGGCGGGCACGGGGTGGTGCTCGGAGCCGCAGACCGCGCACGGACGCCCGTCGGCCAGGTCGCGGGCCAGCTCGGCCGCCATGCCGTCGATCCTGGCCTGACGCAGGTCGAGCCAGCGTTCGCGGGTCTCCTGGGCGCGGTCCACCAGCACCTGGTGGGCGGCGGCGGCCGACTCCAGCTCGGCGGCGAGGGCTGCGCGGCCGACGACCTGCCCGACCTGGTCTGGTTCCCGCCGAACCAGGGCCTGCAGCGGGTGCCCGAGC
>NZ_JBSGCE010000073.1:0-42793 GCF_053601695.1 Nonomuraea sp. NPDC004702
CTCGGCGCGGCCGGGCTCGCGGTGCGCCACGGCCTGCCCGCCGTGGCGTCCCGCTGCGGTCCCGCTGCGGTCCCGCTGCGGTCCCGCTGCGGTCCCGCTGCGGTCCCGCTGCTGGATGAGGGGAGGGTTGGCGGGACTCCGGCCGGTCGCGGCTCCTGGCGTCAGGAGCCGCGGCCGGCCGTTCACGACCCGGCCGTTCACGACCCGGCCGGGCCCGGCGTCCGGCCGGTCACGGGGGCTAGGCTGGGCGCATGGGTCATGCGAAGACGTCGTTCGTCTGCCTGCCGTGCCGGGCCTCGTACAAGCAGCCCTACCCGCTGCCCGGCGACCGGGGCCGGTCGTGCCCGCGGTGCGGCGAGCCGCTGATCCACGTGGGCTCCGCCTTCGCGGCTCCCCGGCGGCGCGACACCGCGGCCTGGCGGGTGCTCTCGCTGCTGCTGCACGCGGGCGTCGGCTTCCACAAGAGTTGTTGCGGCGGGCCCGGCTACCGGCCGCGCACGCTCGGCGCGGCCCGCGCGCGGATGGCGCACGCGCGGGCCACCGGAGAGCCGTTCGCCACGGCCCTGACGCGTCCCGAACTGCCCTAGGACGGCCCGCATGACCATCGACGTCCGGACGCTGCTGCCCGTCGCCGAGCGGGCCGCGTCGATCGCCGGCGAGATCATCACGACCCGGGCGCCCGGCGTCGTCACCGCCAAGGGCGACCGCGACATGGCCACCGAGGTCGATTACGCCGTCGAGCACGCCGTACGCGAGTTCCTCTCGAAGGAGACGCCCGAGCTGGGCTTCCTCGGCGAGGAGGAGGGCGCGAGCCGGCCGGGCCAGGGCCTGACCTGGGTGCTCGACCCCGTGGACGGCACGGCCAACTTCCTGCACGGCATCCCGCTGTGCGGGGTCTCCCTGGGCCTGGTCGACGGGGACGTGCCGCTGCTCGGCGTCGTCGGCCTGCCGTTCCTCGGCGTCCGCTACTCGGCCGCCCGAGGCGCCGGCGCGACGGCCAACGGCTCGCCCGTCCAGGTCAGCGGCGCCGCGGAGCTCCAGGACGCTGTCGTCGCCCTGGGCGACTACGCGGTGGGCGCGGACGCGGCGGAACGCAACCGTCCCCGCTTCGCCCTGACCCAGGAACTGGCCGCGCGCGTCCAGCGCGTCAGGATGCTCGGCTCAGCCGCGATCGACCTCGTGTGGGTGGCCGACGGCAAGGTCGACGCGAGCGTCATGCTCAGCAACAACCCGTGGGACACCGCGGCGGGCGTCGTCATCGCCCGCGAAGCCGGAGCCCTGGTGGTCGACCTCGACGGCAGCCCCCACGACATGGCCTCCCGGGCGACCATCGCGACGAGCCCCGCCCTCGCCCCCGAGCTCCTGAAGCTCCTCACCGCCGCCCTTCCGCACCCTTCGGAATAGGTCTGGCCGGCCCCGGGCCCCGCTTCAGCCGCCGGCGCTGCCCTGAGCCCCGTGGGCCGCGTACAGGACACCGAGTCGCCGGTCGATCTCCGCACGCACCGGGTCGTGCCTCGGTCCGAGGGCGAATCGCCGGTCGGTCCAGCTGTCGGGCGGATACAGCCACACCGGTCGGCCGACGAGGTGGTCCGGTTCCCACTCGTACCGCGGCCAGACGTGAGCGTGCAGGAACGGGTCGGTGTTGCCGAGGATCTCCAGGTTCACCCGCCGGAACGCCGCGTCCAGCGCGCCGCAGGCCCGCTCGACCGCCTCGCCGAGCAGCTCCATGTCCGACAGGAAGGCCATCCGCCTGGCCCGGGGCAGGTCGGACAGCCGCTCCACGCCGGGCTCGTCCGTCAGGAGAACCGAGTATCCCGGCAGGAACTGCGTGTCACCGATCACGGCGAAGCCGGCGTCCAGCCGCCTGAGCACCGTGGGATTCCGGCCCGCCAACGCACTGCCGACCCTGTCCCCCCGCCAGTCACCACTCACGGCCCCCGACCCTACACACAAGCCGCCACAACTCACCGGCGAGCAACTCCACCTGCGCACTGTGACGGCCCCAGGGCCCTGCGGATCCGCAAGGCCCTGGGGCGTCTCCTACGGCAGGACGATGGAGCCGCTCCACTGGGTGACCGCGTCGGAGTAGACCCCGCGCAGTTCGCCGTCGAAGTACGGCGAGAAGCTCTTGTCGTAGCGCAGGTCGCCGTCGGTGTCGGCGACGCTGATGGTGATCGCGTTGAGGTGGCCCACGCGCCCGGTCTTGTCGTAGCGCAGCAGCCAGGACGAGCCGAGGGAGCCCTCACCAGGGAACGGGGAATCGACGGCGGCGAGCCCCTCGGCCTTCAGGCTGGGCGCCTGGGCGGCGGACGTGCGTCCCGAGAAGGTTTCCAGGGTGTCGCCCGTCTGCGGGTGGGAGCCGTCCGGGTGGACGCCGGCCGGGAAGCCGAAGACGTCCACCGAGGAGTCGAGCGGCTGGTTCCAGGCCAGGCCCTGTCCGCCGACCTGGTCGACCAGCCTGCCGGTGTCGGTCAGCTCGCCCGTGGGAGAGGAGGTGACGCCGTTGTAGACGGTGACGAAGGCGTAGTCGCGGTCGTAGTCGCCGTAGGCGGGGAAGTCGTAGTGGGTGAAGAGCTGCTTTCCGACGTAGAGGCCGGACGGAGCGGCGCCGGCGGAGTATCCGGGGACGAAGACCCACTTGCCGAGCCCCCCGCCGTACTGCTGTTCGTAGGCGCAGTGGCCGGCGGTGGCCACGAGGTTGCGGTACTGCGACTGCATGGCGGTGCCGGTGCACCAGTGCGGCAGGCCGTCGGCGCCGACGAAGAACACCTTGCCCGAGCTGACGGGCCCCTTGCCGGCGCTTCCCGCGCCGTCGGGCGGGAGCACGGGCGGGACGGTGCCGGGCTTGCCGTCGGCAACGGCCGAACCGCTCAGGATGACCTTGCCGATGTCGGTCTGGACGGCGTAGGGAGTGGCGTTCGCCAGATTGGCGCCGCCGTTGCCCAGCCAGAACGCGGCCACCTCCACAGCGGACGTCTGCGTGACCGTCAACGGGTAGCTCGCCGTAGCGACCGATCCGGCGGCGGGCGTGGCCATGAGGCCGGAAACCAGGAGGCCGGTGGCCAACACGCCCAGCGTTGTCTTCATCTGGCCCTCTCCACTCTGCTCGGGGGGTAACGGCTTTTCGAACATACGATCGCCGTCGAGGGCCGACGCTACCCGCCGAACTCAAGATGATCAACACTTTCAACAGCCGGCTGTCAACCCGCCCCCTGCGCACGGGCGCTTGGCGGCCTAGCGGTGATCGATAGCATCGCCGGATGGAAGATGATCTGCCGTCTCAGCACTTCTCCGACGCGGGCATGGCCGTCGCGGGCGGCGTCATCGTGTTCCTGATTCTGCTGCCCACCATCGTCTGGATCGCCGTGGTGATGTCGCGCGGCCGCAAGTAGGGCGGTCAGAGGGTGGCGTGGAGGTGGGAGAGCATCGTGCGGGCGGGGTGGCCGAGGATGTTCTCCAGGTCGGGGGTCTGTCTCTCCAGGGCGCCGGCGCGGATCCGGGCGTTCAGCCAGGCCATCGGGCCGGGGGCGGCGTCGGGGACCTCGCGGTAGGGCACGCCCAGCGCCCGCGCCACCTCCGGGTGGGTCCACAGCGGCCCGGTGAAGTCGTAGGCGCGGCCCTCGTGGCCGTCGCCGGTCAGCACGTTGGCCGCTGCCTCGGCCAGGTCGGACCGGAACGCGGTGTTCAGGCCGCGCCCTCCGCCGCTCCCGGTCAGCTCGCCGCCCGAGACCCGGGGGACGAACGCGTCGCTGTAGAACGGGTGGCGCAGGATCGTGCACGGCAGGCCGCTGCGCAGGAGGGCCTGCTCGGTGGCGTGGTGGGCCTCGGTCACGCCGGTGGCGACGGTGTCGGCGTCCAGGAAGCTGGTGTAGACGACGGCGCCGACGCCCACGTCCGCGGCGGCGGCGAGGGCGGCCAGGTGGTGACCGATCCGGCGGCCGGGGTCGAGCTCCGGCGACGAGATCAGCAGCAGGCGGGCGGCGCCCTCGAACGCCGTGCGCAGGCTCGCCGGATCGTCGTAGTCGCCCCGCCGCACCGGGACGCCCTCGGGCGCGCGGGCGGGATCGCGCACGGCGGCGACGACGTCCGCCCGGGTGCGCAGCCGGTCGATGACGAGACGGCCGAGCGCGCCCGACGCCGCCGAGACAACGATCATGGAGCTCCCTCTGATCGGGATGGGTGCTCAAAGTGAACTGCCACCATGTCCTGCGACGCCACCGCTTTTCGCCCGGGACGGGCCCACGACGGCCCCAGAGGAGCATTTCCGGAGAAGACCGCCCAGGTCACCCGGGTTAGCGTGATCGTGGACCTCTGGAGAGAACATGGACGAGCTCATCACGTACGGCAAATGGGCGTCGGTGCGCGGCTCGCTCAAGGCGGCCACCGACCGGTTCGCGAAGCTGGTCTCCATCGTCGATCCCCACGCCATGGCGACCAGGGAGTGGACCGTCGCCGAGACCGCGGCCCACGTCACCGCGATCGCCTCGCTCTACACCTGCGTGGTGCGCGGCGACGTGACCACGCCCTTCCCGGCGCTGGCCGAGCCGATACTCGGCGCGAACGTCGACACGGTGAGCGCCCTGAACGAGCTGGCCTTCGAGCACTTCCCCGAGCGGGACCCGGTCGTCCTGGCCGAGCGGCTGCGCGGCGACGTCCGGGAGATCCTGCGCGCCGGCGCGGAGGTCGATCCGGCGACGCCGGTCCCGTGGCTGGGCGACGCGCGGGTGCCCGTCGCGGGCGTGCTGGCCCACCTGCTGAACGAGCTGCTGCTGCACGGCTGGGACATCGCCCGCGCCACCCGTACTCCCTGGTCGGTGCCCGCGCGGGACGCCGGACTGTTCTTCGACCTGTTCCTCATCGGGATGATCAGGAACGACTACGGACATCTGATGGACACCGGGACGCCCGCCCCTCCCCGCCGGATCACCGTCGGGTTCCACTCCGCGCACACCGCCCCGGCGGCGCTGGCGCTCGAGAACGGGCGGGTGTCAGTGGCCGAGATGGGGCCGCAGGTGGACGCGCACGTGCGGTTCGACCCGGCGGCGCTGAACCTGCTGCTGTTCGGCCGGATGTCCAGAACACGGGCCGCGCTCACGGGCAAAGTGGCGGTCTGGGGGCGGCGTCCGTGGCTGCTGCCGGCCTTCCTGCGGTTCGTACGGCTGCCCACGACGACGGTCCCGCGCTCACGCGCCGAGTCCATACAGGTGTGAACGCCACAAAGTATTCACCCGGTGGGCGCATACTGGAGGAGATGAAGCGAGCCAGCGGCGATTCTCGTCGTCACCTGCCCACAAGTCCCTTCAAACCGCCGCCTCCGGCGCCACCCGCGGAGCAGTTCGACATGCACGACCGGGTGAGCCACGACCGATTCGGCCTCGGTGTCGTCATCGGTGTGGAGGACGACGTCGCCGTACTGGTCGACTTCGGATCCCGGCAGGAACGGATCACGACGCCGTTCAACAAGTTGTACAAACTCTGAGAGCCGGTCCGCGACGCCCGTGTGCCCCGAGGGCCGCATGGGCGGGACCGACGCGCGGCGTGCCCGGCTGAGGGCGCCGGGGTTCAGTGACTCACGGGGACAGACGCTCGTGGGTCGATGGCGCGCGGAGTCGAGCCGCGGAGTGGAGTCGGTGGCTCAGGGGGTGACGATGGCGAAGTCGCGGGCCGGTGAGTCGAGCACGGCGACCAGCCGCTGCAGCGCCGTGATGTCGCCCTCCCGCTCCACCCCCTCCACGCCCTTGCCTGCCAGCAGGCCGAGCAGCTGGGCCCGGGTGAGGCGGAGCGTGAGGTCCACGGGCTCCTCCGGCGGGTTCAGCCGCTGGACGAGCACGCCGTTGGACAGCGTGGTGCGGTACAGCTCCCCCAGGTCCGTCAGGTGCCAGTCGATCGACAGGCTCTCGTGCCAGGCCTTGGGGCCGTCCACGCGGATGGCGAGGGAGTCGAAGATCTGCTCCACGGTCAGGGCCGCGAGCAGGTCGGGCGAGGTGGTGGTGACGCGGGTGGGGGCGATGCCGTCGGTCAGCTCCATGGCCCCCGTCAGGTACGAGTTGCGCCACGTCCCGTTCTCGGCGCCCTGGCCGAGCCGGGTGTAGACCTCGGCCAGCAGGTCCCTGGCCGCCTTGTTGCCCTCGTCGGCGAAGACGGCGTGGTTCAGCAGCTGGACGGCGAAGCGCAGGTCGTTCTCCTCGATGTAGCGGCGGGCGAAGGCCACGACGGCCGCGCCGCCGCCCATGCACTCGACGTACCGGATCGCGTTCTCCCTGGGCGGGTGCTCCCACAGGTGGGCGGGGTTGCCGTCGTACCAGCCGAGGTAGCGCTGGTAGACGGCCTTGACGTTGTGGCTGACCGAGCCGTAGTAGCCGTGGGTGTGCCAGACCTGTTCCAGCGCGGGCGGCACCCGCATCTGCTCGGCGATCTCGGCGCCGGTCAGTCCCTTGTTGAGCAGGCGCAGGGTCTGGTCGTGCAGGTAGGCGTACAGGTCTCGCTGTTCCTGGAGGAACCGGACGATGTTGCTCTTTCCCCAGGTCGGCCAGTGGTGGGAGGCGAAGGCGACCTCGGCCCGGTCGGCGAGCAGCGTGAGGGTCTCCGACAGGTAGCGGGCCCAGAC
Source organism: Nonomuraea sp. NPDC004702 (assembly GCF_053601695.1). NCBI lineage: Bacteria > Bacillati > Actinomycetota > Actinomycetes > Streptosporangiales > Streptosporangiaceae > Nonomuraea > Nonomuraea sp. NPDC004702. Next base: position 6,608 of record NZ_JBSGCE010000073.1, read on the forward strand.
GCGGGCGTCGCGCACCTGGGCGCCGCGCAGCGTGAGGATGTTGTGCAGGTTGTGGGTGGCGTTCTCGGCCAGGCACAGGGCGTCGCGGTCGGGGAAGAGGAAGTTCATCTCGGCGGGGGCCTCGGTGCCGGGGGTGAGCTGGAAGACGATCCGCACCCCGTCCACGATCTCCTCCTGGCCGGTGCGGCTGACGTCCACGGTGGGCGGGATGAGGGACGTGGTGCCGGTCGAGGACGTCATGCCGAGGCCGCAGCCGATCTGGCCGTCCGGGGCGTGCGGCAGGGCCAGGCCGAACATGTAGCCGGCGCGGCGGTTCATGGCGGGGCCGGCGTAGACGTTCTCGGAGACCGCGTGGTCCATGAAGCCGGCGGGGGCCAGGATCGGCACGTTGCCGTCGGTGACGCCGCGCACGCCGCCGAAGTGGTCGACGTGGCTGTGGGTGTAGACGACGCCGGTGACCGGCCGGTCGCCGCGGTGGCGGCGGTAGAGCGCGAGCGCGGCGGCGGCGCACTCGGTGGAGACCAGCGGGTCGATGACAATGACGCCGACGTCGCCCTCGACCAGGGTCATGTTCGACAGGTCCAGGCCGCGTACCTGGTAGATGCCGTCGGCGACCTCGTACAGGCCCTGTTTGGCGCAGAGCTGGCTCTGCCGCCACAGGCTGGGATGGGCGGTTTCGGGGCATTCGGCGTTGAGGAAGGCGTAGGAGTCGTTGTCCCAGACGACCTCGCCGCTTCTCGACTTGACCACGGCGGGGGTCAGCTTCGCGATGAAGCCGCGATCGGCGTCCTCGAAGTCGCCCGTGTCATGAAATGGAAGGTCTGCCATGTCTGCTCGCATGCCCCTGAATGGACGCTCGTAGCTCAACAACCAGCCCCAATAGCATGAAACTCGGGCAATAAGGACAGGGAGCGGCGGCGTAGCGACTCGGACGGTGTGATTGGGTGGTTCCAGGCTGATCTCATCGGGGGTGGTCATGGAAGCGTGCGTGTTCGACCTCGACGGCGTGCTCGTCGATTCCGAACCCGTCTGGGAGCAGGTGCGGCGCGCCTTCGTCGCCGACCACGGCGGCACCTGGCAGCCCGACACGCAGTCCAGGCTGATGGGCATGAGCACCGGCGAGTGGGCGGCCTACCTGCACGAGCTGGGGGTGCGCCTGACGCCCGACGAGATCGCCGCGGGCGTGGTCGACCAGATGGCCGAGCGCTACCAGGACGGCGTGCCGCTGCTGCCGGGCGCCCGCGAGGCCGTGCGCCGGCTGGCCGGGCACTTCACCCTCGGCCTGGCCAGCTCGTCGCCGCGGCGGCTGATCGACGTGGTGCTGGACGCGGCCGAGCTGCGCGAGTACTTCGTGACGACGGTCTCCACGGAGGAGGTCGCGCGCGGCAAGCCCGCCCCCGACGGCTACCTGGAGGCGGCCCGGCGGCTGGAGATCTACCCGAAGGACTGCGTGGCGGTCGAGGACTCCAGCAACGGGCTGCGTTCGGCGCACGCGGCCGGCATGCGGGTGATCGCCGTGCCGCATCCCGGCTACCCGCCCGACGACGACGCCCTCGCCCTCGCCTGGCAGGTCCTGCCCGACCTCGACGCGCTCACGGTCGAGGCGCTGACGTGACGACCGGGGGCATGGGCGTCCGCCTGCGGACGCCGGCCGACCTGAACGCCTGCGCCGACGCCCTGGCCCTGGTGCACGCCGCCGACCGCTACCCCGTCGACTGGCCGGCCGACCCGCAGGGCTGGCTGACTCCGGGCGACCTGCTGCGCGCCTGGGTGGCGGTCGAGGAGGGCCACGTGCTCGGCCACGTGGGCCTGGCCGGCACCGACGAGGGCCCGCAGGTCACCCGGCTCTTCGTGGTGCCCGCCGCCCGGGGCCGCGGGCTGGCTCCCGTGCTGCTGGACACCGTGCGGAAGGCCGCAGGAACGCCCGTCGTCCTGGAGGTCTCCGACGAGGGCCGGGCGGCCGTCGCGCTCTACGAGCGGCTGGGCTGGCGCCGCGTCGGCAGCACCCGGGCTCGATGGCTCAACGCCGCGGGCGAACCCGCCCTGCTCCACCACTACGTGAGCCCGTGAGGCTATCCTTTGGGAATCGTGCGAGACATCACGGTTTTCAGTGGCAGCGCCCACCCCGAGCTGGCCGAGGAGATCTGCTCCCACCTCGGGACCCCGCTCCACCCCGTCAAGGTCGCCCGCTTCGCCAACGACGCGCTTGAGGTGCAGCTCCAGGCCAACTGCCGCGAGCGCGACGTGTTCCTCATCCAGCCCCTGGTGCCGCCGACGCAGGAGAACCTGGTCGAGCTGCTGCTCATGATCGACGCGGCGCGCGGCGCGTCCGCGGCCAGGACGACCGTGGTCCTGCCTCACTACGCCTACGCCAGATCGGACAAAAAGGACGCGCCACGCATCTCCATCGGCGCGCGCCTGGTCGCCGACCTGATGGTGGCCGCGGGCGCGAACCGGGTGCTGGCCATGACGCTGCACTCGCCGCAGGTGCACGGCTTCTTCAGCGTGCCGGTCGACCACCTGCACGCGCTGCGCGAGCTGGCCGCGCACTTCCGCCGCCACGACCTGTCGAACGCCGTCGTCGTCTCCCCCGACCTGGGCAACGCCAAGGAGGCCGCGCACTTCGCCCGGCTGCTCGGCACGGGCGTCGCGATGGGCGCCAAGCAGCGCTTCGCCGACGACCGCGTGGTGATCAGCTCGGTCATCGGCGAGGTCGCCGGCAAGGACGTGATCATCCTGGACGACGAGATCGCCAAGGGCAGCACGGTCATCGAGCTGCTGGGCCGGCTGCGCGAGCAGGGCGTCAACTCCGTCCGGGTGGCGTGCACGCACGGGCTGTTCGCGGGCGGGGCGATCGAGCGGCTGAGCGCGTTCCCCGAGGTCATGGAGATCGTCTGCACGAACACCGTGCCGCCGCCCAAGCCGAGTGACAAGCTGACCGTGTTGTCGATCGCGCCGGCACTGGCCGAGGCCATGCGCCGGATCCACGACGGCGAGTCGGTGAGCGCTCTGTTCAGCACGTCCTGACGGCCCGCCCCGGTGATCTTCCGGGACGGCCGGGAATGGATCATAGTGGACATCATGCATGCGGCCACAGACGTCCTGCTCCGGCGGTTCCGAGATGGTGTGGGCGAGGTCGTGCCCCTGGTGTCGCTGTGGGCGCACGGCTCGCTGGGCGCCGGCGACTACCAGCCGGGGCGCAGCGACCTCGATCTGATCGCGGTGGTCGAGACACCGGTCACGATGGAGCAGTGGCGCCGGATCAAGGGGCTGCACCGCGGGCTCGACCTGCCGCTCGCCGACCTCCTCCACTGCTCCTACCTGCCGCTGGAGGAGCTGGCGGACCCGCGGGTCGAGCACGTGACGTGGGCCCACGAGGAGATCTTCCGCCGTCCGGTGACGGCGGTGACCCGCCGCGAGCTGCACACGGCCCCGCTCGTGCTGCACGGGCCGCCGCCCGCCGAGCTCCTGCCGGCCGTATCCGACGCCGTGCTGGCCGACTTCGTCCGTACGGACCTGCGCGAGTTCTGGCTGGACAAGACCCGAGGGCGGCGGCGCTGGCTGCGGGACGTCTGGGTGGACCTCGGCGTGCTGACCGTCGCCAGAGCCTCGGTCACGCTGCGGGAGGGCCGGTTGATCACCAAGCGGGAGGCCCTGGACGTGCTGGCCGGGATGGGCGCGCCGGAGGCCGTCCTGGCCGACGTGCGCGCCCGCCGGTACGGCACGCCGCGCCCGGTGCTGAGCCGCTTCAGAAGGGGCAGGCTGACCCGCGCCTTCGTCCGGTCGGCCATCGGGAAGGTGCTGGCGGAGGGCCCCGGCGAGACCTGAGCCCGCCCCCGTCTCAGTGGGCAGGACGGCGGCCCTCCGCGGATCGCCGAGGGATAGTCTTGGCCCCGAGTTACCACCTGAACCGGGGAAAGGGCGGCATATGGGGGAGATCAGGCAGTCCTATCTGGTGGCCGCGGCGTCGGCGATGTCGCTGCTGCGTGACCCGGCCGTCCGGGCGGCGTGGGACAAGCCCAGCGCGCTGACCGAGTTCAGCGTCGCGGGCCTGGCCGGGCACCTGGCCCACCAGATCGTCCGGGTCATCGACGTGCTCGACTCCGGCGAGGAACCCGGGGCGCCGATCCCGCTCATCGAGCACTACACGAGGTCGCCGTGGGTGCAGGCCGGCCTCGACCACGAGAGCAACGTCAGCGTCCGGGTGGGCGGCCAGGCCGCCGCCGCGGACGGGCACGCCGCGCTCGTCGAGCGCACGCAGGCGCTGCTGGACCGGCTGCTGGCCGAGCTGCCCGCCGAGCCGGCGGACCGGGTCGTGCGCCTGCCGTGGGCCGGCTGGTCGCTGCGGCTCGACGACTTCCTGCTCACCAGGGTGATGGAGCTGGTCGTGCACTCCGACGACCTGGCCGCCAGCGTGGGCGTCGAGACGCCGGAGCTGCCGCCGTCGATCAACGAGCCGGTCGTGGAGCTGCTGGCCCGCCTGGCGGTGCACCGGCACGGCGCGACCGCCGTCATCCGCACCCTCAGCAGGGCCGAACGCGCCCCCGCCACGATAAGCGCCTTCTAGCCCCCGGCCCGTTTCACGACCCGACCACCAGGCGCAGGGCCTCGGCCACCTCCCGCCCGGACAACGCGCTGTCCGGGTCGAGCAGCCACTGCGCCAGGAACCCCGTCAGCATGGCCTGGTACAGCGAGCCCACCAGCCGGGCCCGTTCGGGGTCCGTCTCCGCCCGCACGTCCTGGAACAGCTCGGCGAGCCCCAGCCGCGCGCCCTTGATCGCCGGGACGAGCTGCTCGCGCAGCTCCGGCACGTGATCGATCTGCCCGAGCAGCTCAAGCTGGGTGATCCAGAGCGGCCGCAGCCGGTCGAACGACTCCACCACCCGGTCCCACGCCGCCTCGAACCGCTCCAGCGGTGAGGCGCCCTCCTCGGTGTCGGCGACGAGCGTGCGCGCCAGGTCGTCGCCCCATTCCTGCATCACCTCGAACAGCGCCTCGTTCATCAGCGCGTCCTTGGACTTGAAGTGGTAGCCGATGCCCGCGAGGCTCACGCCCGACGCGGTCGCGATGTCGCGCGCGGTGGTACGCGAGTAGCCCTTCTCGATCAGGCAACGCTTCGCCCCGGCCAGCAGGTCTTCCCTGTTTCCCATGCCCAGACGTTAACACGAACGTCTGAAAACATCGTCCTAGACAAGCGTCTGAGACAGATGTACTGTTCTCGGCATGAAGAACGTCCTGATCTCCGGCGCGAGCATCGCCGGCACCTCGCTGGCCTACTGGCTGCGCCGCCACGGCTGCACCGTCACCGTCGTCGAGCGCGCTCCGGCCGTCCGCACCGGCGGCTACAAGGTCGACATCCGCGGCGCCGCCCTCGACGTGATCGGGCGCATGGGCCTGCTGGACGCGGTCACCGCCCGCAGCACCGGCATGCGCGTCGCCACCCACTACGACCGCAAGGGCCGCCGGGTGGCCACCATGGACGCCGACCTGTTCGGCGGGCGCGCGGGCGACGACGTCGAGATCATGCGCGGCGACCTCAACGAGCTCCTGTACGACCTCACCCGCGACGACGCCGAATACCTCTTCGGCGACTCCGTCACCGCCGTCTCCGACGACGGCCTGGTCACCTTCGAGCACGCCGCGCCCCGCCGGTTCGACCTGATCGTCGGCGCGGACGGCATGCGCTCCAACATCCGCAGGATCGTGTTCGGGGAGGACGCCCAGTTCGTCCGCGACCTGGGCTACTACGTCTCGATCTCCACCGTGCCCAACACCCTGGGCCTGGACCGCGAGGAGGCCGTGCACGCCGCCCCCGGCCGCACCGCCAACGTCTACAGCACCCGCCAGGACGACGCCGCCAAGGCGCTGTTCATGTGGGCCTCCCAGCCGCTGTCCTACGACCACCGCGACACCGGCCGCCAGAAGGACCTGCTGGCCGAGGCCATGGCGGGGGTCGAGTGGGAGGTGCCGGCGCTGCTCGGCGCGGTGCGCGACGCCGACGACTTCTACTTCGACTCGGTCAGCCAGGTGCACATGGACAGCTGGTCGAAGGGCCGGGTCGTGCTGCTCGGGGACGCCGCCTACTGCGCCTCGCCGGCCTCCGGACAGGGCACGAGCCTGGCGATCGTGGGCGCGTACGTGCTGGCGGGCGAGCTGGCCGAAGGCGGCGGCGCGGCGGGCTACGAGCGGGAGATGCGGGAGTTCGTCCGGGTCAACCAGGAGCTGGGCCCGGTGAACGTCAGGGGCATGGTGATGGGCTCACGGCTGGCGCTGTGGTTCCAGCTCAGGATGCTCAGGCTGCTGCCGTACCTGCCGGGCAAGGAGAAGGTCGTCGAACGGATCGCCGGGGCGATCCACCGGGCGGCCGTGGCGATCCGGCTCAAGAACTACTCGGAATGAAGTGTTCCGTTCTGCTATAGTAAGAGCAGAACGTTCCGTTCCGAAAGAAGTGGGGTTCACATGACCATCCTCGTCACCGGTGCCACCGGGACCGTCGGCCGCCTCGTCGTCGAGGAGCTCCTCCAGGCCGGCCAGAAGGTCCGCGCGCTGACCAGGAACCCCGCCAAGGCCGCCCTTCCCGAGGGCGTCGAGGTCGTCGGCGGCGATCTCGCCGAGCCGGCCTCCCTGGCCGCCGCCTTCGAGGGCGTCACCGCAGTGCACTTCATCAACTTCGCCGGCGACGACTACGCCCCGCTGCCCGACGGCGCCGGGCTCGTCGAGCTGGCCGTCAGGGCGGGCGTGCGCCGGGTCACCGTGCTCGGCGGCCGCGAGGACGGCGAGCTGGAGCAGGCGCTCGCCGCCACCGACCTGGAGTGGACGCTGCTCCACCCGGTCGAGTTCATGGCCAACACGCTCCAGTGGTGGGCGCACACGATCAGGACGGAAGGCGTCATCAAGGAGCCGTTCGGCGACCGGCTGAGCGCCCTGGTGCACGAGCGCGACATCGCCGCGGTGGCCGCGAAGGTCCTGACCGAGGGCGGCCACGGCGGCCGGACGTACGTGCTGACCGGCCCCCGCGCGATCACCCTGCGGGAGAAGGTCGCCGTCCTGGCCGAGGCCGTCGGCAGGGACGTCGGCTTCGTCGAGCTCACCGTGGACGAAGCGCGGGCCAAGTGGCGCGCCGACGGCATGGGCGAGCAGACCATCGAGTTCCTGGTCGGCGCGCTGGGCAACACGCCGGAGGTCGGCTACACGGTCGTCCCGACCGTCCGGGAGATCACCGGCCGGGACGCGCGTGACTTCGCCGAGTGGGCGCGCGAGCACGCCGACGCGTTCCGCGGGTGAGCTACCCGGTGACCGCCGCGTAGTGGCAGGCGGCCTGGGCGTCGGGGACCGCGGGCAGGATGCTCAGCGCCTGCGACCGGCAGGCCGCGTCCACGCCCGCCTCCGCCGCGCGGCCGGAGGCCAGCACGTGGCAGCGGGGATGGAACCGGCAGCCACCCGGCACCCTGGTCGGGTCCGGCGGCTCGCCGGTCAGCACGATCCGCTCGGGCGACTCCGGCAGCACCGACATCAGCGCCTGCGTGTACGGATGCCGCGGCGCCGTCAGCACCTGCTCCACCGGCCCCGACTCGACGATCCGCCCCAGGTACATGACCGCGACCCGGTCGGCGATGTTCCAGGCCAGGCCGAGGTCATGGGTGACGACCAGGGCCGACAGGCCGAGGTCGGTCTTGAGCTTGAGCATCAGCGCCAGGATCTCGCCGCGCACGGAGGCGTCGAGCGAGGCCACGGGCTCGTCGGCGATCAGCACCTTCGGGTCGAGGGCGAGCGCGCCGGCGATCACGACCCGCTGCCGCTGCCCGCCGGACAGCTCGTGCGGGTAGCGCAGGAAGAACCGCTCGGGCGGTCGCAGCCCGGCCCTGGACAGGGCCGAGGCCACGATCTCCTCCTCGTCGGGCAGGCCGTGGATGCGCGGCCCCTCGGCGACCGCCTCGTAGACGGTCTGGCGGGGGTTGAGCGAGCCCATCGGGTCCTGCAGGACGAGCTGGACCTGGCGGCGGTAGGACCGGAGCGCCTTGGAGCCGTAGTTCAGCGCGTTGCCGTCGTAGCGGACCTCGCCGGACGTGGGGCGTTCGAGGCCGAGCAGCGTGCGGGCCAGCGTGGTCTTGCCGCAGCCCGACTCGCCGACCAGGGCCACGATCTCGCCCTGGCCGATCGCCAGGTTGACGCCGTCGACGGCGCGGGCGCTGCGGCCCCGCGAGGAGAACGCGACGTGCAGGTCACGGGCCTCCAGCAGCGCGCCCTTGCCCGTCGAGACGGTCTCGGCCGCGGTCTGCGTCTCGGTCATGAAGCCTCGACCTCCTCCTTGGAGCGTACGTGCACGCAGGCCGCGGCGTGGCGGGGACCGGCGGGCCACAGCTCGACGTCGAGGCCCGCGCATTCGTCCAGCGCGACCGGGCAGCGCGGGTGGAACGCGCAGCCGGTCGGGAGCTGCATCGGGTCCGGCGGGTCGCCGCCGAGCCCCTTGGGGGCCAGCCGCGAGACCGGGTCGCCCACGGTGGGGAACGCGGCCGCCAGCGCCCGGCTGTAGGGGTGGCGGGCGTCGTGGAACACCTCGCGGGAGGGGCCGTGCTCGACCACCCGGCCGGCGTACATGACCGCGAGCTGGTCGCAGACGTCGGCCAGGACCGACAGGTCGTGCGAGATCATGATCAGGGAGATGCCGTGCTCGGCGATCAGCTCCTTGATCAGCGTCAGGACCTGCGCCTGGACCATCACGTCGAGCGCGGTGGTGGGCTCGTCGGCGATGATCAGGCGCGGCGAGCAGGCCAGCGCCATCGCGATCATCACGCGCTGCCGCTGACCGCCGGACAGCTCGTGCGGGTAGCTGCGGGCCCGCCAGGCGGGCAGGCCGACCTGTTCGAGCAGCTCGCCGACGCGCTTGCGGGCGCCGTCCGGCTTGGCCAGGCCGTGCACGAGCAGCGGTTCGGCGATCTGCTCGCCGATCCGGCGCACGGGGTTGAGTCCGTGCTGCGCGCCCTGGAACACGATCGAGGCCTCGGCCCAGCGCACGGCCCGCATGCGTCCCCACTTCATGGTGAGGACGTCGTCGCCGTCGAGCAGGATCCGGCCGCCGACGCGCGTGCTCTTGGGCAGGAGCCTGAGCAGCGCCATGGCCAGCGTCGACTTGCCGGATCCCGACTCGCCGGCGACTCCGAGCGCCGCTCCGGGGTCGAGGGTCAGCGACACGCCGCGCACCGCGGGCACCTCGCCCGACGCGATGCGGTAGGTCACCGACAGGTCGTCCAGTTCGAGGAGACTCATGCCGCCCTCCTGAGCCTTGGGTTCAGCACGGCCTCCAGCGCCCGTCCGACGAGGGTGAACGCCATGACGACCACGAGGATGGCCAGACCGGGGAGGATGATGTACCACCACGCGCCCTCGTTGGCCGCGCCGTAGTCGTAGGAGCCGCGCAGCATGGTGCCCCACGACGTCTTGTTCGCGCTGGCGCCGAGGAAGGCGAGCGTGGACTCGGTGACGATCGCGCTGGCCACCTCCAGCGTCGTGCTGGCCAGCAGCAGCGGCGCCACGTTGGGCAGCACGTGCCGGGTGGTGATGTGCCAGTGGCCGCCGCCGAGCGCCTTGGAGCGTTCGATGTAGGGCCGGGCCTCGACGGCGAAGGTCTGCGCCCGGATCAGCCGGGCCGTGGACGGCCAGGTGGTGACGCCGATCGCCATGATGATGGTGAACGTGCTGCCGCCGAGGATGGCCGCCAGCACCAGCGCGGTCACCAGCGAGGGCAGCACCAGGAACCAGTCGGTGACCCGCATCAGCGCGCCGCCGAGCCAGCCGCCGAAGTGCCCGGCGGCGATGCCGATGACCATGCCGATCACGATGCTGAGCAGCGCGGCGAGGAAGCCGATGAGCAGCGAGGCGCGCGAGCCCCACCAGATCATCAGCAGGATCGACCGGCCCGACTCGTCGGTGCCGAAGGGGAAGTCCAGGCCGGGGGCTTGGAACTTCTCGCCCGGCGCGTCGATCACGCTCGTCACGCCCTCGTCGATGAACAGCGGCGCGACCAGCGCGAGCACCACGGCCACCAGCAGGACGACCATCCCGGCCACCCCGGCGCGGTGCTTGCGGAAGTCGGTCCAGAAGTTGGTCAGCGCCTGCCGCCTGCGCGTGGCAGCGACACTCGTCATGCCGACCTCACCCTCGGGTCGAGAACGTGGTAGAGCAAGTCGGCCAGCGTGTTCATGAGGATCACGGCCACGGTGATGAGCATGAACGTGCCCTGCATGAGCGTGAAGTCGGGGACCCGGACCGCCCGGTAGAACAGCTGCCCGAGGCCCGGCCAGGTGTAGATCGTCTCCACGGTGACCGCGCCGCCGACCACGAAGCCGATGCGCATGAAGACCAGCGTCACCGTGGGCAGCAGGGCGTTGGGCACCGCGTGGCGGCGGCGTACCTCGTCGTCGCGCAGGCCCTTGGCGCGGGCCACGGTGACGTAGTCCTGGCTGACCTCCTCCAGCAACGACGACCGCATGACCAGCAGGTACTGGGCGTAGATCACCGCCACCAGGGTCAGGCACGGCAGCACCATGTGCGAGGCCACGTCGAGCACGTAGGCGAACCCGTCGGGCGCGTCGACGCTCTCGATGCCGCGGAAGGGCAGGATGCCGGGGATCGGGCCGATGCCCACGCCCAGCACCATCATCAGCAGCAGGCCGAGCCAGAACGTCGGCACCGACCACAACACCAGCGACAGACCGGTGGAGAAGCGGTCGAACCGGCTCCCCCGCCGCCATCCGGCCCTGGTGCCCTGCCAGATGCCCAGGCTGACCGCGATGACCAGACCGGTCCCGGCCAGCAGCAGCGTCGGGCCGATGCGCTCGCCGATGAGGTCGAGCACCGGCCGCTTGTACTCGTACGACGTGCCCAGGTCGAGCCTGAGCGTCTTGCCGACGAAGTCGAAGAACTGCTCGATCACCGGCTTGTCGAGACCGAGCCGGTGACGTTCCGCGTCAAGCTGCGTCGGGGTCATGTTGCGGCCCTGCGCCAGGTTCCGCACCGGGTCGCCGGGCAGCAGGCGGAAGACGAAGAACGTCCCGACGATCACCGCGGCGATGCTGAACAGCGCCCCGCCGACCTTCGACAACGCGTACTTCAGCGTGCCGCGGCGGGCGGGGCGGTCCTCACCAGGGCCCGCCGCCTGGACGGCGGCGGGCTCTGCTGCTTCGAGCGGTGTGGTCATTCGCGCTCGTCCGCGGCGCTCTTGCGCCGCCTGGTCAGGAGGAAGGCCACGAGGCCGATGACCACCACGCCGCCGACCACGCCGACGATGAGGCCGGTGTTGGAGCCGGAGTCGCCGCCCGCGCCGGAGCCGCCCGCCGCGGTCGCCTTGACGTCGGCCGTATAGAACGGCCAGTAGCCGCTGCCGCCGTACAGCAGGCCCTTGTCCTCGGGGATCGGGGTGATGCTGGTGATCCGGTCCTTGCGGTACCCCTCAAGGTCGTTGGGGTAGTAGATCGCGATGACGGGGGCGTCGGTGTAGAGCCGCTGCTCCATCTGCTTGATGATCTCGGCGCGCTTGGGCCGGTCGAGCTCCTTGAGCTGCTCCTGGTAGAGCTTCTCGAAGGTCGGGTCGCAGTAGAACGACTCGGTGCCGCCGCCCTCGCCGCCCGGCGCCGGCCTGCGGCTGCACAGGTGGGTGGCCAGGATCTCCTCGGGGTCGGGGTTGACCGACCAGCCGCTGATCGCGATGTCGAACAGCGCCGTGACGCCGGTCTCCTCGGTGAACTTGCTGGAGTCGAGCTTCTGGGTGGTCAGCGTGACGCCGATCTCCTTGAAGAAGCCGGTCAGGTACTCGGCGAGCTTGTCCTCGATCGGCTCGTCGGTGTGGATGCTGAAGCGGAACTCCAGCTTGCGCTTGCCGTCGGGCATCGTGCGGACGCCGTCGGCGCCCTTCTTGTAGCCGGCGTCGTCGAGGATCTTGTTCGCCTTGGCCACGTCGTAGGTGACCTTCTCGTCGCCCGTGGCCTCCCAGAAGAAGTCCTTGTACATGGGCGGGATGATCGAGCCGTCGGCGGGCTTGGCCAGGCCGCTCTGCACCTCGTCGACCAGCTTCTGCTTGTCGATGGCGAAGTGCAGCGCCTGGCGCACCTTCGGGTCCTTCAGCGCCGGGTGGCCGTCGCCGATGGGCTTGTTGTCGGTGGTCGTGGCGCCGTGGTTGATCTGCAGGTACGCGGCCCGGCGGCCCTGGGTGTTCCACGCCTCGATGTTCGGGTCGTTTCCGATGGCCTGGAACTGCGGCGGCGTCATGCGGCCGAGCAGGTCGATGTCGCCCTTCTTGAGCCCGGCGATGGCGGCCTGCGAGTTGTCGTAGAAGATGAACTGGAGTTCGTCGACCTTCGGCTTGCCCCGCCAGTAGTTGGGGTTGGCCTGCAGCTTGACGTACTGGTCCTTCTTGTGCTCGACCGCGATGTACGGGCCGCTGCCCACGGTCGGGTACGTCTCCGCCTCGTAGTTGGCCATGTCGGTGACCTTCTCCCACACATGCTTGGGCATGATCGGGACCGGGTTCTCCAGCATGGACGCCTGCGGGGCCTTGGTCTTGATGATCAAGTCCTGGCCGTTGGCGGTGACACTCTCGAAGTTCTCGACGGCGGGGCCGTTGGCCGTCTTGGCCGCCTCGTCCGTCATCATCTTGTTGAACGTCCAGGCGGCGTCCTCGGCCGTGACCGGCTGGCCGTCGGACCACTTGGTGTTGCGGATCTTGAACGTCCAGGTGAGCCCGTCGTCGGACGTCGTCCACGACTCGGCGAGATCGGGGCTGGGCTGGAGCGTCTTGGAGTCAGGGACGGTGAGGAAGCCGTACATCGTGCGCTGGATCGCGGTGGAGACCAGCCGGACCGCCAGGAACGGGTTCATGGAGTCCATCGCCTGGGTGGCGCCGACGCGTAGGATCTTCTTCCCCGCCGCAGGTTCCTGGGCCTGGGCCGCCGTGGCGCCTTGGCCGGCCACTAACAGCGCTACGCCCAGCACAGCCAGGCGTGCGAACCATTTCCTCATGATGCCTCACCTTCAGGCGGGGGATTCCTGTGTAGATGAAGGCACACCATACGGAGACCGCGTGTCAACGAGTCGCGGAAAATTGTTTCATTCTCGTTTCCTTTTGCGGTGTAAATTTTCAGTAGGCTTGGCGCTACCGTGATCGGGTGCCCCGCCTGCCCGTTCTCCTCGCCGCCGTCGCGACGGTCGTGGCCGGGCTCGGCGTCCGGGTGCTGTGGGACGGGCCCGTGCCCAAATACGCCGGTGACGCGCTCTACACCGTGCTGATCTACGCGCTCGTCGTGCTGGCGCTGCCGCGGGTGCGGCCGTGGGTGGCCGCGACGGTGTCGGGCGGGCTGAGCTGGGCGATCGAGTTCGCCCAGCTCGGTGAGATCCCGGCAGTCCTGCGGCCATTGTTGGGCAGCACCTTCAACCCGCCCGACCTGCTCTGGTACGCCGTCGGCGCGGCCGCCGCGTGCGCCGCGCACACCCTGTGGGCCCGGCGCCGATCCCCCTGAGGGGTCAGTGGCAGCCGCCCGAGCCGCAGCACGACCCGGCCTGCGGCAGCAGCTCGCGGCCGCCGCCCAGCTCGTAGCCGGCCTCGACGACGGCCGACTCGATGACGGCCTGGTCGATCGGCGCGCTGCTGGTCACGACCATCTCCTTGGCCGCGAGGTCGACCTCGACGGCCTGGACCCCGTCGACCTTGCCGACCTCGGCCCGCACCGAGCTGACGCAGTGGCCACAGGTCATGCCCTCGACCTGGTACGCGGTGATCACCATGCCCGAACTCCTCTTCTCTAGGCTTCGCAGCCCACTCTATACCCCCCCAGGGTAAGGAGTGCATACTTCCCCGGTGTCCGGATAGGGGAGGCGAAAACGAAGGGACAGTCATGTTGAACGGCAAGACCATCGCGTTCCTGGTCGCCCCCGAAGGGGTCGAGCAGGTGGAGCTCACCGAGCCGTGGAAGGCGGTCAAGCAGGCGGGCGGCACGCCCCGGCTGGTCTCCACGTCCTCCGGGAAGATCCAGGCGTTCAACCATCTGGACAAGGCCGACACCTTCACCGTGGACGCCACGGTGGACGACGCCGACCCCGGCGACTTCGACGCCCTGCTGCTCCCCGGGGGCGTCGCCAACCCCGACTTCCTGCGCACGGTGCCGCAGGCCGTCCGGTTCGCGCGCGCCTTCTTCGACACCGGCAAGCCGGTGGCCGCCATCTGCCACGCCCCCTGGACGCTGGTCGAGGCGGACGTCGTGCGCGGGCGTACGCTCACGTCCTGGCCGAGCCTGCAGACCGACCTGCGCAACGCCGGCGCGACCTGGAAGGACCAGGAGGTCGTGGTCTGCACGGACGGCCCGAACACCCTGGTCACCAGCCGCAAACCGGACGACCTCAAGGCCTTCTGCCAGGCCGCCACGGACGCCTTCTCGGCCTAGCCCGGCACAACGGCCCGAGCCCGGGCCTGCGGCCGCGTCGGCCCGACCCGAGCCCGGCCCGAGCCCGGCCCGGGCCTGGCCCGAGGCCGCCTCGGCCCCTTGGTGGGGTCAGGCGCGCAGGAGGGCCTCGGCGACGCCGCGCACCGAGGCCCTGAGCCGGTCGGCGCCGCCCTCGGCCATCACGTGCCGGGCGAGGTCGGCGTCGAAGGAGGCCAGCAACGTGTGGGCGGCGAACTCGGCGTCGAGCCCGGGCGCCGCCGCCGCGACCAGCGCCGTCACGTGGGCGTGCCACCGCAGGTAGGTGGGGTCGCGGTATTTGTCGGCCGCGCAGGCCCGTTCGTGCGCGGCGAACAGCGCCAGGTTGCGCTCGGCCAGCCCGGCCAGCTCGTCCAGGAACGCGAGCAGCCGCTCCCGCGGCGGCGCCCCCGGCCCGAGCGGCGAGCCGGGCGTCTCGATGGCCTCGGCCAGGGCGGCGGCGCGCTCGGCCAGCAGCTCCTGGAACAGGCCGGTCCTGCTGCCGAAGCGGCGGAAGACCGTGCCCTTGCCCACCCCGGCCGCCGCGGCCACCCGGTCGAGCGAGATGTGCTCGGCGCCGTGGGCGTCCAGGAGCTCTTCGGCGGCCCGCAGGATCGCCTCCCGGTTGCGGGTGGCGTCTGATCGCACCAAGGCCCCTCCTTGCAAGCGGACTATCGGTCCCCATAGTATCCCGGCAACGAAGCGGACCGCCGGTCCGCATGATGGCGGGAGGATCTCGTATGCGCGCACTGGTGGTCGGCCCCGGGGCCGTGGGGCGGCTCGCCGACGTCCCCGAGCCCGTTCCGGGGGCCGGGCAGGCACTCGTCGAGGTGCGGCGGACGTCGGTCAACTTCAGCGAGCTGCGGCACATGGACCGCCTGCCGGAGGGCGTCGTGCTCGGCTACGACGCCGCCGGGGTGGTGCTGCGGCCCGCCGCCGACGGCACGGGCCCGGCCGAGGGCGCGCGGGTGGCGGCGTTCGGGGCGGGGGCGTGGGCGGAGCGGGCGGCGTTCGACACCGGCTCGCTCGCCGTGGTGCCCGACGGGGTGGACCTGGCGGTGGCCGCCGCCCTGCCGATGTCGGGCCTGTCCGCCCTGCGCTCTCTACGCGCCGCCGGCGTCTCCCTCGGATCGCGCGTGCTCGTGACGGGGGCGTCCGGCTCGGTCGGGACGCTGGCCGTGCGGCTCGCCAGGCTGGCCGGGGCCCACGTCGTCGCCTCGGTGAGCTCTCCGGCCCGCGCCAAGGCCCTCGGCCCGGACGTGGACGTCGTGACCGCCCTGGACGGCGTGGCCCCCGTGGACGTCGTGATCGAGCTGGTCGGCGGCCCGACCCTGGTGGCCGCCTGGGGCCTGCTCAAGCCGGGCGGCAACCTCCAGAGCGTCGGCTGGGCCGGTGGGCAGCCGGCCGTCTTCCCGCCCGGCTCCACCTTCTCCCTCGGCCCCGCCCGTTCGATGAACTCCTTCGGCGACGTCAGCTCCCCCGGCCCCGACCTGGCCTTCCTGCTCGGCCTCGTGGCCGCGGGCGACCTGACCGTCGAGATCGGCCGCCGCGTGCCATGGGACCGCCTGGACGAGGCCGCCGCGGCCCAGCTCGACCGCACGGTCACGGGGAAGGTCGTGCTCGACGTCGGCCCGGCGGGACACGCTCTCTCCTGACCACGACGAAACTCATCTGTCACGCCTTGTCCCTGGGGAAGAAATGGTCTAGACCTAGACCAAACAGAGCGTCCTCCGCGCCCCCCAGGGAGACCTCATGTCACTCGAAGAGGATTCCAGGCGACTCGCCGAGCTCGGCTACAAGCAGGAGCTGGCCCGGACCTGGAGCGGCTTCTCCAACTTCGCGATCTCCTTCTCCATCATCTCGATCCTCGCCGGCTGCTTCACGACCTTCGGGCAGGCCTGGAACAACGGCGGCCCCATCGCCATCTCGTGGGGCTGGCCGCTGATCTCCGCGTTCATCCTGATCATCGGTTTCTGCATGTCGGAGCTGGTCTCGGCGTTCCCGACGGCGGGCGGCATCTACTGGTGGGCCGCCACCATGGGCAAGCCGATCCACGGCTGGTTCACCGGCTGGCTCAACCTGATCGGCCTGATCGCGGTCACCGCGTCGGTCGACTACGGCTGCGCCACGTTCCTCAACATCACGATCAGCCGCCTGACCGGCGGCGCGTGGGAGGGGACGCTCCCCCAGGCGTTCCTGCTGTTCGTGATCATCCTCATCCTGCACGCGCTCATCAACATCTTCAGCCACCGGCTCATCTCGCTGCTGCAGAACATCAGCGTGTGGTGGCACGTCGCGGGCGCGGTCGTCATCGTGGCGATCCTGGTGTTCGCGCCGTCCGAGCACCAGTCGCTCGGCTTCGTGTTCGGCGGCACGATCAACAACTCCGGCTTCGGCGACGGCGACGGCGGCGTGCCCTTCTGGCTGTACGTGCTGCCGCTCGGCTTCCTGCTCACCCAGTACACGATCACCGGGTTCGACGCCTGCGCCCACGTGTCGGAGGAGACGCAGGGCGCGGCCAGGACGGCCGCCCGCGGCCTGTGGCAGTCGATCTTCTACTCGGCGATCGGCGGCTGGATCCTGCTGCTGGCGTTCCTGTTCGCCGCGACCAACGTGGACGAGATCAACAAGCAGTCCGGCTTCGTCGGCGCCATCTTCGAGACCGCGCTCTCCTCCCCGCTGGCCACCGCGATCTTCGCGATCTCCACGATCGGCCAGTTCTTCTGCGGGATGAGCTGCGTGACCTCGATGTCGCGCATGACGTACGCGTTCTCGCGCGACGGCGCGGTGCCCGGCTGGCGGCTGTGGTCGAAGGTGGACCGCAACCGCACCCCGGTCAACGCGATCCTGGCCGGTTGCCTGATCGCGGCCCTGATCACCCTGCCCGCCCTGTACGCCCCGGCCGGCTCGACGACCCCGGTCGCCTTCTACGCCGTCGTGTCGATCGCGGTCATCGGCCTCTACCTGGCGTTCCTCATCCCGATCTGGCTGCGCCTGCGCATGGGCGACGCCTTCCGTCCCGGCCCGTGGACGCTCGGCCGCAAGTACCGGGTGCTGGGCTGGATCGCCTGCGTCGAGATCGTCATCGTGTCGATCTACTTCGTCATGCCGTTCTCCCCGGCCGGCGTGCCAGGCAACAAGGACTTCACCTGGACGTCGGTCAACTACGCGCCGATCGCGGTCGGCGTCGTGCTGATCGGCATCTGGTTGTGGTGGAGCCTGTCGGCCAAGCACTGGTTCACCGGCCCGCGCCGCACGATCGACGAGGTGCCGATCTCCTGAGCACCCTGTGGGCGGGCACGGCCGATCCGGCCGTGCCCGCCCTTTCTGCTGCTTGACACCGCTTGGCTAAACGCTTTAGCTTTATAGCTATAATAGTTAGCCGAGAGGGGTTGGACATGACGGAGTTCCTGACGGTCGAGGGTGGACAGCTCGCCTACGAGGTGACCGGCGAAGGGCCGCTGATGGTGCTGGCGCACGGCATGGGCGTCGGGCGGCAGTCGTTCAGGTTCCTGGTGCCCGAGCTGGTGGCGGCGGGTTTCCGGGTGGCGACCCCCGACCTGCGCGGCCATGGCGAGTCCAGCCGCGACTGGCCCTCCTACACCCGCACCGACGTCGCGGGCGACCTGCTCGCGCTGGTCCGCCACCTGGGCGGCCCGGCGGTCCTGGTGGGCCACTCGTTCGCGGGCGGGGCCGTCACGATCGCCGCCGCGCAGGCGCCCGAGCTGGTCAGCGCCGTGGTGGAGATCGGCCCGTTCACCCGGGTGCAGAAGATCGACGGCGGCGGCCTGCTGCGCAACGCCCGCCATCGCAAGGGGGCCATGCTGCTGCTCGGCGCGGCGCTCCTGCGCAGCATCGGCCTGTGGAAGAAGTACCTCGACCACGCCATGCCGGGCGTCAGGCCCGCCGACCACGCGGAGCACATCGCGGCGCTCGAAGCCGACCTGCGCCGGCCCGGCCGGATGGCCGTGGTCTCCAAGATGGGCCAGGTGCCCCCCACCGACGCCGGCGCGCGGCTTCCCGACCTGACCCGCGACGTCCTGGTCGTGATGGGCACGCTCGACCCCGACTGGGCCGACCCGCGCGCCGAGGCGGAGGGCATCGTGGCCGCCATGCCCGCCGGGCGCGGCCGGATCGCCATGCTCGAGGGCGCGGGCCACTACCCGCACGCCCAGTTCCCGGCCCAGGTGGCCGCCGAGGTGCTGGCGTTCGTCAAGGGGCGCGTGCATGCCTAGGGCGGCGTTGTCCCAGGACACGGTCGTCGACCTGGCGGTGTGCCTGGTGGACGAGAACGGGCCCGAGTCCCTGACGCTCTCGGCGCTGGCGGCCCGCGCCGGGGTCGCGACGCCGTCGTTGTACAAGCACGTGCGCAACCTGGCCGAGCTGCGCGAGCTGCTGTCGGTGCGGATCGCCGACGAGATCACCGGCGAACTGGCCCAGGCGGTGCTGGGCCGTTCCCGCGACGAGGCCGTCGGCGCGCTCATGGACGCCTGGCGCGCCTACGTCACCCGCCACCCGCACCGCTACGCGATGGTCATCCAGCAGCCGCACCCCGGCATGCGGGCGTCGGGCGAGCGCCTGATGGGCATCATGCTCGCGGCGCTGCGCGGTTACGGGCTGGAAGGCTCCGACGCGATCCACGCGGCCCGCTGCCTGCGCGCGACGGCGCACGGGTTCGCGGTGCTGGAGGCGTCGGGCGCGTTCGGCCTGCCCGAGCGGCTCGACGACAGCTACGACCTGCTCAAGCACATGGTCGTGGCCGGGCTGACCACTCCCCGCTGAGCGGTCAGGACGCCTCGAAGGCGGCGGCCACGGCGGGCCGCACGTCCTGCATGGTGATGTCGCCCAGCTCGCGCTTGAGCGAGGTCATGTCCACGTCGGGCATGCCGCAGGCCACCGCCCAGTTCCAGGGCGTGAGGTCGCCGTCGACGTTGAGCGCGAACCCGTGGCTGGTGACGCCCCTGCTCTGGCGCATGCCGATCGAGATGATCTTGCGGCCGGTCGCGGACGTCCAGACGCCGGTCAGCAGCTCCGAGCCCGGCGGGGTGTCACGCCGCTCGGCGGGCAGGCCGAGCTTGCCCAGCGCCTCGACCAGGCGCAGCTCCACCTCCCGCACGTAGTCGACGATCCCTTCGTCCTCGCCGAGCTTGACGATGAGATAGCCCACGAGCTGGCCGGGGCCGTGGTAGGTGAGCTGCCCGCCGCGCCCGGTCTCCAGCACAGGGATGCCGCGCGCGGGGTCGGGCAGGTGCTCGGCGGGGGTGCGCCGGCCGACGGTGTAGACGGGCGGGTGGCTGAGCAGCCAGAGCGTGTCCGGCCGTTCGTCGCGCTGGCGCTGCCCGACGAGGTCGGTCATGCGCTCCATCGCCGTGTCGTAGTCGACCAGATCGTCCTGCAGAAGTGTCAGCGGCCTTGCCCTCATCCTTCGAGGATAAGACGCATCCCGGACACCAGCGCACGCAGCCCGAACTCGAAGTCGCCGTCAGGGTCCTCCACCGGCCGCGCG
The DNA here is from genome assembly GCF_053601695.1 of Nonomuraea sp. NPDC004702. NCBI lineage: Bacteria > Bacillati > Actinomycetota > Actinomycetes > Streptosporangiales > Streptosporangiaceae > Nonomuraea > Nonomuraea sp. NPDC004702. The sequence continues at coordinate 26,561 of NZ_JBSGCE010000073.1, forward strand.
TCGAGCGGCACGGCCGGGCCGCGCTCGTCGATCGCCGAGCCGAGGGCGAACCTGCCGACCGCGATCAGCGCCCTGACCGCCTGCTCGCCGGTGAAACCCGCCTCGGTCAGCGGCCTGATGAGCGCCGGGAGCTCGGCCAGCCGGCGCGGCGTGGGCCGGGACCCGGCGTGCACGAGCGCGCCGTCCCGGTACGACAGCAGCGTGCCGCGGATCGCCCGGCCGCGGGACATGAGCCAGTTGTCCCATTCCTGACCCGGTTCGGGCACGTCGAGACGCCCCAGCGTGTCGGCGAGCATCTCCTCGGCCATCTCGTCGAGCAGCTCCTGCTTGTTCTTGAAGTGCCAGTAGAGGGCCGGCTGCTTCACGCCCAGCTCGTCGGCCAGCCTGCGGGTGGTCAGCCCGTCGATGCCCACCTCGTTGAGCAGCCGCAGGGCCGCGCGTACCGCCGTCCGCCGTTCCACGCTTGACAACTTATCAAAGATAAGGCTTTATCACTGATAAGCATTTATCGTTGATAAGGAGACGTGGATGGACGTCGTCATCGCCGGGGCCGGGCCGGTCGGGCTGATGCTGGCCTGCGAGCTGCGCCTGCGCGGCGTGCGCACGCTCGTGCTCGAACGGCTCGCCGCCCCCAGCGGCCTGTCCAGGGCGCTCAACCTGCACCCCCGCTCGGTCGACACCTTCGCCATGCGCGGGCTGCTCGACCGGCTCGGCGACGCGCCCCGCCTGGACCTGCAGCACTTCGCCGGCATGCGGGTGCTCGACCTGACGGCCACGCGGACCCCGCACCCGTACGGGCTGCTGGTCCCGCAGTCGCGGGTGGAGGAGATCCTGGAGGCGCGGGCGCTGGAACTGGGCGCGGAGATCGTCCGGGGCCGGGCGGTGACCGGCCTGACGCAGGACGGGTCGGGCGTGACGGTCGAGACCGGCGACGGCACGGCGTACCGGGCGGGCTGGCTCGTCGGCTGCGACGGCGGCCGGAGCACGGTGCGCAAGCTGGCCGGGATCGCCTTCCCCGGCACCCCCGCCACCCTGGCCGCCTACGTCGGCGACGTCACGGTGGCCGGCGGCACGCCGACCGGCTGGGTCCGCACCGGCCACGGCCTGTTCCAGTGGCCGTTCGTCCGGCCCGACGGCACGACCAGGATCCTGACCGTGGACCACGGCCGGGTGCACCCGGACAGGGACGCGCCCGTGACGATCGAGGAGTTCGCGGCCAGCGTGCGCCGGCACCTCGGGGACGCCGCCCCCGAGATCACCGGGGCGACCTGGCTGTCCCGCTTCTCCGACGCGGCCAGGCAGGCCGAGCACTACCGGGCCGGCCGGGTGTTCCTGGCCGGCGACGCGGCCCACGTGCACATGCCGTTCGGCGGCCAGGGGATGAACACCGGCCTCCAGGACGCCGTCAACCTGGCCTGGAAACTGGCCCTGGCGGTGCGCGGGACGGCCCCGGCCGGGCTGCTCGACAGCTACCACGCCGAACGGCATCCGGTGGCCGCCGCCGTGCTGGCCAACACCCTGCAACAGGTCGAGCTGGCCGCGCCGGACGCCGGGACGACCCGGCTGCGCGACCTGTTCGCCCAGCTCATGACCGTCCCCGAGGCCAACAGGATGCTGGCCGAGGACGTGAGCGCGGTGTCGGTGCGGTACGCGACGGGCCCGAACCCGCTCGTCGGCGCGTTCATGCCCGAGGGCCCGCGGCTGGACGACGGGCGCGGGCTGCTCGTGACCTCCGACCCGGCCCTGCTCGCCGCGGGGGCGCGCTGGGCCGATCGGGTGGACGTGCTGCCCGGCGACCGCGGGCTGCTGGTGCGGCCCGACGGTTACGTGGCCTGGGCCGAACCCTGCGCGGAGCCCGCCGAGGCGGCGCTCACGCGGTGGTTCGGCGAGCCGGCGGACGCGTCAGTGGGAGTAGCCCCTCGGCTCCTCCGGGACGAGGATCCACATGGCGACGTAGACCACCCAGAGCGGCCCGGGGATGAGCGACAGCAGCAGCCAGAGGATGCGGACGAGGGTCGGGGGCAGCCCCATCTTGTCGGCGAGCCCGCCGCAGACGCCGGCCAGAATCCTGTGCTCCCTTGAGCGGTACATGCTGTTCCTCCGTGTCGTGATGACCTACCGGTAAAACGGACAGCAGTGCCGCCGATATCCCGCTAGGGACCCTGAGAAAACCCTGTAAGGGTCAGCCACTCATGAGCCATGCCCAGATGTTCCCTGGTCAGTCCATGTCTGGGATCGACGTGGATCAACAGGAAATTCTCCAGACCCTGATCGACCCTGAGGTACTGCTCGTCCTGCGCCCACACCTGGTCGTCGAACCACACGAACGGCCGCCGACCGGCGTACGCGGCGACGTGCGGCGTCTTGAACATCTCGCCGTGCTCGGTACGGGTCCGCTCGGGGCCCATGGCGATGACCGGGAGCGTGGGCAGGCCGATCCTGGGAGAGATCCACTCGTTGGCGTGCTGCTCCCAGGTGGTGGCCCAGACCAGCTCGGCGCCGGTGGTCAGGGCCAGGTCGAGCAGCCGGCGGCCGTGGCGGGGGTTGAGGTGCACGGTGTAGACCTCGGTGCCGATCGTGCAGCGGTAGCGCCGGAAGTCGGGCGTCGGGCGGCCCATCGGGTTGAGCACGCCGTCGACGTCGAGCAGCAGCAGGGGCTTCACCTCGACGCTCCGGCCCGGTGCTCCTGAGGGCTGACGCCGCGTACGCGCTTGAAGGCCGCGCTGAGCGCGAACGGGCTGCCGTAGCCGACCTTCCTGGCCACCGAGCCGATCGTGGCGTCGGGCTCGCGCAGCAGGTCGGCGGCGAGCGCGAGCCGCCAGTCGGTGAGGAAGGACATCGGCGGCTCCCCCACCAGGTCGGTGAACCGCCTGGCCAGCGCCGCCCTGGAGACCCCCACCTCGGTGGCGAGGGCGGCGACCGTCCAGGGGTGGGCGGGGTTGTTGTGCAACATCCGCATCGCCCTGCCCACGATCGGGTCGCCCATCGCGCGGTACCAGGCGGGCGCCTCGTGCGTGGCGAACCATGACCGCAGCACGGCGATCAGCAGCAGGTCGAGCAGCCGGTCGAGCACCGCGGACTGGCCCGGGTCGTCCTTGACGATCTCGGCGCCGAGCAGCGCGATGACCGGCCCGCCGGGCTGCACGAGGAGCTGCGGCAGCGCGTCGAGCAGGCGCCTGCTGACCTCGCCCTCCAGCGTGTACGTGCCGGTGATCAGCACGGTGCCGCCCGCCGGGTCGTTGCCCCAGGTGCGCACGCCGAGGTCCATCGACTGGTACAGCGACTCGCCGTCGAGGGTGGTGCAGCGCTGGCCGGGGTGGATGACGATCTGCGGCGCGGTGCCGGGGGCGTCGGCCACCACGTACGGCTCCGGCCCCCGCAGGATGGCCACCTGCCCGGGTTCGAGGCGGGCCGGCTCGCCCTTGTCCGGCAGCACCCACGCCTCACCGGACACCAGGGCCACCAGCGTGAGCGGGGCCTCGTCCTGGATGCGCATCGACCACGGCGGGTCGAGGATGGACCGGAGCAGGAAGGCGCTCCGCGCTCTCGGTCCGTCGAGCAATGCCGCGAGCTGATCCATGGGCTAGACGATCGCATATGGCAACGCGCTTCTCAACCATGGAGAGTCTTATGGGTATGACGGCTTACTAGATGCATGACGATTTTGGTTCTGGGCGGAACCGGCAAGACCGGCCGCCGTGTCGCTGACCGGCTCACCTCTCTCGGCCTTCCCGTGCGGATCGGCTCCCGCTCGGCCACGCCGTCCTTCGACTGGGCGGACCGCTCCACCTGGGCCGCCGCGCTCGACGGCGTCGAGTCCGTGTACGTGGCCTACTACCCCGACCTGGCGTTGCCCGGCGCGTACGAGGACGTCCTGGAACTCACCCGGCTCGCCGCGGACGCCGGGGTGCGGCGGCTGGTGCTGCTGTCGGGCCGGGGCGAGCCGGGCGCCGAGGCGAGCGAGCGGACCGTGCGGGAGTCCGGCCTCGACTGGACGATCGTGCGCTGCGGCTGGTTCATGCAGAACTTCAGCGAGGGCTTCCTCCTCGACCAGGTCCTCGACGGCGTGCTGGCGATCCCGGTGGCCGACGTGCCCGAGCCGTTCGTGGACGCCGACGACATCGCCGACGTGGCCGTGGCCGCCCTCACCCAGGACGGCCACGCGGGCCGCCTGTACGAGCTCACCGGCCCGAGGCTGCTGACGTTCGCCGACGCGGCGGCCGAGCTGTCGAAGGCCACGGGCCGCACGATCACCTCCATCGAGGTCACGCCGGAGGAGTACGTGGCCGGGGCGGTGGCGGCGGGCGTGCCGAAGGAGGAGGCCGAGGGCCTGACCGGGCTGTTCACCGAGGTGCTGGACGGCCGTAACGCCCACGTGGCGGACGGCGTCCGGGAGGCGCTGGGCCGTCCGGCCCGCGACTTCGCCGACTACGCCAGGGCGAACGCCGCGGCGTGGGCCGGACGCTGAGGACGGGCCGGCCCTCCCCCGGCCTGCTCAACCTGCTGGGCGGGCAACTGCGCGGCCCCCGTTTCCGCTAACCTCACCCTGGTCACTCCCGTAACCGGAAGGTGTAGTCGTGATCGGCTGGCTCGAAGCGGTGGTGCTGGGGCTCATCCAGGGGCTCACGGAGTTCCTGCCGATCTCCTCCAGCGCCCACATCCGTGTGGTCTCGGCCTTCTTCGGCTGGCAGGACCCGGGGGCGGCCTTCACGGCGGTCATCCAGCTCGGCACCGAGGCCGCGGTGCTCATCTACTTCCGCAAGGAACTGTGGGAGATCATCTCCACCTGGGTCCGCTCGCTGTTCGACCGGGAGCTGCGCGGCCACTGGGCGGCCCGCATGGGCTGGTACGTCATCGTCGGCACGCTCCCGATCGGCGTGCTGGGCCTGGCGTTCAAGGACCAGATCGAGACCGTCTTCCGCGACCTGCGCGTGGTCGGCACGACGCTGATCGTCTTCGGCTGCATCCTGTGGTTCGCCGACCGCACCGCGCGCAACAAGCTGACGCTGGAGAAACACCTCAGCTTCACCCATGCCATCGTCTACGGCTTCGCGCAGGCGCTGGCCCTCATCCCGGGCGTCTCCCGCTCGGGCGGCACGATCACGGCCGGCCTGCTGCTCGACTACCGCCGCGAGGACGCCGCCAAGTACTCGTTCCTGCTGGCCATCCCCGCCGTGCTGGCCTCCGGGGCGTTCGAGCTGAAGGACATCGGCGAGGGGCAGGCCCCCGCGTGGGGGCCCACCATCCTGGCGACGCTGATCTCGTTCGCCGTCGGCTACGCGGCGGTGGCCTGGTTCCTGAAGTACATCAGCACCCACCGGTTCACCGCGTTCGTGATCTACCGCATCCTGCTCGGCTTCCTCGTCATCCTGGCGGTCACCGCGGGCTTGATCCCGGCCGCCTAGGCCGAGACGGTCGTCCGGTCGAGGGCGGGCGAGGGGTAGTAGGCCGCCCACGCCTCGTCGCCCATGCGCAGCACCTTCAGGCCGGTCCAGCCGAGGCCGGCGACGGGCAGGGCCCAGAACAGCACGGTCACGGGGCCGTACTCGATGGGGAAGGAGACGACGTACCCGACGAAGACCAGCAGCGGCACCCACCAGCCGACGAACCCGGCCCGCCACACGGCGACGACCAGCAGCGGCAGGCCCAGCACGGCGAAGAACATCCACGGCATCTGGAAGCCGAAGATCACCCCGGGCAGGTTCAGCATCTCGTCGAGGATCTTCTGCGCCTGCTCCGGCGGGTTGTGCCGGCCCAGCCACCACTCGACGGGGTCGATCATCAGCAGGGCCGACGTCGAGATGTAGCCGATGGCCGTCGCCGCCCCGGCGATGTGGCCGAGCACGGTGGCCTTGCGCCTGGTGAGGTGCACCAGGGCGACGGCCGCCAGGCCCATGAGCATCCAGCTCCAGTGGTAGAGCGCCGACTCCGCCTGGGCCAGCGCGGGGTTGTCGCCGTAGCTGACCGCCTCGCGGGAGTCGCCCCACGTGCCGGGGTCGATGACGACGGCCACGAACTGCAGGAGCGGGGCCGCGATGAGCAACGTGCCCGCCGCGACGCGGCGGAAGGTCACCTGGTTCCTGAACATGGCGGCGACGGTACGTGCCGCCGCCGCCACCCGTCGTCCGCCTGCGGGGCGACCGCAGGTCACCTCCGAGGCGGAGAAGATCAGACCGCCACCGGCGTGCGCGGGGTGGCGGGGGCCGGCTGCGCCCGGCGGCCGGGCAGGGCGAGCAGGACCAGGCCGAGCAGCGCCCACAGCGCCAGCACCCCGACCGGCGTCCACAGGGCGGCCCCGCCGAAGAACACCGTGTTGCGCACGGCCTCGGCGGCCGGGCCCACGGGCAGGACGCGGCCGACGGCGGCGTACCACTCGGGGATGTAACGGGCGCCGAGCGGCCCGCCGCTGGCCGGGAGCCCGATCGGGACGAACAGCAGCGCCGCCACCCCCACCCCCGGCGTGCCGATGACCTTGACCAGCCCGGCGACCACCAGGCCGACCGCCAGCGCGATGCCCGCCGAGACCGCCACCAGCGGGACGAAGCTGCCCGGCAGCGCGCCGAACACCACGTCGGCCAGCCACGCGACGGCCGTGCCCGTCACCAGCGCGCCCCCGGCCAGGACGCCCGTCCGCGCCGCCGCGCCCAGGCCCGGCGCGACCCGGGCGAGCAGCACGGCCAGCGCGATCCCCGGCAGGAGCACGCTGAGCACGTAGAACATGCCGGCGATGCCGCCGGCATCACCGGGCGGCAGCGGGACGGCGTCCTCGATCTCCAGGGTGCGGCCCTGCGCCTGCGCGGCCCCCTGGAAGGCGGCGGTGATCACCGTGGCGCCGGTGCGGCCGCCCGCGCTCGCCACCACCAGCCTGCCCTCCCCCGGGACGAGCACGGCGTCCACCTCCCGCTCCAGCAGCGCGGCCCGCGCGGCCTCGGCCGACCCGTACGGGCTCAGCGTGAACGCCCCCGGCCGCCGCCCGTCGATGCCGCTCTGGAGCTGCCGCACCTGCCCGGCGGGCGCGACGACGGCGACGGGCACGCCGTGCGGTTCCGGCGCGCGGAAGGCCCCGAGGAACGACCCGGCGAACACCATCCCCAGCAGCGCGACCCCGACCACGAGGCCAATGATCCTGCGCATTTTTCACCACCTGATGAGTTCATCGATGTTGAATTCGAGGGTAGATGAATTCCACGTGGTTGAATAGCCCCATGGCCGACGAACGCGGAAGACGACCGGGAAACCCGCAGACCAGGCAGGAGATCCTGGAGGCGGCGATGGAGTCCTTCGCCGCCCACGGCTACGGCGGCACCACGATCAGGGCCGTGGCGCGGGCCGCGGGCGTCGATCCGGCGCTGGTGATGCACTTCTTCGGCAACAAGGACGGCCTGTTCGAGGCCGCGATCAAGGCCAGCATGCCGGTCGCGCTGATGGTCGGCGCCCTCGACGGCGACGCGTCCGGCATCGGCGAGCGGCTGGTGACCCGCTACCTGGAGCTCTGGGAGGACCCGCGGCACGGCCCCCGGCTCTCGGCCGTGCTGCACGCGGCCGCCGCCACCCCGGCGACGGCCGCGCTGCTGAAGGAGCTGCTGGGCCGGGAGCTGCTGGCCCCGATCGCCCGCCGGCTGCCCGGCGCCCACCCCGAGGTCCGCGCGCTGCTGGCGGCCTCGCAGCTGCTCGGCCTGGCCATGATCCGCTACATGCTCCGGCTCGATCCGCTGGCCTCGCTGCCCGCCGGCCAGGTCGCGGCCCTGACCGCGCCCAACGTCCAGCGTTACCTGACGGGCACGCTCTCGCTCGACGAGATCGCCGCCGCCCGGGGGTAGGTCGCCAGGGTGAACAGCAGCGCCGCCACGCCGAGCCCGGTGGCCAGCACGACCACCCCGGCCCGGCCGTAGGCGTCCAGGGCCACGCCGCCCGCGATGCCGGCCGCGAACAGGCCGACGTACTGGGCGGACGACAGCAGGCCGAGCCCGATGGGCACGTTGTCCGGCACCGCGGCCACCGTCCTGAACTGCTGGGCCGGCGCGACCAGCCAGCCGAGCGCGCCCCACAGGAGCGCCCAGACCAGCGCGATGGGCAGGGCCAGGTTCGCGACGGGGATCAGGGCCAGGAAGACCGTGGAGGCGGCCAGGCCGATCAGCACCATCCTGCGCGGCCCGTAGGCGTCGGTGAGGCGCCCGCCGAGCTGGTTGCCCACGATGCCGCCGAGCCCCCACGCCCACAACACGGCCGGCAGCGGCAGGTCGAACAGCGACCCGATGTAGGTGTAGGCGGTGAACCCGGCGCCGAACATCAGCAGCTGGGTGACCAGCACCACCAGCACCCGCCGGTCGGCCAGCGGCGCGAAGCGCTCGCCGAGCCGTCCCGACACGGCGACCCGCACGTCCGGCACGAGCGCCGCCACCCCGGCGAAGCCGATCACGCCCAGCCCGACGACCAGCCACATCGTCGCCCGCCAGCCCGAGACCGAGCCCAGCCAGGTGCCCAGCGGCACGCCGACGGCCGAGGAGACGCTCAGCCCGCCCATCACCAGCGCCAGCGCCCGCCCGCGCCGCTCGGGCGAGGTCAGCGCGTTGGCCACGCCCGAGGCGGTCGGGGTGAACATCGCCGCCCCGGCCGCGGCCACCACCCGCGTGGCCATGACCAGCGGGTACGTCGGAGCCAGCGCGGTCAGCACGTTGCCCGCGACGAACACGGCCAGCGCCAGCAGCAGCAGCCGCTTGCGCGACAGCCGGGCGGTGAGCGCGGCCAGCAACGGGGACAGCAGCGCGTACGCCAGGGCGAACACGGTCATGAGCTGCCCGGCGGCGGACGTGGAGATCCCGAGGTCCGCGGAGATGGGGGTGAGCAGCCCGGCGGTGACGAACATGCCAGTACCGATGGCGAAATTTCCGGCAGCAAGGGGGTAGAGCCGGGAACTCATGGAACCTCCAGCCAATTAGTTGGACGGGCATCAAACTGTCATCACAGTTGGATAGTTGTCAAACAATCAGAGCGAGGTAGGGTGCCACCATGCGCCTGCTACCGCACCCCGCGAAGGAGGACATCCAGCTCACCGAGGTCCTGCGTGCGCTCGCCGACCCCGTCCGGCTGGAGATCGTGGTCCGCCTGGCCACCCTCGGCGAGATGACGTGCACCGCCGCGGGCGACCATCTCGGCGTCCACAAGTCGACGGCGTCCCACCACTACCGCTCGCTGCGCGAGGCCGGCGTGATCGTCTCCAAGCAGGAGGGCCGGCTCAAGTACATCAGCCTGCGCCGCGACGACCTCGACGCACGTTTCCCCGGCCTGCTCGACTCCGTGTTGTCGGCCTCGCATGCCCCCGCCTGACCGGCTGCCGATCCACGACGCGCTCCCCGAGCTGCTCGCCACGCTGGAGCGCCACAGCACGGCGGTGCTCACCGCGCCGCCCGGCACGGGCAAGACCACGGTCGTGCCCCTGGCGCTGGCCGAAACCGGGCTGCGGGTGCTGGTCGCCGAGCCCCGGCGGCTGGCCGTCCGGGCGGCGGCCCGGCGCATGGGCGTCAGCTACACGATCCGCGGCGAGCGGCACACCGGGGCCAACCCCATGGTCGAGGTCGTCACCACCGGCGTGCTGCTCCAGCGGCTCCAGCGCGACCAGGAGCTCGCCGGGGTCGACGCGGTCGTGCTCGACGAGTGCCACGAACGCCATCTCGACGCCGACACCGCCCTCGCGTTCCTGCTCGACGTGCGCGAGACGCTCCGCCCCGACCTGCGGCTGCTGGCCACCTCGGCCACCGCCGACGCGGCCCCCTGGTCACAGCTGATCGGCGGGCCCGTGGTGGCCGCCTCGGGGACGGCCCATCCCGTGGAGACCGTGTGGGCGCCGCCGGAGCGTCCGGTCGCGCCGCCCCACGGCCTGCGCGTCGATCCGGCGCTGCTGTCGCACGTGGCCTCGGTCGTCCGGCGGGCGTACGCCGAGCGCGACGGCGACGTGCTGTGCTTCCTGCCCGGTGTGGGGGAGATCGCCCGGGTCGCGGGGATGCTGGGCGACCTCGACGTGCTCCAGGTGCACGGTCAGGCGCCGGCCCGCGTCCAGGACGCCGTCCTGTCGCCCGGGGCCGGCCGCCGGGTCGTGCTGGCCACGTCGGTGGCCGAGTCGAGCCTGACGGTGCCGGGCGTCCGCGTGGTGGTGGACTCGGGGCTGGCTCGCGAACCCCGTACCGACCACGCCAGGGGGCTCGGCTCGCTCACCACGGTCCGGGTCTCGAAGGCGTCCGCCGACCAGCGGGCCGGCCGCGCCGGGCGGGAGGCCCCCGGGGCCGTGTACCGCTGCTGGACGGCGGCCGAGCACGAACGCCTGGCCGACCACGCGCGGCCGGAGATCGCGCTGGCCGACCTGACCGGGTTCGCCCTCCAGGCGGCCTGCTGGGGCGACGCGGACGCGGTCGGCCTCGCCCTCCTCGATCGGCCGCCGCCCGCCGCGATGGCGGCCGCCGTCCGCACCCTTGAGGCGCTGGGCGCGCTGGAGGCCGGCCGGGTGACCGGCCGCGGGCGGCGCATGGCGCTCGCCGGCGTGCATCCCCGCCTGGCCAGGGCCCTGCTCGACCTCGGCCCGCGGGCCGCCGAGGTGGTGGCGCTGCTGTCGGAGCAGCTGCCCAGGGACGCGGGCGACGACCTCGCGGAGGTCTGGCGTGCGGCCCGCGGCGGCGGCACCGGCTTCGCGGCCCGCTGGCGCCAGGAGACCAGGCGCCTCGCCCGCGCCTGCGGCCAGGGGCCGGACGTGCGCGAGGTGGGTGACGACGCGCTGGCCGGGATGGCGGTGGCGCTGGCGTTCCCGGAACGGGTGGCGCGGCGGCGCGGCGGCGGCTATCTCATGGCGTCCGGCACGCAGGCCCAGCTCGCCGAGGGCTCCAGGCTGTCCACCGCGCCGTGGCTGGCGATCGCCGTCGCCGACCGGCCCACGGGCTCGGCCTCGGCCCGGGTGCGCCAGGCCGTGGTGATCGACGAGGAGATCGCCAGGCTGGCCCTGCCCGTCACGGTCGAGGAGGAGGTCGCCTGGCGGGTGCCGCCGGGCGAGCGGCGCGGCGACGTGTCGGCCCGCGTGGTCGAGCGCCTGGGCGCGATCGAGCTGTCCGCCACGCCGCTCAAGGACGCCGACGTACGCCCCGCCATCCTGCACGGCCTGCGCACCGAAGACCTCCTGACCTGGACGAGACAGACGAAGGACCTCAAGGACCGCCTGACCTTCGCCCACCGCGCGATCGGCCCCCCGTGGCCCGCCACCGACGACCTGATCGCCCTGGCCGACCTGTGGCTGGAGCCGGAGCTGTCCAGGGCCCGCCGCCGCGCCGACGTCGAGCGCATCGACGTGGCCGCCGCCCTGCGCCGCCTGATCCCGTGGAGCGAGCGCCTGGAGAACGTGGCTCCCGAACGCGTCGAGGTGCCCAGCGGCTCGCAGATCAGGATCGACTACTCCGGCGAGCAGCCGGTGCTCGCGGTGAAGCTGCAGGAGCTGTTCGGCTGGGAGGAGACGCCGCGGATCGCCGGCGTCCCCTTGCTGGTCCACCTGCTGTCCCCGGCGGGCCGTCCGGTGGCGGTGACCGCCGACCTGGCCTCGTTCTGGCGCGAGGGCTACCGGTCCGTACGGGCCGAGATGAGGGGCCGCTACCCTAAGCATCCATGGCCGGAGGATCCGCTCACCGCGCCGCCGACCCGCCGCGTCAACCGGAGCAGACCTTGATCGACGAAGCCGTCCGCGACAACGCCGCCTGGTGCGACACGATGTGCCGGGCGCACGGCCGTCCCGGCGTCTTCGGGCCGCTCGCCTGGACCAACCCGGCCAGGACGCCCGTCCTGTACCCCGACGCCGTCACGCTCTCCCCCGACGCCGGGCCGGCCGACGTGCTCGGCCACATCGACGCGGGTTCGGGCGCCTCGGTCAAGGACAGCTTCGGCACGCTCGACCTGCCGGGCTTCGACGTGCTGTTCACCGCCCAGTGGATCGCCCGGCCCGCGCCCGGCGCGCCCGAGCGTCCCCTCCGGGCGGCCACCGGCGACCCGATCGTGTGGGAGGTGGCCGCCGACCCCAGGGCGCTGGAGGAGTGGGCGCAGGCGTGCTTCTCCGGCGGCGCGCCCGGCCTGTTCCCGCCCGCGCTGCTCGACGAGCCGCAGGTGCGGCTGGTGAGCGGCCGCATCGGGGCCGACGTGGTCTGCGGCGCGGCGCTCAGCGCGAGCGGCGCGGTGACGGGCGTCTCGAACGTCTTCGCCTCGGGCTGCGACGAGTCCGCCGCCTGGGAGGGCACGGTGGCGATGGCGGCCGAGCTGTTCCCCGGCCGCCCGCTGGTCGGCTACGAGAGCGACCCGTCGGCCGCTCTCGCCCACGGCTTCACCACCCTCGGCCCCCTGCGCATCCTGCTCAAGCCCTGACAGACCGGGCGCGGTCAGTCCGTCAGGTCGGCCACCGTCAAACCGGTGCGGACCGGATGGGTCACCTCGCCCACCCCCATATCCTTGAACCCGCTCGACGTGCCCACGCACACCACCGGCCCGTCGAAGTCCCGGCGCAGCTTCCGGTAGCCCGCCAGGCCCGCCGCCCCCGACAGCTCCTGCCATATGCCCTGCCGCGCCAGGTCCCGCTGGGCGGCGCGCATCTCGTCGTCCGTCACGAGCACCGCCTCGCCGCCGCTGTCGCGCACCGCCAGCACGCCCCGGTGGCCGCCGACCGACCCCGCGATCCCGTAGGCCCGGCTGGCCCCCAGCTCGACGACCGCCGCGGGTGAGCCCTCGGCCAGGGCCCGCGCGTTGGGGCCGCCCGCGGCCGGCTCGCAGGAGAACATCCGCGGCACGTCCCCGGACAGCCCGAGCAGCCGCAGCTCGGTGAAGCCCTTCCACATCCCGAACAGCAGCTCGGCGTACCCGGTGGGCGCGAAGACCGCCGCGGGCACCCGTCCGAGCTGGAGGAACAGCTCGTACGCGATCGTCTTGTAGCCCTCCGGGCCGAACGGGTGGCCGGTGTGGGTCACGGTCTGGTTGCTGACCGGGTGGTAGCCCAGCCGGTCCACGATCTCCCGCAGCAGCGGCCACCGCTCCTCCGCCGGCACGGAGAACACCTTGGCCCCGTACGCCCGCACGAACGCCTGCACGCCGGCCGGCGAGTCCGCCGAGGCCAGCACGATGGCCGGCAGCCCGGCGCGGGCGGCGTACGCGGCGGCCGAGGCGCCGTGGTTGCCGGACGAGGCCACCACCACCCCCGCCGCCCCCTCCGCCAGGGCCGCGCTGACCGCCACCCGGTTCAGCCGGTCCTTGTGCGACCAGGTCGGGTTCCGGGACTCGTCCTTGACGTAGATCCCGTCGAACTCCAGCAGCGGCGTCCCGCCCTCCCCCAGCGTCGGCGCCTCCAGGGACGGCAGCAGCGGCGACCACCGCGCGATGTCCGGCCCCGGCTCCTGGTCGAACAGCCCCTTGTCGACGCCCGCGTAGTCGTAGACGACCTCGACCGGATAGGCGATCTCGGCGGTGCTGGTGCGCGGGCAGCCCCTGGTGAGCGGCGGGGACAGCGGGAACTCGATCGAAGGGTCACCCAGCGAGCGCTGGCGGAGGGCAAGTGAGGATCCGTTCACGCGCATGGAGTTTATATGGCTATCATGGTGATATCACTTCGATAGCAAGGAGTCGCGATGGAACGTCGTGCTTTCCGGGTCAACGGATTCCTCGTCCTGCTTGTCCTCCTCCTGTTGGGCGGCGCGGCGCTGGTCTCGATCAAGACGCTCGGCATAGCCTGGATCGTGCTCTTCGCGCTCGTGGCCTCCGGCTTCACCGTGGTCAACCCCAACGAGGCCAAGGTCGTGCAGTTCCTCGGCCGCTACGTCGGCACGGTCAACGTGGCGGGCCTGCAGTGGGTGACGCCGTTCACCACCAAGCGCCGCATCAGCCTCCGGGTGCGCAACTTCGAGACCGCCAAGCTCAAGGTCAACGACGCCGACGGCAACCCGGTCGAGATCGCCGCGGTGGTGGTCTACAAGGTCACCGACACGGCCAAGGCCGCCTTCTCCGTCGACGACTACGAGGAGTACATCGCGATCCAGTCCGAGGCCGCCGTGCGCCACCTCGCGACCACCCACCCGTACGACTCGCACGAGCCCGAGCGCACCAGCCTGCGCGACGGCGCCGAGGTCGCCGGCGAGCTGACCGCCGAGCTGCGCGAGCGCACCGAGCTGGCCGGGATCGAGATCCTGGAGGCCCGCATCACCCACCTGGCCTACGCGCCGGAGATCGCCCAGGCCATGCTGGTGCGCCAGCAGGCCAGCCAGGTGGTGGCCGCCCGCACCAGGATCGTCGAGGGCGCGGTCGGCATGGTCCAGCTCGCGCTCGACCGGCTGGCCGCCGAGGGGGTCGTGGAGCTCGACGAGGAGCGCAAGGCCCAGATGGTCTCCAACCTCCTGGTCGTCCTGTGCGGCGACCGGGCGACCCAGCCGGTGGTGAACGCCGGCAGTCTGTATGCCTGAGCGGAAGAAGCTCCTCCTCCGCCTCGACCCGGCCGTCTACGACGCCATCGCCAAGTGGGCGGCCGACGACCTGCGCAGCATCAACGCGCAGATCGAGTTCGCGCTGCGGCTGGCGCTGAAGGAGGCCGGGCGCGAGCCCGGCAGGAGCTCTCGCAAGGAAGAGTGAAAACCTGCACACTCTAGACATGTTGTGGGCAGGCAGGACCGCCATCGAGATCGCGGCGGCCGTCCGGCGCGGCGACGTCACGGCCACGACCGTCGTGGCGGAGCACCTTCACCGCATCTCCGAGCGGGATTCCCGGGTGGGCGCCTTCCGGCTGGTCAGGAAGCAGGCGATGGACGAGGCGCGGGCCGTGGGCGACCGCCGCGACCTGGCCGACCTGCCGCTCGCCGGGGTTCCGGTGGCGGTCAAGGACAACCTGGAGGTGGCCGGCGAGCCCACCCGCGGCGGCTCGGCGGCCACGTCCGGCGCGCCCGCCCGGGAGGACCATCCGGCCGTGGCCCGCCTGCGCGCGGCGGGCGCGGTGATCGTCGGGCTGACCAACCTGCCGGAGCTGGGGCTGGTCGGCTTCGGCGACAGCCCGTACGGCGTCGTGCGCAACCCCTGGAACCTCGCCCGCACCGCCGGCGGCTCGTCCTCGGGCAGCGCGGCGGCGGTGGCGGCCGGGATGGTGCCGATCGCGCTCGGCAACGACGGCATGGGGTCGCTGCGCATCCCGGGCGCCTGCTGCGGCGTGCTGGCCGTCAAGCCGGGGACGGGCCTGGTCCCGCCGCCCGCCGACGACTGGGACGGGCTCACCGAGAACGGCCCCCTCGCCACGACCGCGGCCGACCTGTCGCTCGCGCTGTCCGTCCTGGCCGCCGACCCGGCGCTGGCCGAGGCGTGGCGTACCGGCCACCGGGTCGAGCCGAAGCCGCGCATGCTGCGCTCGGTCTGGGCCGACGACGACGAGGTGTGGGAGCCGCAACCGCCGCAGGACAGCCCGGAGCCGTTCGACCTGCGGGTGGCCTACGCCCCTCAGCCGTTGCCGCCGGGCCTGCCCGTGGACCGGGAGTTCCAGGCGGCGGTGCGAGCGGCCGCCGAGACGTTGCGGCACGCCGGGCACACCGTGGTCGAGCATCCGCACCGCCTGCCCGCCTGGCTCGGCCCCGCCGCCGTGGCCACCTGGCTCGGCCGGGCCGCAGCCGCCGCCGACGGTCTCGATCCGCACGGACTGGAACGCCGCACCCGCGCGCTGGCCCGCGCCGGCCGCGTGCTCACCAGGATCGGCCTGGACGGCCGGCGCGGCCGCGAACGCTGGAGCGGCTACGGCGCCGACACCTGGTTCGGCGACGCCGACGTGATGATCACGCCGGCGCTCGCCGCCCTGCCGCCGCGCGCCGACCGCTGGGGCGGGCGCGGCCTCCTGCCCAACCTGCTGGCCAACGTCAGGTACGCGCCCGCCACGGGCCCGTGGAACCTGTGCGGCTGGCCCGCGATGGCCGTGCCGGTCGCCACGCACTCCAGCGCGCTGCCGATCGGCGTGCAGCTCGTGGCGCCGCCGGGCGGCGAGCCGCACCTGCTGGCCCTGGCCGCCCAGCTCCAGGCGGCCCACCCGCCGCTACGCCCGCCCGGCTTCTCCTAGACGCCCTGCTTCTCCTAGACGCCCTGCTTCTCCTGGACGCCTGTTTCTTCTAGGCCGTGTTTCGAAAGATCACGACGTGGTTGGGCGTGTCGTTGATCGTTAAAAGAAGAGGTCTCCGGTAGTTGGTTCAACGACCAAGAAGA